>JAFOJM010000028.1 GCA_017420185.1 Candidatus Saccharimonadota bacterium | reverse complement strand
TATTGAGGATATTGGTGGAGCGGTACGTGCGAAGCTAGAAGAAGGTAAAGAATCGGCATATATGTCGCGGGATTTAGCGCGAATAATGTTTGATGCACCAGTAAAACTGAGTGAAATGAAAGATTTTGTATTTGACAAAGACAAGGTGATAGAAGGATTAAAGAAGCTAGAATTTAACTCCCTGATACGAAGAATTAGCAAAGATATGGTAGATAGTGATAAGGATGAAGAACTGGGAGATAGTCAGGAATATGAAGTTATTGATGATGCAATAGTGGATTATGACATTAAGACTTTAATGCATAGCGATGAGGGGGTAGCGAAGGAAATATTGGGCGGTAAGTCGTATTGGGACTTAACTCAAGCGGAGTTTTTGTTGAACCCACTAGTGCGAGAGGTGCCGAGATTAGCTTTACTGATGGATGAATATAGACGACAATTGAAAGAATATGGTAAATATCCAAAGTTATATGACATATTGACAAAGTTCGACTTGCCTTTGATCCCGGTATTATACAAAATGGAACAAAAAGGTATGCTGATTGACCGAGAGTATTTTGAGGGGCTAAAAAGTGAATATACTGCAGAGGCGAAAGAGATTGAAGAACAAATATATGATAAGGCCAGGAAAGTGTTTAATGTGAATTCGCCAGTGCAACTGAGCGAAGTATTGTTTGGGGATCTGAAATTATCAGTTAAAGGAATTAAAAAAACTACACGGGGATATTCTACTGGCGCAAAAGAATTGGACAAACTAAAGGGTACGCATCCAATAATAGAATTAATAATAAGATATAGAGAAATTGCGAAGCTACTATCTACATATGTAATACCGATGCCAGATATGGCGGATGCAGAGGGGCGGATACACACGACGTTCACTCAAAATGTTACGGCTACAGGGCGACTGTCTTCACTAAATCCGAATTTACAAAATATACCAGTGCGGACAGAAGAAGGAAAAAGAATTCGGATGGGGTTTGTGGCGCCTGATGGTAAGGTGTTGGTATCGGCAGATTATTCGCAATTTGAACTGAGATTGGCAGCAATATTGGCGGGCGATCAAGCTTTGATAGATGATTTTAATGCTGGTATTGATATACATACCAAGACTGCAGCAGAGGCTTTCCATGTGCCTTTTGAGGAGGTGACTAAGGCGCAACGTAGGGCGGCGAAAGTGATTAATTTTGGCGTGTTATATGGGATGAGTGTGAAGGGGCTAGCTGATGCGGCAAAAATGTCAGTGACAGAAGCAAAGAAATTTATTGATAATTATTTTGAATTACGAGCGCCAATAAAGCGTAAGTTGGAGGAGATACTAAAACAAGCGCGCGAGCGAGGATATGTGGAGACGTATTACGGTAGACGTAGGCCGACACCGGATGTAAAATCATCGAATTTCTTGATAAGGCAAGCGGCAGAGAGGGCGGCGCAGAATATGCCGATACAGGGGACTGAGGCGGACTTGATGAAGCGGGCGATGATAAATGTAGATAGAGCTTTGCCAGAGGGTGCTGAGCTAGTGATGCAAGTGCATGATTCTTTGATGGTGGAGTGCGATGAGAGTATTGCGGAGAAGGTGTCTGATGTATTGAAGCGAGAGATGGAAAAAGTGGCGCCAGAATTAAAAATAAAATTGGCCGTGGAGGTAACCGCAGGAAAAAACTGGGGTGAGTTGTAACCTTGAACTACCATAAAATATGGCCTCTTATAGAGGCCATATTTGTGTGCTTAGCGAGTAGCGTAGGCGATGTTGTGTTCCATAGCTTGGGTCTCTATGGCGGCCAAGCGTTCGGCGTCGTTGACGGCGGAGTTGACCGAATGCTTGACGCGGGCGCATTCTTCGGCTTTTTTGGCGTCATTCCAGCGGTCTAGAGTGCCTACGAGATAGCCGGTGATGCGGCGCAAGCGCTCGAATTTGCCTTCATCGAAATACTCAGAGTGGGCATCGAAATATTCTTTGGCGGTAGCAGTGTCTGATTTTGCGGAGATTAATTTCATACCTGCTTCTACTAGGCAAGAAACGTGCAGAGTTTCGTATTGGTCAAACTCGGCGAGTGCGTCTAAGGCTTCCTTTTCAGAAATCTTAGCGTATTTGTTTAGAGACTTGACAAAGCGCTTTATGTCAAAGTTGGCTGTGTCGTTGGCTGATTTGTATAGTATTTTTTTCATGATTTTTTCCTTCTGGCCTGAGGCCGTTATTATTAGTATTACCGTTATGTTATTTATTATAGCCCCCATATATAGCGTATGTCAAGTACTTTTTTACACTAAATGTGGGGGTTTTCCACAATTTGGTGAAAATATGCTAAAATTGAGAAAAGGAGAAAAATGCCAGAATTACCAGAAGTGGAGACTATCCGTAGAGGGCTCGAAAAGTATATTGTGAAAAAAAAGATAGTGGGTGTGGATGTGTATTGTGAAAAATCTTTTTGTGGACAGGTGGCAGATGTAGTAGGTAAAAACGTAAAGGAAATAAGGCGATATGGTAAAGCATTGATAATAGATTTGAGCGGTGGAATATCTCTGATGATACATTTGAGGATGACGGGGCAGTTAATATATGATGGAACAGAACGATATGCGGCTGGACATCCAAGCGAGAATTTTGTAGATAAGTTGCCGAATAAGCAGACACGTGTGGTAATTAGGATGTCGGATGGGGTGTTGTATTTTAATGATCAAAGAAAATTTGGATTTGTGAAGGTAATGCGTACTGCAGAGGTAGAACAAGATAAATTTGTAAAGAAATTAGCCAAGGAACCTTGGCAGATGAGTGTTGAGGAATTGTATGCAAAATTACAACGACATCCGAAGGCTTGTATCAAGGCGGTGATATTGGATCAGACTGTGATATGTGGGCTTGGAAATATATATGCGGATGAGGCGCTGTATGCGGCAGGAATTCATCCCGAGCGCCGAGCAGGAAGCTTAAGTAAGGATGAGGTGAGGCGGCTTTTGAAAGAGGCTTGCGATGTGATGAACCGATCTATAGAATCTGGTGGGTCGACAATGGCAACATATGTGCGAGCTGATGGAAGTAGGGGGGATTATTTGGAAAAATTTGCAAAGGTATTTCGCAAAGAAGGGACTGAATGCCCTAGATGTGGAGCTAAAATAGCAAAGATACGGGTAGCTGGAAGGGGTACACATATTTGCCCGAAATGTCAAAATCTCTCTGTAAATGCTGAAGCAGGCGCCTATGATAGTTCCGACAAGGAGACGAAATGATAAGGGTATATTATGGTGACGATAGGGTGCGTGCCACCAGAGACATAGACAAGGTGCTTGGCGATGAATATGAGATAGTGGACGGCGGGGAGTTAAAAGAGGATGACCTGCCGAGCTTGTTCCTAGGAAACTCTCTTTTTAGTAATAAACGGAATATATTGATAAGGGATATGACTAGCAATAAGATTGTATATGATAAGTTGCCAGAATATTTGAATACCGTACATAATATAGTGATTTTTGAACTTAAAATCGATAAAAGGTCTGCTACGTATAAAACTTTGAAAGACAAAATAGAGTGGAAAGAATATAAGCTGCCGGTAAATCCAAATATGAAATTGGTATTTGATATATATAAGGTAGCGAAAAATGATGGTGTGCGTGCAGTGAAAATGCTAGACAAGGTGAAAAGCGAGGAGGAGCCGATAATGTTTTGTGGGTTGATGATATCGCAAGCCCTGAAGGACTACAAGGCGTGTCCTGGGGTAAAAGAAAAGAGAGTTCTGAAAGAACTCTCTAGGCTAGATTTGAATTTAAAATCTACTTCTGTGCAGCCTTGGCTTTTGGTGCAGGCTTTTTTGCTGCGGCTGGCTTCGCTGTAGCCTTGACCGCCTTGGTGGATTTGGCTGGCTTGGCTGCAGCGGTGGTGGCTGGGGATTTCTCTAGCTTAACGCCGGCTGCCTTGGCTATGCTGTGGAGCTTGGCCTTGCGACGTGATGCCGTATTTGGCTTGAGTAAATCTTTTTTGACGGCTTTGTCGTATTCGGACTGAGCCTTGGCCAGCGTAGCTGACGTAGGGTTAGCTTTGAAAGCCTTAAGAGCGGCTTTGATAGATTTTTTGATTTCTGAGTTGTGCTCGGTGCGTTTTTCTGCTTGCCGAGCGGCCTTTTTGGCTGATTTAATTATCGGCATTTTCTTCCTATTTACATTAAAATTAATAACTTGTATGTATTATAACTCAATTTATAGAAAAAGTAAAGAGGGAAAATGGAAAAAGTGAGAATTATGCAGCAATACTTCAGACTGCAAGAAAAGTATTGCGTAAAATATGGGCTTATGCTAATATAGGGGTATGGATCAGAATTCTGTGCCCACTAATAGTTCTACTGTTTCGGATACTGACGTTGTTTCACCGAGCAATGTTGGCGGCGGGAACGCTATGATAGAAGTGGCAAATAAAATGTTTGAAGCAAAAAATGTATTGGTGGCGCTTTCTAGCGACCCATCGGTGGATGAAATGGCGGCGGCAATAGGGCTGACGTTGTATTTGGATAGGCTTGGCAAGCGGGCCACGGCTATTTATTCTGGCGCTACGCCGAACGCGTTGGAGTTTTTGGAGCCGGAAAAAGCGTTTGAATCTACAGCGGATAGTTTGCAGGACTTCGTGATAGCTTTGAATAAAGACAAGGCAGATCATTTACGATATAAACTTGATGGTGAATATGTAAAGATATACATTACGCCGTATAAGACGCGGATAGATTCGAGAGATTTGGAATTTTCATATGGTGATTACAACGTAGATTTAGTTTTGGCACTCGATGTAATGAATGGGGCGGATTTGGATTCGGCTTTGCGTGAACATGGACGAATAATGCATGATGCGGTGGTAATAAACATCACTACTGGGAACCCTGGTAAATTTGGCGAGATAGAGTGGAACGACAAGCGGGCTAGCTCTGTATCTGAGATGGTAGCCAAGTTGCTGTATAGCGTAAGTGGTGCAGCTAATATAGAGAAAGATGATGCGACAGCATTTCTGACTGGTATAGTGGCTGCGACGAATAGATTTTCTAACGCTAAGACTACGCCAGATACTATGCAGATAGCTTCTAGATTGATGGAATCTGGAGCGAATCAGCAATTGGTATCGAAAAATATTACTCCAGATGTGGAAAATGAGTTGTATGAAACGAAAGAGAAGAATTCGGAAGAGGCAAGTGAGGATCCGACGAAATTTAAAATAGCACATGAAATAGCGGGGGTGGAAAGGCCTGACGGTGCTGATAAAGAAGAGGGTGTCGTCGCGGAGGCTAAGATTGAGAAGAATTCGGCTGAGCTAAAAGATAATAGCGGTAATGATGTTGCGGTAGCTGAAGCTATATCTAAGGATGTTTTGGCAGAAGATCTGAAGGAGGCTGCTGCAGACTTGACTCAGGCTGGAAATGAGGTAGTGCCAGAAGCGGTAGAGCAGCCAGTAAAGATAGAGACTGGTGGTGTTACGGCTACAGCGGTAGAATCTGAACTTAACGCGAACTTTGGCAGTGGAGTAACGCCCAACTTGGCACCTACTAGTAATGAAACTGATGTACTGTCCAATAGTGGTATACTAGGTTCTCCGTCACTGCCGCCGGTAGCACCACTTAGCAATGAAATGAGCGTTAATACTATTACTAATACGGAGGGGACGCAGCTGCCAGGGGCGAATCTGGCAAATGAAATGGCTGCCAGTAATACGGTGGAGCCAGTATTGCCTGCTGTAGAAGGAGCTGCGGCTACTATACCGGGTGCGACGCCTATTGACGCGGTAGCTAACGGAGCAAATCCTGCATCTATGATGGCACCACAAGTAGCAAGTACGCCAGAGACAAATGGCGTACCAGAGATGAACTATATGCCATTGCCTGGACAGGAGATATTGCCACCACCACCTACGCCACCGCTAGACATAAATGGTTCTAGTATTGGGTCGGCTGGTGCTGATGTGCCAGTGATGCCTCCTGAGAGTGCAGCTACCTACCAAACTGAGCCTAGTTCTGCGTCGGCTACGACTGCAGCGCTTGAGAGTGTGGCGACGCCTAATGAGTCGGGGCGGCCTGCGTCTTTGGGGCAACAACCCGCTATGCAGGATCAGGTATATGTGCCACAGGCCGTGGACCCAGGCGCTTTTAAGATACCAGGGATGTAATATATATAAGTGTAGCAGGTCGGATATTGCATTTTTTAAAAAAGTGCGATATAATAACAATAGGTTGGATTCGTAGCTCAGTTGGTTAGAGCGCTGCCCTGTCACGGCAGAGGTCGCGAGTTCGAGTCTCGTCGGATCCGCCATTTTTGTTGTCACAAAAACTTAAAAAAATAGAGACTCGGACCTTCGCCTTCGGCTCCGGGGCGAGTCTCGTTGGATCCGCCATTTTTGTTGTCACAAAAACTTAAAAAAATAGAGACTCGGACCTTCGCC
>JAFOJM010000027.1 GCA_017420185.1 Candidatus Saccharimonadota bacterium | reverse complement strand
TATACAGTGCTACTAATATAGTAAATAATACCAATAATGCAAATGCACTATCCTATAGTACCAATGAAGATATCTCCTTTACTTTTAAGCCTACATTGTCCATCAGTCTATCTACAGGTGCTCTTACTATAGACAATCTAGTACCAGGTACTACTAGTGATAGTAATGCGGTCACAGTCACAGTAGCATCAAATACTCCATATGGCTATGTATTATCTGCTGGAGTAGGTAGTACAGTATCTACAGACCCATACTACAATACATCCGACTTAGTACATGATAACTCTACTACGCAAGTACCTACAACTAACAAATTCAGTAGTATAGCCACATCAGCAAGCCTAGAGGCTCTAGACACAGATAATACCTGGGGCTATAGTACTTCTACAGATGGTGGCGCTAGCTGGAGTACTTACTCAGGCTTATCGCACGCAGAGACTAAACCACTGCTAGACATAAGTGATCCAGCTCAGCCTAGTGCTATAGACTTCAAGATAGCTGCCCGTTCTGCCTCCACCCAAGCCAGTGGTACTTACAATAATGTCATCATCTTCTATGCGGTGGGGAAACCACAAATATTCTATATGCAAGAGCCAGAAGCTATTAAAAATAAACTCAAAAATAACGGTGATGAGCTTCAAGCTATAGATCAGCGTGACGGTAAAGAATATTGGGTAGCTAAGCTTGCTGACGAAAATATCTGGATGACACAGAATCTAGATCTAGACATAAAAGCCGGCAAAACCTACACCAGTGCAGATACAGACCTAGCTAATTCTACTATCGGCACTAGCTGGACACCTACCGTATCCACCAGCACCACTTCTAGCTGGACTAGCTCTTATACCGATCCATCCTCCTACGACCCAGGCAATCTTTACTGGAATGGCACAGTGACTGACAATCTTTACTGGAATGGCACAGCGACTACTAGCAATGTTAATCTCAGCAATATGACAGTATTAGACCCCTCCGCTACTGTCGGTAGCACTCACTACCACGTAGGTAACTACTACAACTGGACTGCTGCTGTAGCCATGAATAACTCTAGGTCATATGCTGCAATCCAGAAAGATGTTAATCAATCTATCTGCCCAGCTGGTTGGAGACTACCTACCTATAGCGGTGACAAATCTTACCAGAACTTAGTAAACACACAGGGCTTCACTGCTGGCACTGGAGGTAATATCCAAAACGCTCCTACCTATTTCGTATATGGGGGCTACTGGAATGGTAGCTCGAGTGGCGTAGGCTACTACGGGCTCTATTGGTCTAGTGTGACGGATAATAGTGCCGAATCGTACCGGTTCCGCTTCTATGCCAGTGGGAGACTGAATCCTAATCCTCAGATTGAAGGTAGTCGCTTCGGCGGCCTTTCTATACGGTGCGTAGCTAGATAGGGTTAGTAGTTTCTTTCTTCCAGTCTCTCCTAAATTCATTTGAAACTATGATACGGAATAAAATCTTTTATGGACTTTTGAGGATAAGTATGGTATAATGGTCTCAAGAGTTTCGACTAGTTTGGAAAATCAGCCAGAAGTAAGTATATCTCAGGTATACTATTTAACTATATATTCTTTAATTCTCTCTATCTCATCTCTTATCATCGCCGCCTTTTCAAACTCTAAGTTTGCAGCAGCTAGCTGCATCTCGGATGATAACTGTTTGATAAGCGCCGGCAGCTCGTCTCTTGGCACACGCTTAATGTCTAGCTTGGTGGCCTGCTCTTTTTCCGGGATGATAGCGCGTAGGCCTGCGGAGATCTCTTTTTGCACGGAATGCGGCGTGATATGGTGCTTAGCATTGTATTCTTGCTGTATTTCGCGGCGTCGATTGGTCTCAGTGATGGCTTTTTCCATACTTTCAGTGATAAAGTTGGCGTACATTATTACCTTGCCTTCTTCGTGTCGCGCCGCGCGACCTATAGTCTGTATTAGTGCGGACTCAGAGCGTAAGAACCCTTCTTTGTCTGCATCTAGTATCGCTACCAGCGACACCTCTGGCAGATCCAGGCCCTCACGTAGTAAGTTTATCCCTACCAGCACGTCATACACACCAGCACGCAGGTCGCGCAGTATATCGCCCCGCTCCAAAGTGTCTATATCGGAATGTATATAGGCGGTTTTTACATTGCGCTCTTTGAGGTGGTCTGTTAGGTCCTCAGCCATACGCTTGGTAAGCGTAGTAATCAATGTGCGCTGACCTTTAGCTATACGGCGGTCTATTTCTTCCATCAGGTCATCTATCTGCCCGTCGGATGATCGTACTTCTATCTCTGGGTCTAGTAGCCCAGTAGGCCGGATCACTTGCTCGGCAGGCTGTGGTGACACTTCTAGCTCGTATTCACCTGGCGTAGCGGATACATATATAGCTTGATTGATATGAGCCTGGAATTCTCCGTAGGTAAGTGGCCTATTGTCTAGTGCACTTGGCAAGCGAAAGCCGTATTCTACTAAGTTTAGTTTTCTAGCGTGGTCGCCATTGTACATACCTCGCACTTGCGGCAAAGTCATATGACTCTCGTCTACTATTAGTAAAAAATCTTTCGGGAAGAAATCCAGCAACGTAGCAGGTGGCTGCCCAGGTTGCCGTCCATCTAGGTGCCGTGAATAATTCTCTATTCCTTTTACGAAGCCAGTCTCTTTTAGCATCTCTAGGTCGTATTTGGTGCGCTGGCTCAACCGCTGTGCTTCTAAGTATTTTTGGTGTTTTTCAAAATACTTCATTCGCTCCTCGTACTCTGCACGTATAGTTACGAGCGCTTTTTCTAGCTGGTCACGCGGCGTGGCGTAGTGGGTATTTGGGAAAATATGCACGTGATCCGGCTTCTCGCGTACCTCAAAAGTCAGTGGATCTACGATTTTTACTTCTTCTAGCGTGTCAAAGCCGAATTCAAATCTATACGCGTGCTCACCATTCGCCGGATACAAGTCTATCGTATCCCCCATCACGCGGAAATTCCCTCGCTCAAACGCTAGGTCGTTGCGGTGGTACTGCATGTCTACTAGTGTACGTATAAAAGCCAATTGGTCTAAAGAGATGTGCGAAAGTTCTTCTGAAGGGGGTCCGGAGGTTGGCAAACCGAGGTGTAGCGCGCGAGCCCCATGGCGATGGGAGCGAGCGACGCGCCCCGAAGAAGAATCTTTCGACATCTCAGTGAACCACCCAGCCTCATCCTTCCACAGCGGTAGTGACATCGCCTCGTAATGATCTGGTGAGCCTATACCATAGATACAAGATACCGACGCTACTATTATTACGTCACGCCGGGTAAGTAGCGCTTCCGTAGCTCCGTGCCGCAGCCGATCTATTTCATCGTTAATAGCAGAGTCCTTCTCTATATACGTATCTGTAGACGCTATATAAGCTTCCGGCTGGTAGTAGTCAAAATAGCTTACAAAATAATGCACTTCGTTATCTGGAAAAAACTCACGAAATTCCGAGTATAATTGAGCAGCCAAAGTCTTATTGTGTGCCAATATCAGTGTAGGTCGTTGTGTATGCTGTATGATGTTTGCCATCGTAAAAGTCTTACCGGACCCAGTCACGCCTAGCAAAGTCTGCTCGTGCACCCCGGCATTTACACCGTCAACAAGCTGGCGAATAGCACCAGGCTGGTCGCCAGTAGGCTGATATTTGGACACTAATTTGAATTTTGGCATATGCTCTTATTATACCACGGTGTATAATATATGTATGTCTACGTATTCTATTACCGTCAAGCCCGGCAGCTCGCAGGAGAAAATCCTCACCGGGCCCGACGGCGCACTCACAGTCTACCTGCACGCCTCCGCTCACGACGGCGAGGCCAACGCCGCGCTCATCAAGCTTCTCGCCAAACATTTCAAAGTCCCTAAGACTTCTATCACCATCACTCGTGGCGCCCACTCTCGTCGCAAGATCGTTGAGTTCTAATTATTTTCTTAGTGCACGTAATATATTCTTCTGCCCTGGTGTCACTCGGAAAGAATCGCAAATTTTTGATATGGCTTTATTGTATGTCCATTTCGGCAATTTGGTAGCTTGCAGAAAACCCAAAGTCTCGTCAGGGTATTTGATAAAACATTCTGCCACTAGCCATGCTAGGGCCATTTTTATATAATACTCTTCCCTGCCAGCCAATCTTTCTACCCTGTCAAATATCATAAAAAGATAGTCAAATTCTACATAGCCAGTCTTTAGTAGCACTATGCCAGCACGTACTGCGAATTCTCGCTTATCTAGCAATAACTTCTCTACCTTACGTGTCAAAAAGTCTTCTTTATGTTTCTTTGTGGCACTTCTCAAAGCCGAGCAAAAAATATCACACGTGCACCAGTTGTCTATATAGTCTATTTGCGAGTCAAAATATTCTAGCATTTTAGAATACTGCATTCCGGCAATCACCATTCCGCGGGCTAGCACTTCTTCTATCGCTATTGGAGCAGTACCCAAAATCATCTCCTTGTCCTCGCTCGGTAATTCTGTCACTATCTTTCGGATTTTTGGAATCCTTACACCTACAAAGGGCCTATCGCTAGGTATTCCTTTCATAGAAAATTCCCGATACTCTTCTTCAGATTCAGCTGCTAATTTTGATCTAAACTCAGCATAAGACATGCGGTATTAATCTTCTTTGGATTTCAAAGTCGGAAAAGGTACGGCTTCCCTACCAGGCACTCCCTCCAGTAGCCAGAAATTACGCTCCGAGTTGCCCCACCCGCATGCAGGCGGCATGCCATACTCTAGCATCTCTACAAAATCCATATCTAGCATCTGGGCTTCTTCGTCACCCGCATCACGCGCAGCTTGTTGTTCCTTGAATCTCTCTAGCTGATCCAGAGGGTCATTTAGCTCTGAAAATCCATTCCCCATCTCGGTACCAGCTATGATAGGGTGAAATCTTTCCGTTACTAGTGGATTGTCGGCAGACTTCTTCGCTAGTGGCGACAGCGCTAGAGGCTCTTCTACCAGCCAGTATGGCCCAGCCGAAGTCTTGCGGATTAGCTTCCATACGTGATCTATTAGTCGTGCGTCACTTACATCAAAATTGGTCTCTACACCGTTTTCTTTTAAAATCTTCACTAGCTGATCATGGTCTGGATTAAATACGTCCACGTCGAATTTTTCTTTCAATAGATCTGCGTATTTTACACGTGGCCACTCACAATCTAGGTCTATATCAAATCCCCCCACGTGGAATTTCAGTGTGCCCCACGTCTCCATAGCTACGTATTTGATCATTTCTTCGTATAGCTTCATGCCGTCTTCGTAATTCTCGTACGCGGCATAGCTCTCAAATGCTATATGCTCAGGCAAATGTTCATCATCTACGCCTTCGTTACGAAATCTCGGCCCTATATCGTATACTTTTTCAAACCCACCACCAAGTAGCCGTTTTAGCGGCAGCTCGTGTGAAATACGTAGGTAAAAATCTTCGTCTAGCGCATTCATATGCGTGGTAAAAGGCGTAGCATCCGCGCCGCCAGTGGTATGTTCCAGCACTGGTACATTCACCTCTACAAATCCATGTTTGTTCATGAAATCTCTCGTAGCCTGCCAAAACTTACTACGTCGCACCAGTCGTTCTCTTACCTCGGGATTCACATTCATATCTACATAGCGTCGGCGGTAGCGCTCTTCTTTGTTGGTAAACTTCTCCGGTAATGGTCGCAAAGATTTGGTGAGTAGTCTCACAAAGTTAGAAAACACCGATATCTCGCCAGTCTGGGACTTCCCTACCTTGCCAGTCACCTCTATAAAATCCCCCACATCTAGCAGCTTCACATCCTTGGCGCCTAGCAAGCCCTCCGGTACCTCGCCTTCGGCCTTCATGAATATCTGCACTTCGCCAAAATAATCACGCACCTTCAGGAACACTAGCTTACCAAACGACCGTATCGCTACGATACGCCCAGCCACTGTCACCTCTTGCCCGTCCATTTCGTCAAAATGCTCAGTAACATCAGAAATCTTAGTACTACGCGTACTCTTCGCCGGATACGGCTCTATCCCTCGCGCCTTTAACTCTTCTAGCTTGCGCAATCTCTCTTTGCGATAATCTTCTAACAACATAATACATATTATAACATATTTCGCCGTAAATAATTTAGCGTCAATACGATTGAAAATCGCTTCCAGAAGGAAGCGAAAATTCAAAAAATCCTAAATAAATTATAACTCTATGACTTTACGAGGTCAAGTCAAATTTGCCTAACCCGTCAGGTAACCGTCCAAGGGCTCGGCCCGAAGGCGGTTTTTTGCGTGATGTTTATCAGGTATCTTACTTTATCTCTGTTATTGTTACTTTTTTACCGTTGAATTCTACGGTCTCACCAGCCTTATGGCCAAGTATAGCCTTACCTATGGGCGATTCGTTAGAAATCTTACCCTCCAAAGGATTCGCCTCGGTAGGACCTACTAGGGCGTATTCTACCGTGCGTCCGCCCATATCCAGCACTATAGTAGCGCCCAGAACGACTTTGTCTTTTTTGCCGCCGCGGATAATCTTAGCATTTTTCAAGATATCTTGTATCTCTAGTATGCGACTTTCGGCTATTTTCTGCTCGTTGCGTGCCGAGCTGTATTCCTCGTTTTCGGACAAGTCACCAAAAGCCCGCGCCGTAGCTATGCGCTCAGCTATAGCCGGACGGCTCTTTATTAGCTCGTCTAATTCTTTTTCTAAATCTTTTTTACCTGCTGCGGTTAAATTTACACTTTTCTTTATCATTTTTTGCTCCACTCTTTATCTCTATTAAGTCTACACAATTATACGCCTTTCGTCAAGAGCCTATATTGGTTTCACTATATAATTCATTAACATCGAAGAGCGCCAAAATACCTCTGGCCTATATGCTAGATAGTAATAGTAGATGATGTGGCTCCCATAATAAACTTATCTAAAGTCTCTGAAACGCAGCAAACTATGTAGCAATTTGCAAGATCTCTAATATTGCATCAAATCTGCTATTTTTATCATTTGGCTTTCGCCAGTACGGCGATCTGTCAGCTCGGCCGCATCTTCGGCTAGAGTTTTGTCTGATAGTACTACGCGATAAGGTATGCCTATTAGCTCTGCATCGGCAAATTTTTCGCCTGGACGTACACTGCGGTCATCATATAGTACCTCGTCTTCCCGGCCACGGTAAAATTCTTCAGCAGCGGCTGTACCCTTCTCGCCAATACCTACCAGGTAGTACCGGTATGGCGCTACCGTCTCTGGCCATGACAAGCCCTTGTCATCAGCAAATTTCTCAGCTATCACGCCCATTAGCCGTGACACACCTATACCGTAGCAGCCCATATACACGGTTTGCTGAGAATTATTCTCATCTATATATTTTAGCCCTAGAGGTTCAGAATATTTGAATTTTAGTTTGAATATATTTCCTATCTCCGCAGCGGTAGTCTCGTCAAATTTCTGGCCTTCTGCTTTCAGGTCTGCCAGCACTTCGGGCGTATACACCTCTTTGTTGAGCACTACGGATTTATCGGTATTGTAATATATGGTGTCCTCCCCTACGGGCAGCACAGTTTGGAATTCGTGCGAATATTTCGAAAATATTCCACCGCTAGCAAATGTCTCATAAGTATCCTCGCCAATGCCTAGCCTAGCAAATATGCGGCCGTAGGCCCGCTCTACTTTTGCATAGAATTCATCCAAATCTTTTTCTGAGGTGTGAAAACTATACAAATCTTTCATTAAGAATTCGCGTCCGCGCAATATCCCAGACTTAGCACGTAGCTCGTTGCGAAACTTAGTCTGGAACTGATATACGTACAGTGGTAAATCTTTATAGCTAGATATATACGACTTTAGCATGGTGGTAATAGGCTCTTCGTGCGTAGGTGCTAACCCCAGCTCTCCACCGCTAGCCAGCGCAGTCTTAAACCATATATCTACTTCTTGGTCACTAAATCTACCGGTCTTTTCCCACGGCTCTGGGTTTTGTAGTGCAGACATCAGCACCTCTTCGCAGCCAATACTATTTAGCTCTTCGCGTATGATGCCTTTGATGTTTTCTAGCACACGTAACCCTAGCGGCAAATAGTCGTACACGCCGGCCATTTCTTTGTGTATGTAGCCCGCGCGTGTCAGCAGTATTCCGTTTTTAGCGGTCTCGTCTTTAGGCGCAGTGCGCAAAGTTTTTACAAAAGTCTTAGAAAATCTCATATCCCCTTAATTATATCATACTATGCCAACCACATATAGCAGGAAAAACGCCACCCCGTTTTTTACCATATGTGTAAGTATCCCGGCATATATTGTACCTGTGATTTCGCGCAGGGCACAGAGTACAACCGACATCGCGAACACATTTACTCCTACGTTCCACTGCATGTGGATAATACCAAAGAGCAACGATACCAAAAATATCGATATTATCATAGACCACACGTCGGCTAGGCTTGTGTTAAGTATGGCTCGCATTTTACCGTATAGCCAGCCGCGAAAGATCAACTCTTCCGCTATCGGTGCTACCACTACTAGGACGATAAAAGCGATAATCCTATCTGCGCCTACCAGGTATTGCCCAAACCCTACATCCTGCGCCTGCTCCGCGTTGAACCATGGAAATATGCTAAACAAAGCTACCAGCATTGCTGCCAATATAGTAGAGGCGATAAATCCTATCGGCGCAAGGCCAATATCTGTCCATGTAGGGGCGCCTCTCAGTCCTAGATCGGTCCTACTGACTGGCCGCGGTGCAAGTCGTCCATTGATATGGTGTTCGCCGCCTTTGCGCTCGTTTGTTATTTTTAGCTTTACGACAATCTTGGGCGTAGCAAACACCAGCCACACTAGAGCCAGTATGTACGACAACGCAGAGTAAATAGCGGTAGGTACCGTCTGAATAAAGTTATCTCTGCCCAGTATCCATAGCATCAAATACCCTACTATCAGCTGCGACACTATCACTGCAGCCGCCACCCAGATCATCAGCAATAGCACCTTGATAGCCGCTCTCCACCACTGGTTTTTCGGAAGCTTACTAGGCGCTTGCTTTACGTGTGACGTCTTGCTACTGGCCATTATTGCGCCATCCTTACGATATCTAGTATGGTCACGATAAATATCAGAGCCAGAAGTACCATAAATGCTCGTGATACTATTTTTTCTTCGGTTTCCTTGGTGAGTTTTTTCTTGCGAAGCTTATATATGGCTATTAGTAGCCACCGCCCACCATCCAATGCCGGTATAGGCAGCACATTCATACAGGCTAGCGATACTGAGATAAGTGCAGCCAGAAAAGCAAGATTGGCTGGTCCAGCCGAGGTAAATGCCGGAAATAGTACACCAATTATTCCTACCGGCCCAGATACCGAGTCCCCCACCGATGATATTGCTTCTTGGCCACTCTCTCGTACTGCTTCGTCTGCACTAAACTGTGACCCCACGCCAGAGATCAAATTCCACAACATCACCCCTACGCCTTTGAAAGTCTCACCCGTGAGCTGCGCCGTGAGCCCTACTCCTACTATCGGCGCCGACCAAGTAGAGTATGACAGAGCCTGAGATGTTTCCATGGTGATACCTAACAAATATTCTGACCCCGCTGGATTCAAGACTATATCGAAACTTTTTTCTTGCAGTTCCGTTCTGCAGTTTTCGACGCAGGTGCACTCCGGGCATTCATCTAGACAGCATCCGGCCTTTGCTTCTCTCTGTACGGTATAAGTCACCTCTTCTCCAGCGTGAGCTTCGTTTATATCCATAATCTCGCTCGCATACTTTACCTCGCTATCGCCCACGGCAGTAATATAGTCTCCGGCCTGCAGCCCAGCTTGCGCCGCGGGAGAATTCTCTGCTACCGAGGTAATTTTTACCGGTACGCTATTAGTACGTGTGTCTATTCCTACAGTGAATTGATTGTCTAAAAACTCTGGCATTCCGGTCCAGGCTAGTATGGTGAAAATTATTATAGCTACCAGCCAGTTCATGGCTACACCGGCAAATAATATTTTGGTCTTGCTCCAGAAACTTGCCTTGCCAAAAGTCCCATCGCGAGTGTCTGCTACGGATTCACCATCCATCTGGCAAAATCCACCTATCGGTAGCCAGTTAAGGCTAAAAATCATACCCTTTTGCGCCAAGCTTTTGTCGGCCGCATCAGAATAAACTACCTTCGAGACTTTGTCTTTGCTCCATTCGCTTCTGGGTAGCTTGCGCCATTTGCCGGTCTTTGGGTCTTTTATCAATGCCGCTATGCGCGGAGGAAACCCTATGCCGAACTCTAATACATTTACACCATTGCGCCGCGCGGCAATAAAATGCCCAAATTCATGTGCTGTCACCAAAAACATCAGCACCAGCAATCCTACGACCACACCAATAAATATATCCATAACCCTATTATAACACAATTATATTCTATTATTTTCCGAATCGCCTATTTCGGCGGTTGTATTCATCCAGAATTTCTTGCATGTCGCCAGGCTCTAGCTCTGGGAAATACTTTTTCATAAACATCAGCTCCGCATAGGCCGCGCGCCACAGCATAAATCCGCTAATGCGCTCTTCCCCACTGGTGCGCACCACCATGTCTAGGTCTGGTATTTCTGGATGATACAGATGCTTGCGGATAGTCTGCGGCGTAATTTCCCCATCCGCCTCCATTGCAATATTTGTCGCGTCGGCAATTTCTTGCTCGCCACCATAGTTAAAACAAAAACACGCCGTAATTCCAGTACACTCGGATGTCATTTTCTCGGCTTTTTCTATGGAGCTAGCTAGCTTCGGTGGAATATTCTCTTTAGACCCAAGTATGACTAGCCTTGCGTTGCTCTTGACGAATCTTTCAGCGTATTTTAATATCCTCGTTTCAGCTAGCTTCATAATATAGCCAACCTCGTCTGCCGATCGCCCCCAGTTTTCAGTACTAAACACATAGAAAGTAACATACGGTATATTAGCTTCTGCTGCCGCACGTACTAGCATTTCTATAGTCTCCAAGCCTTTTTTGTGACCCTCTATAGTAGGGAGATTATGCTCTTTTGCCCATCGACGATTGCCGTCGGCGATTATTCCTAGATGTTGTAAACTCATTGACAAATTCCTCAATATATGATATAATGGTATTATATCTTCATTATTTCTTCAGTTTTAGCCTTAAATTCGGCGTCGACCTTATCGCTAAATTCTTTTGTAAGCTCGTCAATATCTTTTTCGGCGCGCTTTTTTACATCTTCGCTCATTTCGGTGGCATTTTTTATTGCTTTGCGCGCATCCTCACGGATATTCCTCAGCGCTACTTTAGCTTCTTCTACTTTTGTAGACGCATTCTTGACAATTTCCTTACGGCGTTCCTCAGTGAGCGCTGGTATCGGCACACGAATTACGCGACCATCATCGGCTGGGTTGAGCCCTAGGCTTTGATCGGCCCGAATTGCTGCTGAGATTGCCTGTATATTGGCAGGGTCAAATGGGGTGATCACTAGCAGAGTTGCATCTGCAGCGGTGATATTGGCAGCCTGATTTAGTGGCATAAATTGCCCATATACCTCCGCTTTTACGCCAGATAGCATATCAGGGTGGGCTCGCCCAGTGCGTACTTTCTTCATCTCATTCTTAAAACGCTCAATCACTGCGTCCATTTTTTTACGGTCTTCATTTGTGTCAAACATATTTTCTCCTTATTTTATACATAAAATTATAGCATACGGTCATTCTACAAAAAAGTACTTGACATTTATTTATGGTAATAATATTATATTAAACATAAAGGTTAACACTAACACGAAAAGGAGAAAAATGAAAACAAAAACCAAAATTAAAGCAGCTATTATTGCTGGCATAGGACTAAGTGCCCCGTTTCTTGCTAATCCTGGTGTATATGCGGCCAGCCCGTCGATATCTATTAACGACGGGACATACGACCTCTACGTGGCTAGCGGTAGTCAATCCAGCACAGACGGCACCGCTAGCTACGATTCTAGCAGCAACATGCTTACCTTGAACGGGTTTAACGGAGATGATATTGTCATTTCTGGGCTTACGTCTCTCAAGATTAATCTCATCGGCGATAATACGCTTAGTATGAATACAACCGACGATCTAAATGTCCCAAGAGGTATAAGCGCATCGAACGTTGAGCTACTGTTCGGCGGTACTGGTAGCCTTACTATAGACCAATCGTCTGTGCCCGGTTTTTCATCTTCTGCAGCCGCAGTGTATGCCGGCAGTATTACGGTAGAATCTGCTACGCTCAATATCAAAGCACCTATCAAAACCTGCTTAAGCTCATTGAATAACTGGATAACCTCCGGCGCTGTAGGTAGTATTACGATTAACTCTGGTAATCTTGATTTGGCCTGCAACACAGCAATGCAATCAGAAAACATCGTTGTTAATGGTGGAAATACGATTATTGATGGCGCACTTTCTTCGGTAGCCACAATGTCTAAAAACCTAACAGTCAATGACGGTCAGTTAGTAGTGAATGCGGAATCTATTAATCTGGGATCTGCCATGACGTTCTATGGTGATGTCGAATTTAAGGGGGGCGAAACGAATATCCACGGCGGTCAATACGGTATAGACTTCACCAATCTTTCTGGAACCTTGGGTGATATAGGGCATTTTGCTATTTCCGGCGGAATTCTCAATATAGACCAAGTTGGTGGGGGCATACATATAGATGATGCTAACGCTAATTCATATATGGAGTTCGCAGGCGGCACTACTACTATAGACGCTAAATATCGCGTAGCCGAGATAATATATGGGGCAGAAAACAGTAAGAACATTCTAATCGGTAGCAATATGAACCTATTCCCGAGCAACTCATCAGTGGCTATGGAACATAAAGACTATAGTGGAGTGTATGAGGAATACATCTATTACCTAGCGGCAGAGGGTAAAGCTGTCACGAAAGCAATTATCACGAATCAGAACATATCTCCTGCACCAGACGACAATAAAGATGAGATCATAGTCCCAGACACGGCTACCGATACTACTTCGGACAAGCAATCGTCTACACCCACCAAAAAAGCGCCAAACACAGGAGTCTCTACCGAAGAAACCAACCAGATGATCTCAATCTTTTCTATAGTGCCCGCCGTTGTTGTTAGCGTATTGGGCTTAATAACTTTCCTCAGGGCCAGGAAAAGTATTAAGTTTGACTAACTATTGTATACAACAAAATAGCCACTTTTGTGAGTGGCTGTTTTGTTGCGCGCATTGTTTTTACTCTGTAACGCCAAGCTCTATGCGCTTGAACTGTCTCACAGTGATATTCTCGCCAGTTTTGGCGATAGCCTCCTTGACAAATTGTTCTACGGTTTTGGAATCATCCAATATATATGGCTGGTTCATCAATACCTTGTCGGAAAAAGCTTTCTTCATCTGGCCTTCAAGAATTTTCTCTTTCATGTTTTCAGGGCCTTTGAAATTCGCTTCTAGCTCTTTCATCTTAGCGGCGCGTACGTCTTCTGGAATGTCTTCTTCTGACACATAAAGTGGCGCCATCGAAGCTATCTGCATAGCAATTTGGTGGGCCAAGGTCTTAAACTCATCAGTCTTGGCCACAAAAGAAGTCTCACAGTTGACCTCTACTATGGCACCTAGGCGCCCGTCATGAATATAAGCGTCTATTAGGCCTTCACGAGTTTCGCGGTCGCCGCGCTTTTCAGCTTTGGTCAACCCTTTCTTGCGCATTGCCTCGAGAGCTTTATCAAAATCACCGTCAGCTTCAACTAGTGCCTTCTTTGCGTCTGTGAGCCCCGCCCCAGATAGCTCTTTTAGTTTTTTGATTTGTTCTATAGATATTTCTGCCATTTTGCCTCCTATTATTTTCTACCTTCTTTTATTGCTTCTACGAAATAATCAAGCATCAACTTGACGGCCTTGATAGCGTCATCGTTTGCTGGAATTACGTAGTCTATATTAGTGGGATCTACATTCGTGTCCGTAATTGCGAATACAGGGATATGAAGTACATTTGCCTCTTTGATGGCATTCTTGTCTTCGTTTGCATCTATTACGATTAGCGCGGCTGGCTGCTCGGTCATATCCTTGATGCCACCATAACGCTCGTTGAGAGTATTGATTTCCTCTTGGAACCTCTGCACCTCTAGCTTGGAATAGCGATTTTCAAGCTCGCCAGATTCCATACGACGCTCCAAATCTTTGAGCTTTTTGATTTGGCGATTGACTGTAGCTACGTTGGTAAGAGTACCACCTACCCAGCGCACCGTAACATACGGCATATCTACAGACTCAGCTGCCTCTTTTACGGCTTCTTTCATCTGTTTTTTGGTGCCCACAAAGAGGATTTTCTTGCCACCTTTTACAATTTCTGTGATTTTTGGCAAAGCCACCTCTAGACCTTCTACGGTCTTCTCTAGGTTGATAATATGCGCATCCTGGCGCTTCGAATGTATATATGGCGCCATTTTTGGGTGCCATCGGCTTGTCTTGTGCCCAAAATGAGCACCTACTTCAAGTAAAGCCTTCATATCGACATCTACTGTCATTTACGATTTCCTTTCCTTTGCTACGGGTTTCTTCAGGAAACCTCCCATAGCTGTTTCATTAAATTAATATTACCCTTACATTGTACCACATATGCTTGCAAAAATCAAGTCTTTAAGATACGCTATTGTCAGCGTATCTTCGGATATAGTATATTAATAAGGAGGTGGCTTTAATGCTACAAATGGTCCCAGATCTGCTTCAAGTCAAATGTGATATCGAGGGGTATACCCATCTCAAAGACTTGGAGCGGCGCAAACTCTATCTCTCAGGTGAGATCAATTCATTGGAATGCGAAGAGGGCTGCAATGAGCTTCTCTCAAGAACCAACCACATCATTAGACAGATTGTTGAGTACAATGAAGATGATAAAGAATTGCCTTCGGATGAACGTATCCCGATAAGACTCTTCATCAATTCGCCCGGCGGCGATGTTGCGGAAGGCTTTCCACTTGTATCCATCATCGAGCTTTCGAAAACCCCAGTCTACACGATAAACATTGGTAAGTGGGCATCTATGTCGTTTTGGATTGGTATTACCGGTCACAAACGCTTTGCGCTTCCCTACACAGAGTTTCTCATGCACGAGGGGTCTCTGTTTACGGCTGGTTCTGTTGGCTCAGTGCAAGACACGGTAGATTTTAACCAACGCTACAAAGAAGAAGTTATCAGGACGCACGTTTTAAAACACAGCAACATGAATTCCGAGGAATATGACGCTACCCTGCGCCGCGAATACTACATGTTGCCGGGAGACGCCCTGAAACACGGCTTTATCGACGAAATAGTCACGGACATTAATGCTATCTTATAACACAAGCGGGCCTTTAGGCCCGCTTAATTAATGCTAAGAGAAGAACGATTACTACTCAAACTTTCGGTGCCCTCTCTTGTTTAGATAACAAACAAGAACAATACCGACGGACATTATAATTACTCCAGGTAATATATATATACTACCCCCACTACTCCTCATATCATTTGTAGTATTATCACCTGTTTCTGGCGAACCAGGCTCCTTACTCGCTGACGAAGTATTTGGAACCGCAATTTCCTCATCGTCTCCATTTCTTTGAGAATTATTTGAAGCGTCTGACGATGCGCGATTGCTTGAATCACCGGACTCCTTTTCTTTTGGTGTGACAGGAGAGTCCGAATCGTCGGCGCCCTGTTCGGTCACTACAATATTTACAGTCTTAGTTATATTGTTTGCTAACGTTTCATTGGTAAAATCGGCGAAATCATCAGAAGAGACGAAAGACAAAGTAGCACTTCCGGCCTTTTTCGCCTCAACTATATATTTTTCCAACTCTTCGCTGCTATTTATAAAGAGAGCGCCTTTGCTGCCGCCTATCGCACTTTTTTCTCCTGATGGGGTAATAGATGCTATCTCTCCGTCCGATAACGAAATGTTAATTTTACCAACATGGGTATCAGAGCCTATGCTAATTGTCGTCCTGTCGCCAACC
This sequence comes from Candidatus Saccharimonadota bacterium, assembly GCA_017420185.1. Lineage (GTDB taxonomy): Bacteria > Patescibacteriota > Saccharimonadia > Saccharimonadales > Saccharimonadaceae > Nanosyncoccus. The sequence goes on along the minus strand of JAFOJM010000027.1, from coordinate 1,268 downwards.
TTCATTGCTATGGTCTCATCGGAAACACTAAACGGGCTTGCGCTAGTAGCATCGGTTGACGGGTTGACGCCGGCCGCTTTACGCGCTTGGACAAAATCTAAAATATTAATCCTATTATCATTATTAATATCGGCGGCGACTCTGTACTCGTTTTGTAAGATATTTGTACTACTCATTATATCGTTTCCAATTATTGAAGCGTCCTGTGTACTTATTTCGCCGTCGCCATCAGTATCGCCGCGTACGATATTTGTATAAATATCAACAACCGAGCTGTTTTTTAATAATTTAGTTTTACCACCAGTATAAGGTACGTTTTTCCCGCCAAGTGATTTTGTATCTACCGAAATCGTATATGTGCCAGAATTAAACTCATTTATAAAATTCGTAATGTCATTTTTAAGACTAGTAAGTTCCAAGAACTTATTCGCTTGGTCTATTACATATTGCGAAATAGCATTGCCCCCACAAGAAGAATAATCCTTGTTGTGGAAATCATCGTAGGCTTCTTGCGCTTCCTCTAATCTTTCGTTTGTCATACCTACGCCCTTTTCGTAGTGATCAAACCACCATCTCGCTGCGGCGCCAGGCGTAGAGAAGGTTGTGGCCTTATATTCAGCTACGGCAGCCATTTCTGCTTCAAAATACTCCATCATATAAGTCACTTCATAATTCACAAGCTTATCAAAAGCGGCTTCACCCATTACGGCAAGAGCTTGATCTCCTGGTTTTAATTCACTCCCAGAGTATCCGCAATAGCCATCACTGCAACGGCAATAATTATATGAGTATTCGGTTGGATTTTGAAGGTAAACCAATAAATCTGGAGCATTGTCGTTAAGCCAATGCAGATATACACTTAAATCCCAAGTAATCCCAACACTCCCCACGCCTTTTACGTTGTTATCTCCGTTAGAATTAAATGCATGATTATATAGTAAATCCCAAGTTACTGATGAAAGGAACCTTCCGCTCCCATCCATAGATATAACATTTCCACATTCCCACGATGTTGGGCTGAATTGGCCTTCTTCCCACATATTGCCCATTATGCCGGCCCTATGTATATCGCCGGATTCGTCATTATTAAAGTACTTACCAAGTGCTATCCAATATTTCTCTCTAGCAGTAGACCCACATGATAAGTCAACACAATCCACCTCTGTAGTACTATCGGCAAAAACCCCATTGACCGTCTTTATTACGAACGGGATCATAAAAATCGAAAGTGCCGCCAAAGCTAACGTTAGGAAGAGTGTCTTTCTCTT
>JAFOJM010000026.1 GCA_017420185.1 Candidatus Saccharimonadota bacterium | reverse complement strand
GACACGGTTTCGTAGGCTGGAGCACTGATACAGATGCATGGACTCATCTCACAGACGATGATGAATCTAATAACCCAACTATCTATGGTCCTAACCAAATGATTACAGTAGACCCATCTACATCTACCAAATTAACTCTCTATGCAGTCTGGGCACCAGCAGAAACAGACAATAGTGGTAACCCTATCTCCCTCCAAGACTGGCAAGGCTGTTCTACTCTCACTACTACTACATACACATACACTGGTGCACTAAATGTAGGTAAAAATACTATTACTGCACTTACAGACAGTAGAGACGGTAATATCTACACAGTAGCCAGGCTAGCAGACGGTAACTGCTGGATGACAGAAAACTTAAGACTAGACAACAATCCAGAACTATCACAGCAAAACACCAACAATCCATCACTCCCGCTCACCAACAACTTCACAGAACAAACTACTTCCAACTCCCTCTCTGCTACCAGTGATGATTGGTGTACAAGCAATGATGCTCCTTGCTACAATCAGTCTAAGCTAAACACCAACAACACTACCTTTACTACTATCTCACCAGCCTTCAGCCAAGACTTTACTAATGATCCCCACGATTGGCGTAGTAGCTTAGGAACTAACATATCTTCCTATAGTAACTACTACAACTGGTATTCTGCTACAGCCGGTAATGGCGCATATGACAAATCTTCTGGTGAAGTATCTGGTGACATCTGTCCAGCTGGCTGGATGCTACCAATAGGCAACCAAACATCAGTAAACGGTTCTTTCTCCCACTTAGACACTAGTATGGGTGGAAGTGGAGGTAATCAGTACACTTCTAGTAAATGGCGCTCCTTCCCAAATAACTTCGTCTATTCCGGCAACTGGGGCGGTTCGTCGGCGAGCGGTCGCGGCAGCAGCGGGTGCTATTGGTCCTCTACTGCGGGCGGCACCGACTTCGCGTACTATCTGAGCTTCAGCAGTGGCTACGTGAGTCCGGGTACGGGCAACAGCAATAAGTACGGCGGGAGCTCAGTTCGCTGCGTGGCTCCAGCCCAGTAATAACCAGCTCACAACATAAATATAGCGGCCTCGCCGCTATATTTTTACCAGCAAGGTCTAGCACACTTTAAAACAGCACACCCTAGTATCTCACCCCAAATTCCCCAAATCTTGCCATTTTCGGGGATTTTACTCGTGCTTCGCTATACTTTTGGTATAATGCATATATACTTATTAAGCGTACTATAGAGAAAAATATCAAGCAGAAGCTTGGCGTCAGCAATGCTATCATCAATGTTTTTCGCCCTATAGATTTGCGTTCAGATTTGGGCGCACATAGAAGTAATCAACCACTCCAATTACCTACAATACCTCACGCAATAGTCTTTGGTATTCATAAGTATGCTTTTAGGTGGCTATGTTTGTCATGAAGGCTCACACTGCATAACGTCCCTTTGCAAAGCACCTGATAAGTGATATAATTATAGAGTAAATAAAGGAATATTATGGCAGAATACAAATTAACTTTAGAAAAAAGGGAATTAACCGGCAAGCACCTTGCGCAGTTACGCGCAGAGGGCAAAATCCCATCAGTAGTGTACGGTGGTAAAGAACCTGTGCTTCTTGCGTCTGAGTACGTCGCTACCGAAAAAGTGTTAGAAAAAGCTGGCTATCACTCTCCTATAGATTTGGATATGGCTGGTAAAAAGCATCTCGCTATAGTCAAAGATGTGCATATTGACCCAGTCTCGCGCAAGATTATCAACATAGAGTTCCAGGCCATCTCGGCCAAAGAGGTAGTAGAAGCCACCGCGCCAGTAGTTTTGGTGAATTTCGAGTCATCCGAGGCTTCCAAGACTTACCACTATGCTGTCAATCAAGCTATCGAAGAGCTTGACGTCAAGGCTAAGCCAGCAGACCTCCCCAAAGAGCTAGAGGTCGATGCATCCGCTATGAAAGATCTCGACGACAAAATTACCGTCAAAGACATCGTTTTGCCGCAGGGTGTAGAGCTAGCCGACAAAGAGCTAGATCCAGAGCAAGTGGTAGCATCTCTATACGACCCGGCTGCCGAAGCTGCCGCGCGTGAAGCCGAGGAACAAGCCGCTGAAGCCACCGAAGCTAGCGAGGCCGAGCCAGCAGAGTCCACCGAAGCTCCTGCCGAGCCTACTGAGTAGACAAAGCCTCAGCATCGGCTACAAGACGAGCCATAAAAGCCTCTTGAGCTTGGCTCGTCTTTTTGTTGTCCCCAGCCCAGGTATATAGCGCCGGGTCTTGCAGTGCTCGTGCAAAAGAAAAAGTCACCGGCCACGGGAATGGCCCTTCGCGAACTATAGCAGCCAAGTTTGCGGTGGCTTGCTCTGGTGTCTGCCCGCCAGACAAAAACACCACGCCAGCCAAATCCTCTGGTACATGCATTCTTAGTACCTCAGACGTGACTCGCCCTACCTCTGTAGGCGTAGATTGATGCGGGAAGTCTTTCCCAGCTAAGACCATATTCACCTTGAGTATACAAGCGCGTAAGTTTACTCCGGCTTTTTTGAGCTCAGCAAATAGCGTATCTAGTATATATCCAGTCGCCAGGGCACTACTAGCGATAGGATAATATCCGCTGTATACCACCTCAGGCTCTACTATCGGCACAATATTGGCCGCCTGACAAAGCCGAGCATACTCCGCCAAATCTTCGCAGTTTTTCGCTACGGCTTGCACCGTAGGTGTAATCATCTTTCCGTCGGTAGACAGATGTATCTCAAAAGCCGCCCGCCATTTGGCAAACCTCAACCCCTCTGCGTAGTAATTCGCTAGCCTGCCTGCCAGCCCATCCAGCCCCTTGGTGTACGTTTCGGGAGAATCTTTAATTTTTTCCAACCCTTGGTCTACCTTTATGCCCGGTATAATCCTGCGTGAAGTAAGGTATTCTACATAAGTCTGGCCATTATCTGCGTGCTGATGCGCGGTCTCGTCAAAAAGTATTACGCCGGTAAGGTATTTTTCTATATCAGGGGTAGTAAAGAAGATGTTACGGTAGTCTCGCCGAGTCTCATATGTGTCTGGTATATTCATTCCGGCAAATTTCTTTTTGATAGACCCGCCAGACTCGTCCGCCGCCAAGATACCTTTGCCCGGCAGCACCAAGCTGGCCGCCACCAGCTCTAAGTCGGGCTTGCTCGTAGTATTTGCCGCCAACTCTTGCATAGCATCCATATCCAGGGAAGAGTCTAGCTTGGCGTGTTCTACATTGGCACGAGCTAGCGCCAATGTCTCGGCCACAGTATGTCCTAGTACAAATCCGCCAAATATCGTAGCAGCAGCCACAGAATAAGCCGACAGATGTGTAACCATATCTACTCTTTGCAAAGATATTCTCTCTACCGCGCCCTGGCAACGTAGCTCCGTCTCAGACAGCCACACTACGCTAGACTCCTTAATTCCAGCCGAAACAAGCGCCTGTGGTGGCTCCAGTTTGCCTCTGTTATCCTCCAAAAATACTAAATTAGCGCGCGCTAGTAGCTTGCGCATGTGTGGGCTATTCGGGTGCTGCGCATACAGCACCAGTCCAGTACTACTGGAAGCATCCAGGTACTTCTCAATCTTGGCTACGTTTTCATCATCTAGCTCTGCCGAGCGGTCTACAAATATATAATTCACCGGCTCAGCGGGAGATACAAACTCAGTAATCTTGTGCGTACTCGGCGCCAAATAGCTCACCTTGCTATCGGCTATCAATATATAACGATAAGTTTCGGCCGGCAGCTCACTTGTCAGCCCATCCGTAGTCATATGTACGTCAGAGCCAACCACACTGCACCTTAACCCCATCTTGGCGAGCACCTCCAGAGACACAGCTGCGCCACCCAGGCTACTATTACGGCTAAAGAAATAATGTTCGCTAGCATCAAAGCCCAGGTCTAGCCACGGCGTACCGTTTTTGTCTACCTCCATTTGCTCGACACGGGTGTCTATATTTAGGTATACATCCTTCAGGACATTACCCACCACTAATATATTCATAAGAATATTATAACACACCCAGGATACCGCGCAACGCATAAGCGGTATCTTCGTGGCTGCGTACAGTGATAGTTTCTACCCCCATCTGTACCACAGGGTAGTCATTACCTCCGGGCTGAGTCATATCCCCGAAGTACAATACATCAGATTTTTCCACCCCTAGCTCTTCTAGTAAATGCGTCATACCAAACACTTTGTTCATCCCAGGCGTGATAGCATTGATAGAAGTAGTGCCGCCTATTTCGTATTCAAACTCCGGCGCTAGTTCGCGGCAACGCGCACAAATAGCCTCGCGTTTTTTGCAGTCAGGGTCCCAAGCGTATTTTTCTTCGGTGCCGGCTTTTTGTCCGAGAGCAGAGAAAGTCACCTGCGAGAGGCGGTTTTCTATAATCTCATCGCCTGGCTGCAGCTTGTCTTCTTCCCAATAGCCCAGTTCGCGCGCAGCCTGCTCTATAGTGGTAGTAATCTTAGTAACCTGGGCATCTGTTAGTGGGTAATTATACACCTGCTCCCAGTCTTTCTTCTCCACATTATAGCGATAATATTGTGTCCCCTGAGCCACAAACAAGTGCAAATGCGACAGCTGCTCTGGGGTAGGATTAGGCAATCTGTCTACTATTTGTATCAAAAATTGGTCAAATTTCTGTCCAGAAATCGGGCAAATTTCAAAATGATCTAGGCATTTTACTAGCAGCTCGGCGACGTCGTCGGTAATCGGCGTCTTGGCTACATTTAGTGTCTGATCTATGTCAAATGATAATACTTTTTTCATAATAATTATATTATAACATGCTATAATCGTAGTATGAAAACATATATCGTGGGCAATTGGAAACTTAATTTTACAGTCGGCGAAGCCTCCATCTATCTTCACAAGCTCCTCAAGGCTTTGCCTAGTTATCGAGATATTCAGGTAGCCGTAGCGCCGCCGCTTACAGCTCTGCAGCCTTTGTCTTTACAGGTAGATCGTCACAAGCTCAAGCTCTGTGCACAAAACGCATTTTATCGTGACTACGGTGCTTATACTGGCGAAGTTTCTTTCAACCAGCTGCGGGGCCTCATAGATTACAGCCTAGTCGGGCATTCAGAGCGCAGGTACATTTTCCACGAAGACGATAAGACAGTCGCCAAAAAAGTCGCTGCCGCTATCCGCAACCATATCACCCCTATCCTATGCATCGGCGAGACCGAATCCGAGCGTGCTTTTGGCGAGACAGCCGATGTCATCCGCGACCAGCTAATAGGTGGCTTGTCAGAAGTAGCAGATGACAATATTCACAAAGTCATCATCGCTTACGAGCCAGTTTGGGCTATATCCTCAGCTAAGTCTGCCAAGCTAGCCACTCCAGACGAAGTAGCCGAAGTAGTGCGGCTAATTCGTGCCACACTTGCAGACACTTATGGTGCCAAGGCTACCGCCGATATCCCAGTCTTGTTTGGCGGCAGCGTCAGCCCATCCAATGCCGGCGGCTATCTCACCGTACCCGGCGTAGACGGCCTGCTAGTAGGGAATGCCAGCTTGATACTTAACGAATTTATTGATATAATCAACATAGCTAAAAGAGTAAGGTCATGAGTCAAAAATACATAGATTTTGTCCCGAGTAAAAAACCTTCCGCGCAGCCCGCGGCGCCTCGTGCTGCCAAGTCTACAGCTGCGCCTCGCACGGCCAATTCAGCCAAGTCTGCTGAGTCTACCGCACCGCACCAGTCGCAGTCTCGGCCTACAGCTCACTCTCGCACCACGGCGTCTCGCAGGGCATCCACTCGCAAGTCTGCTCAGTCACCAGCAGTACAAGATTATTCTCCAGCCGCTTCCGATACTTTTTCCCTCAAAAAAGAGCCAGTATATGGCGTTATCGAAGATTTTCACCCCAAGTTTGTCAACGCAGAGGTAGAGAAGCGCCCCTTGTCGCGTAGCCATTTTACTCCGCAAGTCAGTGAGCTCACCGAGCTCAAGTCTCGCAAAGTTGGTAAGGGTACGCGCAAAGCTACCGCAGCTACGGCTGCCTCTGCCGTCGCCGCCGACAATCAAGCACTGCATATCCCCAAGTCCCCTTTTATTTCCAAAGCCAAAGTTTCCAAGCGCCCTCTTTCTAAGAATGTCTACGCCAAGCCCGTGCAGCCCACCAAAGAGCCCGCCGCTGGCCCGGTCACCATTATTTCTGACTCAAAGTCAGAAAGCAAGGGAAGCATGGTTATAGCCATTATCCTTACCATTATCCTGGGCGCAGTAGCCGGCACTATAGCATTCCTTATAATGCCCAAATAAGAGCAGTATGAAAGATTTAATACTCAAATACATCAAAAAAGACAGCAAAGAAGATATATTCCACTCTTCTGCTTATGGCAAGGCCCAAAATGGCTCATCTATGGGTGCAGCCTCCACCGAGACATTTAGCAAAAGAAGAGAGCTAGACCAGCACCGCCAAGCAGTACGACGATATGGCGAGTCTCGCATCGCCAACAACGCCGCACTAAACGGCCCTCACGCCAAGCCCTACACCCCTCCTAAGTCTAGTACGCCGCCTAGTCCTACCCCAGGTATTAGCCCGTCAATAGGCCCCAAGTATTGACATTTATGTAAAAGTGTGATATCATAAAAGAGTTGTTATCCGCAACAATATTATTTTGGAGGTGTACACAATTATGGATAACAAAGTAGATTTTAAAGAAAGGATTAACCAGGCATTTTTGGCCCTTGAGTACTACGCTACACAGGAGGCCTTAAAATTCGTCAAACTAAACAGTTACAAGAAGAAAGGCAAGCTCTGCAAGCCGTTGAGGCTGTTCGTCGACAAAACAGGCAGCAAGACCATCGTTAGAGGCGACAAATGTGGTGTTCTTGCGACGTTTGTCTTCGACGGTGACGATTGTGTTGCCGCCACGAAAAGTTCGAGGATGACTTTCGAGGAGTATTTAACCTACACAGACGACGAAGTCGTAGAAACATTGATGGACCAGCCCGCAGCACAGGCTGCATATGGCGAATCTGCCATGCCGCCGGACGGACTCGTGCCTATCGAGAATGCAATAGAAATATGCTCTCGCGGCACCGAGATTCATGATCTCATCGTGAAATGCTTGAACGGCAAACTCCCCCGGCCCAAGATAACTACCAAAGAGGCCGATGCGCTTATCGCTGAAATCGACAATCCGGATAAAACTCGTATGCTTCGCGCCTTGTCAGACGCCTTGGACAGCATTCGGAATTCTCCGGATACTGAGGATGAAACGTCTTATGATGACTTCCTCATTGACCATTCCATTGGTACGGACAAGATTATTCATGCGCTTTGCGTGAGCATCTGGACAATTAGCCATGATAAAGAAGTAATTCTTCATGGACATCAGGCAAATAGGGCATCCCTAAGAGAACTTATTGTTAGAAAAGGCCCACGCTATACAGAGGCTGTAGGCAAAATTGTCCGCAAAATGAATCTCGCTGGCGTAAGACCATGGGTTCTGCTCAAAGTTTGGGAGATCCGCGAAAATCTCGCCGATCGCCCGATGTTCTACACAGACTAATCCCTCACCTTCCTTTCTTTATTCTTGCCCCTGGCACTCGCCGGGGGCAGTTTTCTATTTCTAGACTTTGCGAATATTTAGCCAAGGTCTACGGAGAATCATCGCATCCCGAATCTTAAAATACTCAGACCAAGAAGGAGCGTCAGTGAGACAATTAGGGAGCTCAGTGGTCGGGAGACGGAGCGCACTAGCGAAACAGTGGCTCGTCCTCGTGCCGAAATCATATGCGACCACAATCATATCGAAGACCAAAAAATTGACGTCATCAATAAAAGAGACCTCGATATGATGGAATTTAGGTTTAAACTAAGAGCCCCAACCAATGCAATTACTGCATTATCATCAGAGGCAAAAGATAAGAGAAAAAATGGTCAAACCGAAGTTGTTATGCCAAGTGGGGCAATTTTGAAGCGAGGACAAATCAAATACGAAAGATTTTCTTCCTTAAAAGATCCCGAAATATTGTGCGATGCGACAGTTCTTGAAAAAATAGAGTGAACGTATTATGTTGGCATCAGAAACGCGGCAGAAGGACAATTCTTTTGCTTTTAAAAGGATAGATGAGGAGGACGGTGGTTTTTACTATTTTATGCCGATGAATTTGAATATTTACGAGAATAAAGTAAAAAACATCTAACTGCTGGAGCTGACTTTACAAATGACGAGGATTTGATAAAGGCATTTTTAGCAACAAAGGAAGACGAAGTCTAAATGATTAAAGCCCCGGTAAAATCGGGGCTTTAGGGCATGTGTGTGAGGTTTACTCCTTTAGGTAATTACTTAATACAAGGTTTGTTAAATACCCAATAGGCCTTGAAGCTCTCGTTGTATGCAGGCTTCACAAAGGAAACTGCCCAGCCAGCATCTATGTAAGGTGTTTCGAAATCGAGCCAATTGTATTTGAAGAAATCTTCAGCAGGAACACATGTACCATCTGTCTGCATTTTCTCAATAGCTCTAGAAATGACCTCGTTCTGGTAGATTGTTATACCGGAATCACGATATTTTTCGACCAGTATTTCATTGACTGCTTCGTAGACTTCGTCAGGTATAACTCTTGTCAAATGTTGTCTTTGAGCCTCTTTTGGAGTAATAGGTACTACGCTCATACGGTTTTCACCCCCTAACTACTGTAATTTGTAAGATAGCGTCTGTTGTATTATATTCTAATTTTGATGTTTTGTCAATAATTCGTCGTTAGATCTCATTTCTGATAATGGTCAAATTGAGGGCTTGCAGTTTTATTGTCTATTTCAATTAACCCCGTAAAACCTAACGACTTGTGTAAAACTTAGCCAAAAACCATAACAAAATTGGCATAATTGTAATATAACCATGCTATAATCATAAGTAATATACAGTCTTCATGGGAGTGATTGTTGTATGAAGTATGGTTATAAAAATAATATAAAAAAGGAGGTTATACATAACTATGGCTACTAATATCAAAATTAATATCGTAGAGCCAGGCACTCCACCTAGCCCTACACCAGTAGACCCTG
>JAFOJM010000025.1 GCA_017420185.1 Candidatus Saccharimonadota bacterium | reverse complement strand
GAGTACAGACCAGAACGCATGGGAAGACCTCACAGACGATGACGAATCTAATAATCCAACTATCTATGGTCCTAACCAAATGATTACAGTAGGAGATTTATCTAACAATGGGATGAATCTCTACGCAGTCTGGGCACCAGCAGAAACAGACAATAGTGGTAACCCTATCTCTCTCCAAGATTGGCAAGGTTGTAGTAATCTCACTGCCACTACATACGATAACACTACCGGTACTCTAAATGTAGGTAAAAACACTATCACTGCACTTACGGATAATCGTGACGGCAACATCTACACAGTAGCCAGACTAGCAGACGGTAACTGCTGGATGACGGAAAACCTAAGATTAGATAATGAAGCTACTATATCTACCGCCAACACCAATAATCCACTAGTAGCGGATAATAATGTAGCGATAAAGAATAACGACGGTAATACCTCCGCTCATTTATCCCCTACAAGTAATAGCTGGTGTACGAATAGTGATTCAGCTTGTTATGACCAGTCTTATCTAAACACTAATAACTCATTGCTTCCTGCTACCTCACCTTCATTTAGCCAAGACTTTACGAATGGCTCACATAATAGTAGTTTCGATTCCAATGTAGTTTCATATAGTAATTACTACAACTGGTACTCAGCTACAGCTGGTAACGGTACATACGATAAATCTTCTGGTGAAGTAGCTGGCGACATTTGTCCTGCTGGCTGGCGGCTACCAGTAGGTGGCAATAACAATACCTCTGGCTCATTCTATTACTTGCATCAACAAATGGGTGCAGCCTCCGGTGCTACAGGCTCAAATAACTGGCGCTCTTTCCCAAATAACTTCGTTTATTCCGGCAACTGGTACGGTTCGTCGGCGTACTATCGTGGCAGCTACGGCTACTATTGGTCGTCTACTGCGTACAGTACGTACTACGCTTACGGCCTATACTTCGGCAGTAGCAGCGTGTATCCCGCGAATAACGGCAATAAGTACGGCGGGTACTCTGTACGCTGTGTAGTATCGCAGTAGCGGGTCGGTTTAGGGTTCCTCCCTTTCCGAGCCCCGGGAACGCAAAAATGGATTTTCGTTCCCCTTGACGTAAGTCAAGGCGGAATGGAGATCCAGTTTTTGCCAGATTTGTCATGACCCTACGGGCATGACAAGTCCAGAGCCAAAAAAGTTTTCCACAAGTATCGCTTTCCCTGTTGCTAGCGACTTGTGGATTTTTGATGTAGTACAGAATATGGTACAATGACAGAAGTGGAAGATAGAGTAAATAAGGCTTTAGGGAAGCTAAAAACAGTAATGCAGACCAACAACTGGTCGCAGACAGAAACTGCAGCGCAGATAGGTGTGGCACAGAAAACTTTGAGCTACAAAAGTTGGTGCAAAAAATGCCTACGATGACTGTTAACAAATAGTGAGGAAAAAATTGGTACAAAATATAATACCCATTGAAGCGTTTATGTCTTCAGAAATAAAGATGACCCCTGTAATAACAGAGGTCATCTTCATAAAATACATACTCCGAGGTGTATATATAATATGGTGATCTCACCGAGAGTCGAACTCGGATTGTCGGGATGAAAACCCGATGTACTAACCGTTATACTATGAGACCAGGTTGTTAAATATTGGCTACGACTCTCGGCGAGAGTTAGCCTGCGCTTCGCTACGGCTATTCGCTTCGCGAGCGAACTCGGATTGTCGGGATGAAAACCCGATGTACTAACCGTTATACTATGAGACTGCTAAATGACTGGCGCAATGAGCAAATAATGCGCTTGTGAGTATTATAGCAAAAAATGTTAAAAATTGCAAGCGTAGTCGTAGCTAGTATGGTACGAAGTTGCGGTGAAAGGCGGCTCTGGGAAAAAGTGAACAAGGGTAGTGTTAGTGTCGCAGTGGTCGGTAATAAGGGAGGTATCGACGATGGATGTGTCGGTATGAAGTAGGATTTGGCGTAGTGGTACTTTGGCAAAGCCTGTATCGGTGTATTCGGATAATATCTCTGATATGTCGGATGAGGTATGGGCACGGATAGATGATTCTAAGTCTGGAAAGAAATAATCTTCATAGTAGGTTGCTGATAGGGTAGAAATATAGGATTGTATAGTACCGGTGGTGTCGGTAGGATGAAGATTGATTAAGGTGTAGATAGAGACAGCTACGACGGATATCGTCACTATAGCGATAGAGCCGAGGATGAGCTTTTGAGCTAGGGGAAAGCTGTGAAATATTGGCATAACTATATATTATCATAAAAGGTGAGATATGATAAACTAGTAGTATGAGTAAACTTTTTAAACGTACGAAAATATTAGCAACTATTGGTCCGGCGACTAATTCGGCTGAAAAGGTAGAAGAGGTAATAATGGCAGGAGCAAACGGCTGTAGGCTGAATTGTTCGCATGGGTCCAATGAGGAGCGTGATCAGCAAATACAATGGATTCGTGCGGCGGCAGCCAAGAAAGGGCGCAGTGTGGCAATATTGCAAGATTTGCAAGGGCCTAAAATTCGCTTGGGGGTAATAAAAGATAATCATCTAGATCTCAAAAAAGATGACGAGGTGATACTAGAAGCTATGGAGGGATATGAACATGATGGTAGTAAGACTGTACCGGTGCAGTATAATCTAGCAGAGAAGGTGAAGGTGGGCGAGCCTTTGTCGATGTTTGATGGCAAGGTAAAGACCGAAATAATAGACGTAGTATCAGAAACGGCGATAAAAGTAAAAGTTTTAAACGATGGGTATGTAATGTCTAAGAAAGGGCTGAATCTGCCGGAAACAGACTTTGGTGGAGACATATTGACGCCGAAAGATATGGCGGATATAGAATACGGAGCAAACTGCGATTATGACTATGTGTCACTTAGCTTTGTGCAGTCGGCAGATGACATAATGAGATTGAAACAGATTTTGTTGTCGCTAGGGTCTACGGCTAAAGTGGTGGCCAAGATAGAGACCAAAAAAGCAATAGAAAGCGAAGAGCATTTAGAAGAGATAGTGAAAGCTGCGGACGGAATAATGGTAGCGCGTGGTGATATGGCTGTAGAGGCAGGTGCAGAAGTGGTACCGATAATACAGCGTAAATTGATAGCTATGTGTAGAGCAAATTCTAAGCTATGTATAGTGGCGACACAAATGATGGGATCGATGGTAGACTCACCGGAGCCTAGTCGTGCGGAAGTGAGTGATGTAGCTACTGCGGTAATACAAGGAGCTGATGCGGTGATGTTGTCTGATGAGACAGCCAATGGCAAATATCCTTTAGAGACAGTGCGAGCTATGAAAAAGGTGATACTCTATACACAGAATCATTCGAGATTGGCACCAGTATCTAGAGTAATAAGCAAAGATGTGGTGTATGATGCGATATCAAATGCGGCGGCGAGATTGGCGGAAAATATCGATGCGGATGTAATAGTATGTCAAACCGCCTCTGGAGTAACTGCTACTACTATGGCGGCACAGCGGCCAAATGTACCTATAATCACTGTAACGGCAAATCAGAGAGTGGCTAACCAATTGGCGCTGATATATGCAAACTCGGCATTCGTGCGGCCGTATACGCCAGATTTTGGCTATGATCTAGCTAAAGAGTTGAAAAAATCGGAATATTTGCACATAAAAGAGGGCGAAAAAGATATACTATCAGTAATAGTATCTGGGGATAAGGACAAAATTGGCACTGATACCATAAAAGTGAGATATGTATAGGAGGAAGGTATGAAATATCAGACCGTGCGCGATGCAGATGTGAAAGGCAAAATAGTACTGGTGCGAACTGACTATAATGTACCAATACAAGATGGTAAGATTGTAGATGACCTAAGAATACGCACTAGTCTGTCAACTTTGGAATATTTACTAGAGGCTAGGGCGAAACGAATTTTTATAATATCGCATTTGGGGCGGCCGGAAGGCAAAGCTAACCCAGATATGACATTGGCGCCAGTAGTGGAGGTATTAAAAAAGAAGTTGCCAAAATGTAAAATTGAGTTTGCTCCATTACCAAAGGATGGCGAGTCTATGAAGGTGGCTGATGATGCAAAAGTGGTGGTTTTGGAAAATTTACGATTTGACCCAGGTGAAGAGGCAAATTCGGCGGACTTTATTAAGAATATTATAGACGCAACTGGTGCGGATGTGTATGTACAGGATGGGTTTGCAGTGATACATAGAGCGCACGCATCTACTAGTGCGGTGGCGGAATATTTGCCAGTGTATATGGGACTACTTGTAGAAAAAGAGGTAGAGAATCTGACTAAGGTGATAAATAAGCCTGAAAAGCCAGTGCTAGTAATAATAGGTGGTGCGAAAGTAGACGATAAAAAGCCACTGATAGATGAATTCAGAGATAAGGCTGACACGATAGTGGTGGGCGGTAAGATAGCGGCTGATGGCTATAAGGGCGACAATAATATATATGTAGCTGAAGATTTTGACAAGGATGCGGGCGGAGCAAAACTAGACGTGGGGCCACTGGCTACCGCCAAGATTGCTGGATACATCACGGATGCTAAGACGATAATATGGAATGGGCTATTAGGCAAGGCTGAGGACCCTGCGTATGCTACGGCGTCTACTATAGTAGCAGAAATGATGGGGGAGAAAGATGATGCTGAGACAGTAGTGTGTGGTGGAGATACGACAGGATTTGTGGAAACACTAATGAAGGACCATCCGAATTTAAAATATTCGCTAGTATCTACCGGTGGTGGAGCGGCTTTGGAATTTTTAGTCGGTAGTAGGCTGCCTGGGCTAGAAGCAATAAAATGTAAATAATTAGATGTCGTTACATAATTCACCGTATTTTGGAAGCTTTAGATGAGTTTATTGCGAGAATTACATCATCTACTGCATTTCGGAAGCTGTGCTTTGATGTAATAGAAATTTTACATCAAAGCTCCGCCCTTTCGGCGCCAAAACCACACCTAAAGGTGGATTTTGGCTTAATGTTCTTCAATTGCAGTAGATGACATAACTCTACTATTTTTACCTAACAATAATCTAGTGTTTTTTGATGTTTTTCAATGTTAGTAAATAATACAATAAAACCAAATAATTATATGCCAGTGAGGGGGGCGATATCGGCGCCGAGATGACGAAGCCTGGCGGCGAAATCTTGATAGCCGCGATTGATAGGGTAGATATTGCGCAAAATAGATGTACCAGGAGCAGCTAGCATGCCGATAAGTACTACTACGGCAGGACGAAGAGCCTGGGGCGCGACTAGTTCGGCTGGACGCCAGTTGGTAGGGCCTTCGATATAAACTCGATGTGCATCAAGAAGCTCTACTTTGACGTTGAGATTGGCTAGCTCGGTGGTGTAAATAGCGCGATTTTCGAAGACCCAGTCGTGAATAAGTGTGCGACCTTCTGCTACGGCGGCGATTACCGAGAAGAAGGGGAGATTGTCGATATTGAGGCCGGGGAATGGCATAGGGTGAATCTTGTCGACGGGGGCCACGAGGTGGGATTTTTTGATGGTAAGGTCGACAAGGCGAGTGCGGCCATTGGCGGAAAGGTACTCGGGGGAGATAGTGAACTTAGCGTGCATATTTTTGAGGACTTCAAGCTCTATTTCGAGAAACTCGATAGGTGCGCGGAGGAGTGTGATTTCGGAGTGTGTGACAAGAGCAACGGCAATAAAAGACATGGCCTCGATAGGGTCTTCGGAAAGATGGTAGTCTATGTCGGTATTGATGCGTGAACGGCCGTAGACCGTGAGCCTGGTAGTGCCGATGCCGGAGATTTTGACGCCAAGCTTTTCCAAAAAGAAACAGACGTCTTGGACCATATAGTTGGGTGAAGCGCCGATGATGGTGGTCTTGCCGGGAGTGAGGGCTGCAGCCATAAGGACGTTCTCGGTGACAGTGTCGCCACGTTCGGTGAGTACGATGTAGCGGTCTTTTTTGCCGTGGAGAATCTTGGAGTCTACCGTGACGTCGTAAAAGCCACTGTTGGTGGATGCATCAACCTTGAGGCCGAAAGACTCAAGGGCTTTGAGGTGAGGCTCCACGGTGCGTATGCCAAGGGAGCAGCCACCAGCATAAGGAAGCTCGAAATGAACATAACGGTGTAAGAGCGGCCCCAAGAACATAATGATAGAGCGAGTGCGACGGGCTGCATCGATGTCTAAGTCGGATAACCTTAATTCGTGAGGTGATATAATTTCTAGGTCGCGACGGCGGTTTTGCCAGCGGCATTTGACGCCAATAGACTCGAGTACTTCGATAATACGAAAGACCTCTTCAATGCGGGCTACGCGATGTAATACAGTGCGGCCTTCGTTGAGTAAGGCGGCACAAAGTAAACCTACAGCGGCGTTTTTGGAGGTATTAATGGTGATTTCGCCAGAAAGTTCCTTGCCTCCGCGGATGCGAAAACTCTGTGAAACTGAGTCGTTAATAGAGAGAATTTGGGTGCCAAGAGCCTCGGAGAGCTTTTTGATCATTTCGAGGGATATATTTTGGCCACCTTTCTCGATGCGATGAATAGCAGACTGCGAAGAGCCTACGGCTTGAGCTAGGTCTTCTTGGGTCCAATCTTTTTTGAGACGCATATGCTCGATGGTTTCACCGATAACTTGCTGATAGGTTTTTGGCTTTTTCATGTGTATAATTATATCACAGGATGAATAATTTGAAAAGATAATTATATATATGGGGTATTGTTGCTTATTCATCGTATTCCGGAAGCTGCGTGATACGGTGGGGCTTGCGGGTCCTGGCACTTACGCTCTCTCTCGGGGCGCGCCCAGCCAGCCCGTCGACCGGAGGTCGTCCGCGTCCCAAGGGGCGGTCTGCCGCGGGTGGCTAGCGCTATTCCTCAGTTTGCCAACTTTCGGACCCCCCCGACAAAAGTGCTGAGTGCCACCCGCAAAATGCCTTAGTTTAACGTCTTAACGTTCCTTAATTGGTGAACTATACAACAATACACCATCTACTGCATTTCGGAGGTTAAGCTGTATGCTATAATAAAAAGATGGATAAAATATTTGGAGGTTTGAATCCTGCACAAAAACAGGCGGTGGAGGCGCTGGAGGGGCCACTGCTAATATTGGCTGGAGCTGGGTCTGGCAAGACTAAGACATTGACGCATAGAATAGCAAACTTGATAGCGCATGGCGTAAAGCCGAGCAATATATTGGCGGTGACTTTCACCAATAAAGCAGCCAGGGAGATGCGTGAAAGGTTATGGCGGCTGCTGATGAATGATAATAGTCAAGATGCGGAGCCGCCTAGAAGCTTTATGCCGTATATGGGGACATTTCATAGTATTGCGGTGAGGATACTCAGAATAGAGGCGGACATGATAGGATTAGATCAGAACTTTGTAATATACGATATGGATGACCAAATTTCTTTGATAAAGCGTATTATGAAAAACTTAAAAATGACCGATAATAAAAATCTGAAGCCCAAAGCAGTACAGTCGGTGATATCCGGTGAGAAAAATCAGGGTAATGGACCGGAAGAATACGCGGCAAAAGCTTTGTATCCAAATCAGCAGAGTATAGCGAAGATATTTGAGCAGTATGAACTGGAAAAAACCAAAGCCGGAGCGCTGGATTTTGATGATTTATTAACTAAGGAAATGGAACTTTTGCAGACTCACAATGAGGCGCGAAAAAAGTGGCAAGACAAATTCCAGTATATACTGATAGATGAGTATCAGGATACCAATGCAGTACAGTACAATATAGTGAAATTACTAGTAGGGGAGAAGAAGAATATATGCGTGGTGGGGGATGATTGGCAATCTATATATTCGTGGCGGGGGGCGGATTTTACGAATATACTTAACTTTGAACGAGATTTTCCTGGAGCCAAGGTGATAAAATTAGAGCAAAATTACCGCTCTACGGCGAATATACTGGAGGCTTCACAAAAGATTATCAATAACAATAAAACTCGTACGGACAAAACTTTATTTACTGAAGCGGAGAGGGGTGAGCCGGTAGAGATAGAATCTTTGCGTGATGAGACAGAAGAGGCTAGATATGTGGCGCGCAAGATAAACTTACTGATGCGAAAGTATACAGACTATAGTGACTTTGCGGTGCTCTATCGGACTAATGCGCAGTCGTATACTTTTGAGAAGATATTTATAGAAAATCATATTCCGTACAAGATAGTGGGCGGGGTGAGATTTTACGATAGGAAAGAAGTGAAGGATGTACTAGCGATATTAAAGCTAGTAATGAACCAGCATGATAAAGTGAGTTTGGAGCGGGTGGTAAAAAATGTGTTGTCTGGCGTGGGGGAGGTGTCGCTTAACAAGATATTGATGGCGGTGGATGCGCTGCCGGATGCGAAACCATTGGAAAACCCCGATATACTAGAGGTACTCAGTGCGGCTAAGGCCAGGAATGGGCTGGCGAGACTAGTGAGTTTCCTAAAAAAGACATCTACCAGTGATAATCCAGGTGAAATAGTAAAGAGTATTGTGGAGTATTTTAATTTTAAGAATTTGACCGATGACGGCACGCCTAGCGGTGAAGAAAGAATGAACAACCTAGAGGTACTAGCGGCGAATGCTGGAGTATATGATAGTTTGGAAGATTTCTTGGCAGATGCTACGCTGATGTCTAGTGCGGATGAAAGCTCGGTAAAAAACTCAGTGACGCTGATGACTATGCACGCAGCTAAGGGACTGGAATTTCCAGTGGTGTTTATGGTGGGGATGGAAGACGGGCTGTTTCCTAGTGGTAGAACTAGCGAAGACGAAGCAAGCCTAGAGGAGGAGAGAAGGTTAGCATATGTAGGAATGACGCGGGCAATGCGACAGCTTTTCTTGACCTACGCTATGAGTAGATATAGCTTTGGGAATCGGAGCTATAATATGCCGTCGAGATTTTTGACGGAGCTAGGATACAATCCGTACGGATCGGCCGGATATAGAGATGAGGATGGGGATGGGTTTACAGATGATATGGAAGTATTTGATGGGTTTGATGAAGGGGATTTTGACCCATTTCCGGATGACGGGCCGGTATACGAATATTAGTAGTAAAATAACCAGTGGCCAAGAGTACCTTGTCGCTAGCTGTCTCTACCGGCGGCCTTACACTAGACCTTACGCCTACCTCTGACTCTGGCGTTTATAGGTACGATCTTGCTACCTATGGTGCAGCTAGTGACGCTAGTAATGATTACGCTATCTACTATTACCGTGGTATATTGGAGTCTGCGGGCGACCAGGGTACCTATGGCTCTGACAGTAAAGCTACTACTTATCCGAACTACGTGAGACTAGGTAACAATACCTGCTGGCGGATAGTGCGTACTACCGGTAGTGGTGGAGTAAAGATGACATATAATGGTATCTGGAATACCATAGATAGTACCTGCGCCAATGTCGGCGCTAACACTCAAGTAGCTTCTACCGCTTTTAGAAATCCATATAATAGCGCTGTTTATGTAGGTTACACTTATAATAATACTGTGGCTGAGTCTACTGTTGCTATGGATGTAAATGATGTTTTTGACAGCAATGATAATATCATTATTAATAATACCCGTGCTCCTATTAAGGTATTAATAGAAGATACTTGGTATGCTAGTGCTATGGCTACTGCAAGGCATGACTATACTTCATTACTGGAGGCTGCTGTTGGCTATTGCAATGATCGCTCTGCCTATGACGCTTCTGGAAATCTCCTCGCTGAGATAGTGCCTAGGGAGAATGCAGCATTATGGTTTGGTTCCAGGGTGCGAGTGGGTAATAGTAGCGTGTTACGCTCGCCTTCACTTTCCTGCCCACGCAGCGATGTGGATAATTATGTCTATGCCGTTGGTGCTGACGGTTGAGTTTTACTTGGGGTCAAGTGGCAATCTTAACGTTAATTATGTGACTAGCGTTAATGGAGTTCGTCTAGTTATTTCTCTCATACTTGGAACGTATGTTACTGGTGGTGATGGTAGCGCTACGGATCCGTGGACCATTAATGAGTAGTACGAAATAATAAGAGCTGAGTGTGCGGCCACTAATAGGGTATACATGACAATATATAGCGTACTGATGCGGTATGCATAGGTGGGGCTAGGAATTCGCCGCTTGGAGGACGTGGTCGAAAAGACAGGTGATAGTGAGCGGGCCGACGCCGCCTTTTGCTGGTGTGATGGCGGCGAGATCGGTACGAGAGTAGAGAGCGGGAGATAAGTCGCCTTTGATGACGCCATCTTCGCTGGCAGTACCGGCATCTACAAGAACGGTGTCGGGGGAGATGATATCATCAGATATTAACCCCGGTACACCCGTGGCGCTTATGATTATATCAAAATCCTTAAGGTTTGTCAAGTCGTCGCCACGGTGAAAGAGGGTGACATCGTAGTGAGAATCTGTAAACATCTTGAAAAGTGGAGCGCCGACTAGTTTGCCGCGACCGACAATAGCGAGCTTCTTGGTATCTAACTTGATATCGTAGCCAGCTAGGAGCCAGAGTATGGCAGTGGCGGTGGCAGAGTCAAAGCTGGCGTGAGTGCCGAGACCATCGACATCTTTGGCTGGAGTGATGAGATTGCATAGCTCATCGGTGGCGGATTTGTCGGAGATGGGGAGCTGAAGGATGATGCCAGAGACGGATGGATCGGCATTGGCTGAGCGGATTTTTGCGGCGATATCAGCGGTGCTGGTGGCAAGGTAATCTTCTACGGCTATGCCAATGTCGGCACCGTAGTGAATCTTGAGATTGACGTATTTGAGTATGACAGGATTGTCGCTATCGCGAATAATGAGGAGCTTGGGCTGACTAGGCAATGCGGCGACTTGGTGGGCTTGACGCTCTTTGATAAACCCGGCTAACTCAGAGCCAGAGAGAAGCTTCACTTTGTGGCTCCTGTGGGCGGTGTAGGTGGCGTGGAGGATGACGTGGACGGTGATGGTGCTGACGATGCGGAAGGTGATGCGAGATGAGCGACTAGCTCGACAGGCTCTTGCTCTAGCCAAAAGCCATAAGTGTCGTAGACTTTGCTGATAATTTCGTCGCGAGCAGTGGCAAGGTCGGTGTAGCTAGTGGCGGATTCATTAATAAGCACAAGTGAGGCCTTGGGGCTAACACGAATGCCGTGAATGAGCTGGCCAGCAAGCCCGGCTTGCTCTATGAGCCACCCAGAATTAAGCTTGCCGCCGTCGGTGGTGCGATGAACTGGATAACCTTTGGCTTCGCAGGCTTCGGTGGCGGTTTCGTCTAAGAAGATATTTTTGAAGAAGGAGCCAGCACTAGCCTCTGTGAGTGGATCTGGAAGCTTGGATCGGCGGATGGCGATAACCACATCGCGAATACTGGCAGGTGAGAAATCGGTAATGCTGTGCTCGGATAGGTATTTTTCGATGGAACGATAGAGCGGACGGGGCATCTGGCCATGCTTAAGATTAAGTGTGATAGAGATGACAAAATAACGGCCGGATTCGGTGGTATTGAGGATGCTTTGGCGGTAGCCAAAGTGGAGATCGGATGCGGTGAGGGTGGTGAAGCTATGAGTGGCAGTATCGTAGACGTCGATAGACTCTAGAGTATCGGAGATTTCTTGGCCGTAAGCGCCGATATTTTGCACTGGTGCGGCGCCGGCGAGGCCGGGGATGAGACTAAGGCCTTCTATGCCGGTAAGACCTTTGCTGGTAGCGTAGGCTACTACGTCGTCCCAGTACTCGCCGCTCATAACTTTGAGCTGAATGCCATCTGGTGTAGGTGTCTCGTGAATGCCTTTCATACGGCTAATGATGATGGCACCAGGAAAACCTTCGTCGTGGCCGATAGTATTAGCGCCGTAGCCTAGAACAAAAGTAGGCAGATGATAGGTGGCCGCAAAGCCGTAGGCTTCGGGGAGCTCTTCGGGGCGCTCTATTTCTATAACGTAACGGGCAGGGCCGCCGAGGCGCATAGTAGTAAGGCTAGAGATAAGAATATTTTCATTGACTCGCATAATAATATTATTATAGCATAGTGGGTTGAAATATTTGTGGATGTATAGTATAAAAAAATTAGGAAATGGGGGTGACGTATATTTAAATAATGGTATAGAGAAAGGGGGGTGATGGAAGAGTTAGAATTAGACTATGTAATAGTTAAACTAAAAAAGAAATCTCCTCGCAGTAGCGAAGAGAAATCCTAACCTAAATGGATCTTACCATACGCAAGCGTAAAAGTCAACCCTGTTTCCTATTAGAGGGCTTTGGTGCATGATTTATGTAGGGCCTGGTCGCACCACTATTCTTGGGATACACAACTTCGTGCGCCTTTGGCGAACAAGGACCGTTCGGCCAAGCCTATGGTCCCAATAATAGAGGTTGCGATCAGTTTTCAGGTTAATTATGCAACAATGTCATATGTGTTATATAATATTAGAAGAAAGGAAATAAAATGGCAAAAAAGGATGCGGTGGTAGACAAAAATAAAAATTCCGAGGTGAAGGACGGTAAAAATGAAGCGCTAAAATTAGCCATAGCACAGATTACAAAGCAATTTGGTGACGGCTCGATAATGAAGCTGGGCGAGACGCCTAAGATGGACGTGGAGCTGCTGCCTAGCGGGTCTTTGTCTCTAGACTTGGCGCTAGGGGGAGGATGGCCAAAAGGCAGAATTATAGAGATATATGGGCCAGAATCTAGTGGTAAGACTACATTGGCGCTGCATGCGATAGCTGAGATGCAAAAACAAGGTGGGCAGGCGGCATTTATAGATGCGGAGCACGCGCTGGACCCGGCCTATGCCAAGAAAATAGGTGTGGATACGGCGAATTTGCTGATAAGCCAGCCGGATAACGGTGAACAGGCGCTAGAGATATGTGAAACATTGGTGAGGTCTAATGCAGTAGATCTGATAGTAGTAGACTCGGTGGCAGCACTAGTGCCGCAAGCCGAAATAGATGGCGATATGGGCGATGCGCAGATGGGGCTACAGGCGCGCCTAATGAGTCAGGCGATGCGCAAACTGACTGGTATTATAGCGAAGTCACGTGCGACGGTGATATTTATCAATCAGATTCGGATGAAGATAGGCGTGATGTTTGGCAACCCTGAGACCACTACGGGTGGTAACGCGCTAAAATTCTATGCTAGTGTACGCGTGGATATCCGTAGAATAGGCCAGATAAAAGACGGTGACAAGATAGCTGGCAACCGCACTAAGATAAAGGTAGTGAAAAATAAGATAGCAGCGCCATTCCGTACGGCAGAGTTTGACATCATGTACAATGAAGGCGTATCGAAATCTGGCGATATATTGGACCTGGGAGTGCAATATGGGGTGCTAGAGAAGGCCGGAGCATTTATAAAGTATAATGGCGAGACACTGGGGCAAGGGCGTGAGGCCGTGAAGAGGCTATTTAGGGAAAAGCCTGAGCTGATGGAAGAGATAGAAGCAAAGGTGCGAGAAAAGGCAGCGGAATAATGCATAAAGATGAAATATGGCAACTGTACAGTAAAAATGGTGAGCCTATTCCCGATGCTGGATGGGGGGCTTTGCGGGGTAATCCGGAAGTAACCAGCAATGACGGTATAGTGGGGGTGGCGATAGTATTCTTGTATCGGTATGGTAAGAACGGATTGGAGTTTTTGTGGCAGAGAAGGTCTGAGGAGATAGACAGGTATCCGGGGGACTGGGATATCTCGGCGGGTGGACATATTAATCTGGGGGAGTCTAATGTGGATGCTGCGGTGCGAGAGGCAAGAGAAGAAATAGGCGCGGAGATAAGTACAGATGAGCTAGAATTTGTGACAATGTACCCTCTTAATAAGAATAGGTTTGCGTGGATTTACTTGGTGGACTGGACTGGTAAGACTGAAGAATTTCATTTTGATGACAAGGAAGTGTTGGAGGTAAGATGGGTGGAATATGGCAAAATGAATGAATTTCGGGAGAAATATGCTAAGGCGCCGCTTAGGAAAGATAGACTGACTTTCGATGTGATAGACGTATGGTTGAAGGCGCATGGAAATATATAAGTTGAGCGATGAGATACCAGGGAAAAAGAGGATAAGCTCAAGAGCCGATTTGACAAAAAAGCATAAACGTGGTACAATGTGGGTAGATGCGTCGAAAGACGCGGGGTATCTTGGTGGGAAAGAGCTAATAATCACTGACATTCGGCAGGCGGTAAGAAATGAGAACCGTGTGAATGTGTATGTCAATGGAAAATATAGATTTTCGCTAGACGTGGCACAGGTAGTGGAGCTGGGCGTAAAGGTGGGGAAAGTGATAACGGCTGAGAAGCTGGCTGAGTATCAGAAAGCTAGCGAATACGGTAAAGCGTATCAGAGAGCATTGGAATGGGTGCTGGTGAGGCCGCGGTCGGTAAAAGAGCTGCGAGAGTATTTGGAACGGAGACGAAGGACGGCGGAGGCAAAAGAGCGAAAAGACAGCTGGCAAAAGGAAAAAGAAATAGCGGAGATGGTAGCGCAGGGTGATGCAAAAGCGGCGGAGCGAATGAAGAGGAAAATCACTCGAGCGCAAGGGCGAGAAAAGTATGATTTTGATGAACTGATAGTGCAGAGACTTTGCGAAAAAGGCTATGTGGATGATGAGAAATTTGCGGAATATTATGTGCGGAATAGATTTGTGAAGAAGGGGATTTCCCGAAAAAGGCTTAAAATGGAACTAAGTCAAAAAGGCGTAACGCAAGAATGTATAGATGCGGTGCTAGGAGAAAGAGATGATGTGGAGGAGATACAAAAAATAATTGTCAAGAAGCGGGCAAAGTACAATGACGAGAAACTTATTCAGTATCTTTGTCGGCAGGGATTTGAGTATCAGCTGGTGCGTAGCCTTGTTCGGACTTGCGAAATGGATTGACGAAATTGGGAACGAAATCTTCGTGCTCGGCTCGCTCTTTGAGGACTTTGGCTTCGTCTTTGACGATGATTTTGTAGTCGGTGATTTCGACTATTTCGCGACGATGAATGACAAGCTCTGAGTCTACGAAACTTTTGATGGCAGGACGCTTGACTACGATTTGCTGGACGGTAAAATCGTCTGAGGTGACGGTGTAATCTATGACTTTGCCAAGCTTGTGATGGCGCTTGGACTCGACTTTGAGGCCGATGAGGCTGAAATTGAGCCGCAGGACATCGGATAGTTTGACGACGTCGTCTGGAGAGATGAGCTCATCGGCGGTGTCTATGACCATGCCGTAAGCTGAGTATTCGCGAATGCTGGAAACATCAAGATAGTTTGCACCGCTACGAGGCACGATGCCGCCGTTTAGGCGAAAAGCGATAGCCTTGAGGGTATCAGGGTCAATGATGACATCGGCGATTTGACCGATGGCTCCGCCTATTTCTAGGCTAAGAATAGGGGTACCGAGTAATTTGGTTGCTGATACTAACATAAGCTAATTGTATCATATTTTTTTGGCGTTGGCTACAGTGTATTCGCCTATTTGAAGGCGGCGAAGGGCGGTAAGGTAAGCACCAGTACCGAGGGCCTTGCCGATATCTTCGGCGAGAGTGCGGATATAGGTGCCGCTACTGCAATGGACGCGGATGGTGAGATATGGGTAGTCGTAATGCAGGATCTCGATGGAATAGATTTCTACTTGGCGGGAAGGGATGTCGAAAGTTTTACCCTGGCGGGCTAGTTTGTAAGCTCTTTGGCCATTGATTTTGATGGCAGAGTATCTGGGTGGGGTCTGGGTGATAGTGCCGGTAAAAGTATTTAGAAATGTAGAAATCTCACTGTGCTTCGATGATGCTACTTTTGTAATTTCGCCTTCTGGGTCTCCTGTTGAGGAAACGTAGCCGAGCTTCATGGTGGCTTCGTAGACCTTGTCGAGCTTGAGGAAATCGCCGGATTTTTTGGTGTATTTGCCGGATAACAAAATAAGAAGGCCGGTAGCAAAGGGGTCCAAAGTGCCAGTGTGGCCAACTTTGACTTTGTGCCCGAATTCTTTCGTAAGGCGACGGCGGACTTTGGCTACTACGCCAAAGCTAGAAATGCCGGCTGGTTTGTCGATAAGGATGATTTGGTCTTCGCTCATTGCAATATTATAACAGATGTGGTATAATGGGGCAATGATAACAAAAGAGAATAAAACTAAGGCTATTGCCAAGGTAGCGCGCAACAAAGCGGACGTTGGTTCTCCTGAAGTACAAGTTTCTATCTTGACTGAGCGGATCAAAGAAGTGACCGAGCATGTCAAGAATAACAAACATGACTTTATGGCCAAAAGAGGATTGATGCAGATGGTAGGGAAGCGCAAGAAGCTTCTGAGATATCTGGAAGAGACCGATTTTGAGCTATACAAGAGAACCGTAAAGAAGCTTGGGTTAAGGAAATAGCCTTTAATAAAACGCACATGTAGGCGGCATTATTCAATAATTCACCGTATTTCGGAAGTTACGCTTTGATGTAATCAGAGATTATACATCAAAGCTCCGCCCCTCCGGCGGCCAAACTCGCTAAAGCCAAGTTTGGCCTTAATGTTCCTCAATACCGGTAAATTATACAATAATGCCGCTGTGTTTTTTGAGTATTGGTCTTAGATTTGCAATATAGTAAAGTAGCCCGTCGGGTGGACCGGCGGGCTAAGGTGCTAGTTGCAAGCGTCAGTGTATTCCGAGGCGGCCTGCAAAATGAGGTCCGCGATATCGCTCGTAACTCGTTGCAGAATCGGGTTGGCGTCTATAGTATTATAGACGCCGTACTTTTCTGCTTGGGCGTCGCGTTCTCGAAGATAAATGGTGGGCGAAATTGTGGTGCCATTGTCTGAAAAGTGTAATTCGAACTGGACCCCCTTGTAAAGGGATTTATATTTAATTATAAGTGGGCGCCAGTATTTTTTTAAAAAATATTCCTCTTGCATAGGCAACCGGCCGTTCATAGTGATTATCTCGTTAGTAATTGATTTAATAGGAGAAATATCGTCTATGAATGGCTGTATGGTCTTGCCCAAGTACTCTTCATCTGAATACATATATGCCATTATGCGATCTATATGGCGCATGGCTTTTTGTGCAGTTTCTTTTGCATCATGTTTCACGTAGGCGATGAACTCATCGTCGGGCAATTCTTGGACGTTTTTTGGTGTGGCTAGCTGATTATACCAGAGATCAAAACTATCCTTTTTTTTGATAAGAAGCGTGAACTTTTTTCCAATTTGATGCTTCATGGGTATCCAGAAAGCTTCAATGAAAAAACTGCTGCTGCACTTGATTGGGCGGTTGAGACGGCATTTAATGCCGCCACCTTCCAATAAATTTACACCTGAAATGTACCTGTACCCTGTTTTCATATAATTCCTCCCTATAAATATATATTTGCATGGAGTACATATGCATGCATTGTTTAATTATATCATACTTTGCTAAAAAAGTCAACTTTCCTTCGGAAAGTTGTCCACCCTGCGTCGTCTCGAAAGAAAAATTAGTTAAAACTAGTTTTTCTTTACTTGTCTCCTTGTGTGGGCAACCAAAAGTGTGATATAATATGGGGTGTAAGTATTATTAACAATATGGGAAGACGGCAGATATAGGATAGGGGATCTGTATCTGAGGTTTTCCCAAGAAAGGAGATATTTTTATGGAAATTATTAACCCTAACGGTAAGAAGACTATTCGTGTGTCTACTGAGTGGCTGGGCCGAGAGCTTACGCTAGAGGTAAACAGAGTAGGATTTCGGGCAACATCTAGCGTGCTGGTGACTTACGGTGACACTGTAGTGCTAGGTAGCGTAGTAGTGGGGACGAAGCCGGTAGTGCAGGATTTCTTTCCTCTATCTATAGGGTATGAGGAGAAATTTTATGCGGCTGGCAAGATAAGCGGGTCGAAATTTATCAAGCGCGAAGGCAAGCCAGCAGATGAGGCTGTGCTGGTAGGGCGGTTGATAGATAGGCCGATTCGGCCATTATTCCCGAAAGGGTATAGGCAAGAGGTACAGGTGGTGTGTACGGTGTTATCTATGGATCCGAATTTCCGCCCAGACTGTGTGGCGATGATAGCGGCATCGAGCGCGCTGATGAATGCTGGAGTGCCTTTTGATGGGCCAATAGCTGGTATACGTATAGGGCGAATTGGTGGTGAATTTAAGGGATTTTTGTCGCCAGAAGAGCGAGAAGCGTCTCCGCTTGACTTAGTAGTGGCTTGTAAAGACGGCAAGGTAATGATGGTGGAGGCTGGGGCGAACGAAGTGCCTGAGGATACTATAATAGAAGCTATGCATTGGGCGGTAGATAAGGTACAGCCAGTACTAGACTTGCAGCGTGAACTAGCCAAGCAGGTGGATGTTGCCAAGCAGGAATACGAGCTGGTGCTACCGAGCGAGGAGATATTAGCAGAGGTAGAAAAGTGGACTGACGGGAAATTTGGCTCGAAAGTACGTGGTAATGTGATGGAACGAGCGCAAATATTGGACGAGATAAAATATGCGATGCATGATGAATTTGCGCTAGCTAAGGGTGAGGGCGAAACTGATAACGAAAAGGTAGAGTGGTATGATGAGAATTTGCGTGATGTGTATGACCAGGCATTTGAGCTAGCTGTATTTAAAGAGGTGCGACGCGGAATAATAGAAGAGGGAGTCAGGCCGGATGGACGAAAGCTGGACGAGGTGCGACCGCTAAGCTCGCAGGTATCAATACTCCCGAGGACGCATGGGTCTTCGTTATTTACACGCGGCGTAACACAGGCGATGAATATAGTGACTTTGGCGCCGCTATCGTATGCTCAGGAAGTAGATACCATGGAGGTGACTGATGGTAAGAGGCGCTATATGCACCATTACAATGCACCACCATATACTGTGGGTGAACCGGGTCGGATGGGGGCGCCGGGGCGACGCGAAATAGGGCATGGGTATTTGGCCGAGAGGGCGTTGACGCCGGTGCTGCCGAGTGAAGAAGATTTCCCGTATGCGATACGAAGCGTAACAGAGATAATGTCGCAAAACGGCTCTACATCTATGGCTGCGACGTGCTCGTCGTGTATGGCATTGATGGACGCTGGTGTACCGATAAAGCGACCGGTGTCTGGTGTAGCAATGGGGCTGATGGTGGATGTACCAAAGGGGCAAGATATCACTGCGGATGATGTAGATAAAGCCTACGTGCTGACGGATTTGATGGATGCGGAAGATTTTGCTGGAGATATGGATTTTAAGGTGACTGGTACTACGGAAGGTGTGACGGCTCTACAGATGGATATGAAGGTGCATGGGTTGCCAGTAGAGATACTTGAAAAAGCTATAAAGCAAAGCCATGCAGGTAGGATGCACATATTAGAGCATATTGTGAGCGTGATAGATAAGCCGCGAGCAGAAATAAGTCAATATGCGCCACAGATAGAGAAGCTAATGATTAACCCTGATAAGATAGGTGCCGTGATAGGTAAGGGTGGCGAGACGATAAATAAGATTACCTCGGAGACCGGAGCCGAGGTAGACATAGATGAGTCTGGGCTAGTGACGGTATCTGGTACTGATCCTGAAAAAATACAGAAGGCGCTGGACTGGATACGTGGACTAGTGGAAGAGCCAGAAGTGGGTAAAATCTACAATGGTACTGTGGCTGGAATTAAGGATTTTGGGGCGTTTGTGACGATACTGCCTGGAATAGATGGGATGTTGCATATTTCACAGATATCCGATAAGAGGCTTAAGAAAGTAGAGGAAGTGCTGCATATAGGGGATAAGGTGCGAGTGCGATTGGTAGCAATAGACGATAAGGGAAGATTGTCGCTCACGATGAAGGGGCTAGACTAAACTTGACTTTTTAGCGTAAGCGTGGTATAATTAAAGGTTAAGGCTAAAAATGGATAAGATACGGAATTTCTGCATAATAGCGCATATTGATCATGGTAAGAGTACGATAGCTGACAGGATGATGGAGCTGACTGGTACGGTGGAAAAGCGTGAGATGAAATCTCAGCTGCTAGATAGTATGGAGCTAGAGCGGGAAAAAGGTATCACTATAAAGCTGGCGCCGGTGACAATGCAGTGGAAGGGCTATACTCTAAACTTGATAGATACGCCGGGGCATGTGGACTTTTCGTATGAGGTAAGCAGGAGCTTACAGGCCGTGGAGACAGCGGTGCTGATGGTGGATGCTACACAGGGGATACAGGCACAGACTCTAGCTAATGTATATCTGGCTATAGAGCAGGACTTGAAAATAATCCCGGTGATAAATAAGGTAGATTTGCCAGCTGCAGATGTAGAGGCGACTGCGGCACAGATCATAAATTTGCTGGGGTGCTCTAGAGATGAAATAATTGAGGCGTCTGGGAAGACTGGATATGGGGTGGATAAAATATTGGATGCGGTGATAAACTCGGCTCATGCACGGGTTTCGGCTACCCGCGCATCTAGCCATACTAGGGCGTTGATATTTGACTCATACTTCGATGATTATCGTGGAGTAGTGCTGTATGTGCGCATATTTGAGGGTGAAATTAAGAAGAATGCAGAAATACTGATGATGGCGGCGGAGACGAAGGGGTTGGCGCTGGAGGTGGGGATACTTACGCCGAAGATGACGCCAAGGGAGAGCTTAAAAGCGGGTGAAATTGGGTATATAGTGACGAATCTTAAAACTACGCGTGAGGCTAAGGTAGGCGATACGGTGACTATTGCGAAGAATCCGGCGGCGGAGGCTTTGCCTGGATATAAAAATGTGTTGCCTTTTGTGTATGCTGGGTTTTTCCCGGTGAGCAATGACCAATATAAGGAACTGCGCGAGGCGATAGAGAAGCTAGCTTTGTCGGATTCGGCGCTTAGATTTGAGCCGGAGAATTCGCCGGTACTGGGGTTTGGCCTGAGAATAGGATTTTTGGGACTGCTACATATGGATATAATACGGGAAAGATTGGAGCGTGAATTTGGGCTGGACCTTATAGTAACAAATCCATCGACGAACTATGAAGTAGTGATGAGCAATGGTGAGACGATAGAGATAAAATCTGCGGCGGATTTGCCAGATGTAAGTGAGGTGAAGGAGATAGGCGAGCCTTGGGTAAAGGGCGAGATAATTTTACCGAAAAACATGATAGGTAATGTGTTGAATCTTATCAACGAAAAGCGTGGTCATCAGACGAATTTGAGCTATATAGAAGAGCGAGCGGTGATAGATTTTGAGGCGCCGATGGCGAATTTGTTGACGGACTTTTATGATCAGTTAAAGTCTGTAACCAGTGGGTATGCTTCGTTTAATTATGAGTTAAATGGATATAGACCTGAAGATTTGGTGAGGGTAGATTTTTTGGTGGCGGGACACAAGATGGATGCATTATCTATAATGTGCCATCGCAGTGAAGCGGAGGCGATAGGGCGTGAAGTGACCAAGAAGTTGAAAGAGGTGATCCCGAGACAAAATTACGAAGTGGCATTGCAGGCGGCGATAGGGGCAAGAATTATAGCTAGAGAGACGATAGGTGCGTATAGAAAAGATGTGACGGTGAAGATACATACCGGAGATCGTGATAGAAAAGCAAAATTGCTTGAGAAGCAAAAACGTGGTAAAGCACGCATGAAGAGATTTGGCAAAGTAGATATACCAAGTGAAGCTTTTACGGTAATGTTAAGACGTAATTAAACAATGTGGGGAATAGAAGAAATACGGTAAAAAATGCTTGACTTTATTTTGCAGAATGCGATAGTATTTAGCCATAAAAGGTTAATACAAAAATGAAAATAAAACGTATAAGGAAGAAGTATGTTGTATTTAGCATAATGCTATTGGCATTGTTGGGCGCAGTGGGGGTAGGCGTATATAAGATAAATGTTGATGCGAGTGATGTAAGCGCTTATGAGATAACTGCGGCGGGTGAGTTAGGTGATGTGGGCGCTATGGTTGAGAATAGCAATGATGGCTATTTGGTAGGAGCGTCGGAAAATTTTTCGACTTATT
>JAFOJM010000024.1 GCA_017420185.1 Candidatus Saccharimonadota bacterium | reverse complement strand
TTTTGCCAAGAAATACGAAGAGAAAGAGAGCATTCTCACCGTATTCAAAAATCGTAAGTTCTACGGTTCATTACTTGGCGAAATTCTCGGCACAATGTTTATCACACTGCTACTATTTGCATTGTCCCTAATGGGCATTGCCAATGTAGCAACATACGCTTTTGCTATCATCGCTGTACTTGTTGCAGTATACGCTTTTTCAGGCGCGTGTCTCAACCCACTAGTCACCGCGGGTATGATGGCTACTCGTCGTATGTCAGTGATCCGCGGCATTATGTATATCATTGCCGAAGTCATAGGCGCATGGCTTGGTTGGCTCATCTTCAATGCCTTCCACCTAGCAGGTGGCGAGACAGCTTATGATGTACCCGCTATCTCTGCTATTGCCGAAGGCAATTTCTGGCTAGTAACCCTCGTCGAGCTACTCGGCGCAGCTATCATCGGGTTCTTCTTTGCAAGAGCTCTAGACTACAAGCGCAGTGTATTTACATTCGCAGCAGTAGTAGCTGGCGGTATGGCTCTTGCCGTAGTTATCGGTTACGTAATATCCGCTGCATTCCTAGGGCTTAGCAGCAACTTCATCTTCAACCCAGCTGCTGCACTTATGATGCACATCTTCCCTACAGTAGGTGACAATTTCGGTGAGATTTTCGGTGGCATCTGCCAAGCTCTAGCCGTATATGCATTATTCCCAATGATCGGTGGCGTATTCGGATTTTATCTATCCGATTTCAACAAAAAGCTCTCAGAAGACTAGCCATCGGCTAGCCATCGCAAAGAACTGGACATTCCGTCCAGTTCTTTTTATCTGCCAATTTCGTTCTAGCCTTACCGCGTAATTCGTCAAGCGGGCCATCACACCTCTATCCCTTCGGGAACAAAGGCGTCTTCGGCGGTTCAATCTTACCAGCAAACACTTCGTATATTTTGTCTGCTGTACCCGGGATAAATGGACTCAGCATATAGTTTGCTTTCATTAAGTCTCCTATCAGCCCCTGTAAGCATAGCTGTAGCTTGTCTGTCTCGCCATTTTTAGCCAGCATCCACGGCTTTTCTTCATCAATTTTCTTGTTAATATCTTGAATTTTGTCCCATACATAGTCAAAAGCCCGTGAAAATTCGTAATTATCCATCATTTTCACGTATTCTTCATCAAATGCATATTCAGTAGGCTGTTCCATACTGATGTTATTTTTGCTAGCCATAGTAGCCAATCTCTGCACCAAATTCCCCAGATCATTCGCCAGCTCATTATTATACGCACTTTCATATTTGTCCCACGTAAAATCCGAATCATTAAAAGTATCTATATGTCTCAAGAAATAATACCGAAATGCATCCACGCCATACTTATCTAGTACCTCCACTGGGTCTACTACATTACCTATAGATTTAGACATTTTTTGACCATCCACCAGTACGAACCCGTGCGACACTATCGCCTTAGGCAGCGGTAGCCCCAGCCCTATCAACATTGCTGGCCATATTATCGCATGAAATCTCAATATATCCTTACCCACAAATTGCGCTGCCGCTGGCCACCACGCACTTATGTCCTTGTCTGGGTATCCCAGCACGGTGATATAGTTTGACAACGCATCTATCCATACATACATCACCTGTGACTCATCACCCGGCACCGGCACTCCCCACGACAGTTGGTCCCTAGACCGTGACACCGACACATCCGGGGACTCTTCCAATAATTTCAAGACTTCTTTTTTACGAAACTCCGGCAATATTGTCATCTCTCCAGATTCTATAGCATCACGAATTTTATTCTTAAAATCTGCAATTCTCAAATAATAATTTTCTTCGGCTAATTTCTCGTAAGGTTTCTGATGGTCAGGGCATATGCCGGCATTCTCGTCGTATTCCTTTTGTGTAATAAATCTCTCACATCCCTCGCAATACCATCCTTCATACTTCGCCTTATATATATGCTGCTCCAGCCTCCGCCAGATTTCCTGGCATCTTCGCTCATGCGCATCATCTGTAGTCCGAATAAAGTCTGTATATGATACATCCAGTTTCTCAACAAAATCTCTAAATTTCTTTGCGTTTTCGCCTACATACTGCTCCACGGGCAACCCCATGCCTACGGCTTTTTGGTATATTTTGTTGCCATGCTCA
This sequence comes from Candidatus Saccharimonadota bacterium, assembly GCA_017420185.1. Classification (GTDB taxonomy): domain Bacteria; phylum Patescibacteriota; class Saccharimonadia; order Saccharimonadales; family Saccharimonadaceae; genus Nanosyncoccus. The sequence continues at coordinate 21,291 of JAFOJM010000024.1, read as the reverse complement.
TCCACCCCCGCCTGCAATCTCACTTCATCACCATTTAGCCTCCTATGCCTTGCATACGTATCCGCCAAGCAGTAGTCCAACGCATGCCCCACATGTGGCGCGCCATTTACATAAGGTATTGCAGTAGTAATATATATCTTATTCATAAATATTATTTTACAATACTTTTGCTATTATATCAAGCAAACTCTATCGACATGGCATTGTTGCATAATTAGCCTGGAGACTGGTCGCAACCTCTATTATTGGGGTCATAGGCTTGGCCGAACGGTCCTAGAGTGTGTCCAATAAAGGTGCGACCAGTCATCGTATGATTTATACAACAACGCCTATTAACATCTATCTGACCGCACAAGTGCCAGTCCAGCCCGAAGCTTGCATACTTTTCTGCAAATAATCAGCAAACTCCTGCATAGATACTTTCAAGGTACCTTTGCCATCGTAATAATTTTGTCGGCCCTCCGTATCATACGTACCAAGCAAACCGTCTACATTCATATCCATAGGCAATGTCTGCTCATTACCATCAGCATCTACCATACTCATTGACGCGTCGGTATCAGTTATTATATTATTGGCAACACTAATTATCACATTGAGGGTTTTACTTTGGCCTCCCTCTGTAGCTGTTCCATTACATGCTATTTTACCAGTCGACGCCTGCGTTCCATTAGTGACGCCGCTGTTAGTATTATTAGCAGTATTATTATTGCTATTTTCTGAAGACTGAGTCTGGGAAGACCCTCCATTGTTCGAAGCAAAAGGTCCTACGCCTAACATCAACATCACTAGCACCGCAGCCAAGGCCGCCGCCACCAAGAAAGCTATCACTGATAGCACCATCAAGGTGGTCTTATTAGATTTCTTTTTTTGCGAACCCGTAGATGCTATCTCCATAGGCTGCCCCACGGGTACCTCAGGCTCCAATGCCGGATCTGTAAAAGATACACTCGGAGTTTGCTGGCTTGCAGTACTTATAAATGGATTTGTCGACGCACTAGGCGCAGCGCCACCAGTCACACCTGCTGCAGGGCTAAATGTATTCGCACGGTACACACCGTCTATATTAGTCGGCCGTCCTACTGGCTGCGGCGGCACCGCATCCACCTCTGCGCTCGCCACAGACAAGGTCTCTAGCACCTCATCTTGATTGGCACCCATGCCAGCGGATGGCGTATTCACCGCCGTTGCAGTATCGCTTACCATTGCAGATTCCGCCGCTATGCCCTGTACAGGCGCATCGGTAGTCAAAGGGTTAGCCGTTGCAGCATCCATACCGCCAACAATGCCTGCCGCTGGAGCACCACCAGCACCAACAGTAGTATCCGCCGCCGAAGCAGCATCAGCTCTAGCCGCCATATTTAATGCCTCCATTATGCTAGGCATATGCGGCATACCTGTCGCTTGGCCCGCTGGCGCATTTGTAGCGCCTGTCGTACCCGCATCTGCCACCGGCTGTGCACCAGGCACTGGAGCTACAAGCGGTACACTAGGCGCAGCACCTGCCGCAGGATTTACATTTGTAAGTGGATTCGTATTTTGGTCCATTTTATTCCTTCTATTATGTTATTTGATTTATACTTATCTACCATTGTATCACTTATGGTTTTTTTCGCAAGCCTGTATTACAACATCATATCCCTACAGAATGCATAGCATTCCGCAAAGTATTAATAGATTTTTGCAATTCTATCCCTTCACGTTCAGAAATTGACAAATCCAGCCGCCGCACCACGCCTTCTCGCCCTACCACAGACGGCCAGCCAAAGCACGTACCCGAAAACCCATCATACGACGACACCGGCAATATTCGCATCTCGTCATTGAGTATACTATTAAGTATCGATACCACACACGTAGCTATACCATAGTAAGTAGCGCCCTTTTTCTCTATTATCTCGTAGACTTCATTACGCACATAGTCAGATATCCCCATCCGCACATCTTCCGGCAGCATCTCGTTGATTTTCTGTCCACCTACATCCGCCAGCGACCACAGTGTCACTTCACTATCACCATGTTCTCCCACCTGGTACGCATGCACAGACTTAGCGTTCACATTCATATACCCAGCTATTCGCTGCCTTAGCCGCGCCGAATCTAGCACAGTACCAGACCCTATCACTCGCTCCGCCGGCAGCCCAGAAAATTTCATCGTATAGTAAGTCAGTACATCCATCGGATTCGTCACCACCAAAAATATTCCGTCAAATCCACTCTCCATTATCTGGTCTACCATACCTTTTAGTATGTTTACATTTTTCTTCAAAAGATTCATCCGCGACTCACCTGGCTTTTGCGCCGCGCCGGCTGTTATTACCACCACGTCGCAATCTTTTGCGTCTTTATATGTGCCATTCCACACCTTTACATAGCTTGGTGCCACCGCCAGCGCATCACGCAAATCCATAGCCTCGCCCTCGGCGTCTTTTGCAATAATGTCAGTCAGCACTATTTCGTTAATAGCTGTTCTTTGGTTGAGTATGGCATACGCAATACTCGCCCCCACATTGCCAGTGCCCACTATCATTATTTTGTTATTGTCCATATTTACATTATACCATAAGCGTTTTATGTTTTGTATTAAAATTTAAATCTGAAGTATTACTGCAATCTCTAGAGCTTCTACTCCCTATTTACTTACAACATGCGAAATCTCCCATATAGTCTTTACAACTCTTACATCTAAGAGCCCGGAAAGTTCCGAAGCAAAATCTGCAAAGGTATAGGCGGTGTAGAGTTATATTATCTACTGCGATTGAGGAACATTAAGGAAAAATTGCCTTTAGGCAATTCTTTCCGCCGGAGGGGCGGAGCTTTGGTGTATAATCTCTGATTACACCAAAGCGAAGCTTCCGAAATGCAGTAGATGATATAACTCCGACTGCAGTCTTCAAAAATACAGCAAATGCGGGCCTCCGTCATTAATACCCACAAAGACTTTCATAGTACAGCTTCAATTCTTCGCCAATATATTCGTCTTTGTGATATTCTTTTTGTAGACTAGCTAGGAATTTCGGAGCTTGGCGCTCTAGCCTTGCCCGGCGATACTCTTCCCATTTGCTAGCCTCACTCTCACTTAGCGCTTCCGGAAAGTTACGCCCTTTATAGTGTAGCAATAGCTCCGGTAGTCTCGGGTCGGCAAATTCCGGATGAAAGTCAGCAAGCCTCGCAGCGTCCGCATTCCGCACAGCCGCTACTTTTATTCTGTCGGTATCATTCAAAAACCCATCATATAGCGCCGCCTCTGGTTCTAGCGCCTGTGGATATTCCGGCTGTTCTTCCCATTTGGTCCGCATTTGCTCGGCAAATTCCGGATGTTCTAGTAGTGTCTGCATATTTTGCTCCACTATCTCTCTGGTTAGCCCTATCTTGGCCCACCCATCGTTTTTCTCCAATACTCCTAGTGGCGCCACCGCTGGACATTTATTGTAACACAGTTCCTTTACTGTCGGGAATATTTTTTCTGGGTCTATATCTTGCAAATTATGCCGCAGGTCATATACTAGCACATTCCCATTTCGCCCAGGTACTAGTGGCAACACTACAGTAGTTTTGTTATATTCATTGGCATATCTACCCGACGCATACACTACAGGCCGCTTATTGTCTAGATTTATCAACTTTTTAATCTCTTTTTTGTCTCGCATTTTTAGTAGATAGTCAAATAGCTCCGGCTGTTTGTCGCGTATCAGCCGTGCTACTGCTATGGTAGCATACACATCGCTCAGCGCATCATGTGCGTGCTCATGCGCTACGCCGTTTAATTTCGTAATTAATTCTAGCCTATTTGTTGGCGCACCATCTTCTCGCACTGGCCAGTTAATACCTTCTGGTCTGAGTGCTCGCGTCAGCCGCACCACATCTAGTATATCCCACCTGCTTCGGCCATCTTTCCACTCCCATTCATATGAGTCATAAAAATTCCGCCACAGCATCGCCCGCATAAATTCATCGTCAAATCTTACCGTATTGTACCCCACCGCTATGGTATTTGGCACAAATATTTCTTCCGTAACATATCGCGCAAATTTCGCCTCCAGTATGCCATCACGTAGCGTAGCCTGTGGTGTAATCTTAGTTACCATTATAGCCTCTGGGCTAGGCAGCGCATCATCGGTCATTTTCACTAGTATATTCACCGGCTCACCTATGGGCTCAAGCTCCATATCTGTCCTCTGCCCAGCAAACTGCATCACGCGGTCCGCCCTGGCGTTTAGCCCGCTTGTCTCTAAGTCATAAAAGAAAAATGTTTTCATTGTGCTATCCTCATATGTTTCACCACATTCCTAGTAGTATATACCACAGCAATACATTATTTACAACATAACCCTTCGGCGTCCTATGATAGCACTGGACCCAGGCTAATTGCTCTTGTCTATCTTATATCCCGCATCTATCATCCAATGATCTCTTACCCGAAAGCCAGGTATAGTGCCTCTAGCAGCTTTGTTTGTGGTAGCCTGCACATCTTCGTCATTTTGCCTCGCCCACTCTGCCAGCGGTATTATTTTCTTGGCCGTTAACATCGCTATCCACCTATGCAGCGCCTCTATCAGCAGCTTTGCAAATAGCTCTACCAGCTCATCGCATTTATCCGTCCGCACGTATGCTTCTAGCGCTGGATAATATTCATCGTATTTAGATTTATTTGCCACTATTATTGGTGGCAGCCCTACCTTGGCTAGCTGCCAATTAGTAATCAGCCGCCCCATCCTGCCATTTCCATCCCCAAATGGATGAATATTCTCAAATTCTGCATGAAAATACGCTATTTTGTCTAATATTTCACCATTATCTGCGTTGTATTTGTCCACCAAGCCTTGCATCAGCTCAGCCACAAATTCCGGATTTGCCCCCATATGCGTCCCTACTCGTATCCATTCTTTGCCACTACGCCACCGCCCCGCTATATCATCACGTATATCCGTCAGCAAGATCCTGTGCGTATCTAGTATCATCTTGGTAGATAGCTTTTTCGTAGCAACCCTATCTAAGTATTCCATCGCCTTGGCTAAGTTTTTCGCCTCGTATATCTCACGTACCGCATGATCAGTGCGTATCTTATCCCGCATCAATATATCCTCAGTATCATCTAGTGTAAGCGTGGAATTCTCTATCGCATTAGAATTATACACCATCTCTGGCAGTATTGCGCCCCATAGCTCTTTCACCGCCTGCGGCTGCGCCAGAGCCAGCTCACGGTATCTCTTAGTCAGTACTTCTATCTTTTCCCTGGTTATTTGATTTATCATGTCCCTATTATACCACACTTTGCGTGAAAATTGTATTTTCTACTCATTTTTCACGCTTTCATTCCAATTTGTTTCAAGAGTTTTTTACACCATACTACACATATATTACACATCAAAGCTAATTCGGCACTGTATTATAGTTTCAAATGGATTTCAGAAAGGCTGGAGGTAGAAAACGCTAAACTACTACCTAGCTACGCAACGCAACGAGTAGCCGATATCCCTACCGCTGCTATCCCGAGGGTACAGAAAGCCACCGGCACTGAAATAGAGTAGGTACGAATTGCTACTGCTTCTAACCACACTAGACCAATAGTACCCGCCGCCACCTACGCCGTACGAGCTGTCATTCCAGCCGCCACCATATACGAAATAGGTAGGGGTGTTTTGGATATTACCGCTGGTGCCAGAAGTTAAGCCTTGGGCATTCTTTAAGCTTAGATAAGATTTGTCGCCACTGTAGGTAGGTAGTCTCCAGCCGGCTGGGCAGATAGATTGGTTTACATCGGTACCACTTGATGTATAACTGCTAGAATTACTCATGGCTACTGCAGCAGTCCAGTTGTAGTAGTTACCTACATGATAGTGAGTACCACCAGACGTAGCAGATGGATCTGCTGTGGTGCTGTTGCTAAGGCTGCCACCACTAGTAGTTACATTGCCATTCCAGTAAAGATTGCCTGGGTCGTAGGAGGATGGAGCAGTATAAGAGCTAGTCCAGCTAGAAGTGGTGCTGGTAGATACGGTAGGTGTCCAGGTAGTGCCAATAGTAGAATTAGCTAGGTCTGTATCTGCACTAGTGTAGGTCCTACCGGCTTCTATACTTAAGTCTAGGTTTTGAGCCATCCAGATGTTGCCGTCAGCAAGTTTGGTAATCCAGTATTTCTTACCGTCACGACTATCTACTGCTTGCATAGTATCACCTGTATTTGTGAGTTTGCTTTTTATAGTGGCAGTGTCTTGCATAGCTACTGGTGGTTTCTCTGGAGCCGGTGCACTAGATGGGTGCACCATCACATATTGGACTTGGCCATTGTAAATGCCAGCTGGCTGGGTAGTGTCTACATGGGCTGCATAGGTGGTAGTGAAGTATGAGCCTGACTTGGTGGGGTCTTCTGTTTGTGAGATAGTACTAGAGTCTCTGTAGGCTACCTTGGTATAGTCATTTGGGATAGTGGTATTAGTAGTGAATTCGTTTACCATGATAGGGAGATAACTAGTAGTGCCTGTGGCTGTACCTTGTGTTAGCTTCATATTCCAGTAGGAGTTACTTCCTGATGTGCCTGTAGGGATAGTATGATTACCGTCTGTACTTATTAAATTGGTATTACCATATTCACCATTAGTGTATCCTATAGCGTATATAGCATAGCCTTCATTATCATTACAATATGCTGCTATACGAGAGCTTCCTACTACTTTGGTTCCACCAGGGTTAAGGCTTTCACTATTTTGTAATACTGTTTGACCCATAGTACAGGCAGAGTCTACCGTAATATTAATCTCGTCATCCACCGCCAGGCTATCATCCGCGCTAGCCCCCGGTGCACTAGCCGCTACCCCCACAGCACCCAACACCACCAACATTACTGCCGGAAATATGTATATTTTTGGTTGTATTTTCTTCATGATATCTTCTACCCTCGCTTTATCATTATTATTATGTTTATAATTCCATAATACCACATTTCCCACAAAAACAATACATATTTTTGGACATTGTTACATAATTAGCCTGGAGTCTGGTCGCAACATCTATTATTGGAACCATAGGCTTTGGCAGTGGTCCTTGTTCGCCAAAGGCGCACGAAGTTGTGTGTCCCAAGAATAGAGGTGCGACCAGGCATCGTATGTTTTATGCAACAACGCCAAAGTTATATCTATTTGTAAACCCAAAACACGACAAATTATACAAGATATATATCGGCACTATTGTGTTTGCATTACCTCATCATAGTCTATGCCGTAGTACGCGTACTGTAGTCGCATATAGGCAGTATTGTATTCGATAGCTATGCTTTTTAATGGATCTTCATTTGCTACTGCCATCACTAAGAATTTCAGCGGCTTATTTTTGCCACCACATATCTCCATACTATCTCCATATGCGAGATCGCCAGGTATGGTTATCTCCCGTACTCCACCTAGCCTCATCCCATCTATGCCTAGCTTCCAGCCTTCTATCATCCCAGCCGACGGGTCTAGTACTTTGCTAAATCCAGTAGGATTCTTCGCATCGTCAAAAGTAGAGTCAAACACACTTTCATCCGCACACCAGCCCACATAGTACGCCAGGTAGTCTGTATCATCTTGCGTCAGCTTGTCACCACTACCTTTTTGCAAGTCTCGTACTTGTATACCATTTTCATTGGCAGCCGTTTCATTGTAGGCTTTAATCTCACCCTTGTATTGCACGAATGTGTCGTAGCTAGCTTCACTGGCTTTGGTAAGCTCTGCCTGTACTTTGTCGTAAGCCTCTTTGTACTCTGCTACCTTGGCCTCGTCTACTTGGCTCTCGCCATCAGCAGTGCTGCTGGACTTATTGCCGTTTATAATTATAGCTGCATAGCTCGCCATGATAGACCCCAGCATTATCACCGCTATCGCTATTATAAATATCCTTTGCTTTGGACTAGTTTTTAACTCTTTTTCTTCCATATTTTCTCCACTATTACTTATCTATATATTATACTACAAAACCTTTAGATATCAATGCAGCTAGCCCAAAGTCGGCCACAATCTCTTTCTGAGAGCATAATGAGATTTAGACCAGATTTGTTTGGCATAATTTTCACTAACTTAGCAATGAAAAAATGTCCCTAGCGTTAGCGACTAAAGACATTTTTTCTTGACCTACGTTGTGAAAATTATAAGCCAAACAAGTCCGAGCTCGAAGAAAGAGGTTGTGGCCGACCAGCCACTTAGCTGGTCGGCAAGCCTATTTCCCAGGCCTTTGCAATATAGCGACTTGCTTGAAGCTTCCACCGGCCTTAGTGATAGCATCCACGGCGGTCTTCGACGCAAACTGCGTCTCTAGATCTATTTTACTAGTAAGCTCACCGCGAGTAATTACTTTTACCTTTACAAATGGGCTAGTGATTAGCTCGGCTTCAGCTAGAGTATAGTTATCCACTTTACCAGATAGCTCGTTTAGTCTATCTGTATATACTACCTCTGCCTTGGCATGATGACTCTTAAAGCCTTTCAGCTTTGGCACAGCCTGCATTATAGCTCTCTGGCCACCCATAAAGCCCGCTGGCATCTTGCGATGTCCAGTACGCGCTTTTTGCCCCTTGGTACCTCGCCCAGCAGTCTTACCCTGCCCAGCGGAGATACCACGGCCCTTGCGCGCTGGCCGAGTATTTTTCTCTACTGTCAAATCATTGTATTTCATTACTTAGTCTCCTTTGTTGTGGACTTTTTGGCGGCCGGCTTCTTAGCAGCTGACTTTACTGGCTTTTCAGCCTTGTCGGCAGCTTTGTCTGCTTTCGCACCAATCCACTCGCTACGTGGTACTTGACTCTTTAGGCCATCTATTACCGCATAGGCTATATTTACCTTGTTGGTAGACCCTAGCGACTTAGAAATCAAATTCTTCACGCCAGTAAGGCCAATGATGGCTCGTACTGTACCGCCAGCGATAATACCAGTACCAGGTGCTGCTGGCTTCATTAGTACATCTGCACCAGTTACTTTGGTGCGGCTTTCGTGACATATAGTCTCGCCGTCCATGTTAAATGTAATCATGGCTTTTTTGGCCTTGGATGTAGCTTTGTTTACGGCGGTGGTGACGTCGTTGCCTTTGGCTACGCCTACACCTACCTTGTTTTTGTGGTTTCCCACAGCTACTAGAGCCTTAAATCTCATTCTACGACCACCAGCCACAGTACGCGATACGCGGTCTACGGCTATGGTGATTTCATCAAATTCTTTTGGTCCAGCATCTGCACGCACTCTATCACGCCTATTGCGACGATTCAATTTCTTGCCGGAGATATCACGTGTCTGCTTGGTTGCAGCCACCTTGTCTTCCATTTTGAGAGTGCCGGACTTATTTACTACCCTTGGGGCTTTTTTCTCAGTTTCTGGCATATTATACTTCCAATCCTTCCTTACGGACCGCATCAGCGATAGCGCTCATTCGGCCTGCGTATAATTTTGCTCCACGGTCAAATACGACTTTGGATATTTTCTTTTGCTTGGCTTTTTTGGCTATTTCTGCACCTAACTGGGCAGCTTGCTCTGTCTTGGTGCCTGTCATCTTGGCACCCACAGTAGTAGCATAGCACAATGTAACCTTAGCGTCATCATCTATTATCTGTGCGATAATATTCTTGTTACTAAAATGCACTGTTAGGCGTGGCCGCTCTGCTGTGCCGTGTATCTTAGCACGCGTACGCTTAGCTCTGTATATCTTATTCATTATTTCTTACCCGCCTTTCCTGCCTTGCGAAGTATTACTTCGTCGACATATTTAATACCTTTACCCTTGTATGGCTCTGGCTTCTTGAGGCTGCGAATCTCTGCAGCTACCTGGCCTACCTTTTGCTTGTCTATCCCCGATACGGTGATTTCCATTTTGTTGGTAGTAAGCTGCACGCCCTCTGGAGCTTTGTATTTCACTGGATGTGAAAATCCAAGCGCCATTTCTATCTCCTGACCACCGCCAGATAGACGAAACCCTACGCCATTTATTTCTAGCTTTTTCTCGTAACCTTTGGTTACGCCAGTAACAGCATTGTTTAGCAGCGCTCGCTGCAAGCCATGCCACGCTCTAGACTTTGGCTCATCGTCACTACGTGTAACGGTAGCCGTAGTCCCCTCAACCGTAACTTTCGTTTTCGGCTGTACCGGCACTATGAGCTGACCCTTCGGCCCTGCGACAATTATATCTTTGTCGCCGACCGTAATTGTCACTCCCGCCGGAATTTCGATGGGTTGTTTTCCGATACGACTCATATCTTTCCTTTATATTAATACTACATACCATTATATCACGTTTTTATATTTTTTCAAGAGAAATCCCCCTTGAAGGGGGATTATATAGCTATCTTACCATTATATCATACTTATGCTCTTTTGTCAATCTTTGCTCTGTTCTTCCTGCTTACAATCATCCAGCCACCCACGACTATTACCAATGTAGATCCGCACATAGCCATGCTCACGATTGGACTATCACATGCAGTTTCACCATACTCGTTCCTCACTAATCTACCAGTCTCTGGCGTCGCAATCGTAGCCACAGTCTTATATTCCACCACCGCTACATTTCCGCAACCACCAAATGCACAAGGATTCGTACTGGTATTTACAATAGTGAATCCTTCAGCCAAGTCCTCACCCTCAACCTGTGCTTTGTATCCATCTACGTAAGCTTCTCTTACAGAGTACACTATTTCCTCACCATCAGCATATTTGTATAGTCCATCGAAGACATGCTTCCACTCACCATTTTCGTCAGCCATTATGGTTGCTGATTCTATTTTTTTGTCATTTGCATACAGATTTACCACGATAGCATCCGGACGAGTATTTAATTCATTATCCCCATCATCCCAAATCTTAGTTACAGTCAATTTGCCGTCATTTTCTTCATCGTCATCATCATTATTTATTAACTCTAGTTCATGAGTATTAGTAAATGTGGTAGCACTAGCTTCACCTATCATCTCGGTTTGTTCATAGTCCTCAGAATCCAGTACTTCCTCTACAGTGTAGCTTATCACTTTGCCATTCTTATTAGCTACTGGCAGTTCGTCCCATGTGTATGTCCAAACATTGTCCATACCCTCACTTTCATCATCAGCCGTGAGTGCTACCGTATCAATAGTCTTCCCGTCTGCTTTTAGTTTCACGATCAATTCATCTGGACGCTTACCATCCTGGTCATCATTGTCATCCCATACCTTTGTTACGCTATAGTAGGTTTCATCTACGTCATATGTATTCTTAATTGTAAATACAGCTCTGTCACCCTTCTTCACGTTTTTGCTAGCCCCATCGCCGCTTGTTTCAAGGTCAAAATTATCTATTTCTGCATTATTCTCTTTTACGCTATATTTGCCAGTTGGTACCTTTGCCTTTACCACGCACGTAGCTTCATTTCCTGATACCTCACAATCATCTGTAAACTTCAACACCATTTCACCATTATCACCAAAATCTGCTGGTCCAGTTATTGTGAAAGTAATATCTTTCAAAGCCTCTGCGTTTACTCCACTAAATACCTTCTTCACTGTCAATGACTCCGCTACACTACGATTGTTAGTTACTATATACATCCCATCGTTCCATGCATATCCAGGATTGTTCTTAGCTACAAAAGCATATTCCTTCACGTAGTTATTAGTCAACGTTTTTTCATCGGCGCTTACCCATTTACTAGTACTTGTCACATTCAAAGTTTCCGTACCAGCTATCAAATCATAGCCTTCCAAAGTCTTCGTCTCGACAATATCGTACCTCAAATTATCTTCTGCTACATTGGTCATCGATGGTATCTCGATCTTTATCTCGCCATTCTTATCAGTGGTATATTGATTAGTATTTACGTCAAACTTTACCCCCTTCATAGCATTACCATTCTCGTCTATTTTCTTGATAGTAAATTCAGATTCACCACCATATACTGACTTAGCTGGCGTCCAAGTATTCTTCACGTCAAATGCATTTGTATAGCTAGCCGTCCACTTTCCTTCCAACTTATTACCATCATACATATACAGTGTATCCTTCTTGTCACCACCTAGTATACTTTCACCAATTTTTGTTTCCTTTGCCTCATATTGTATCAACTCACCACCATTCTTATACTTTAACACTTCTATAGCGTCCGAATTCCATTCACCATACCCAGTTCCAGCTAGCTCTATATTTCGCACGCTATCGTTCTCATTATTTGACAATGCCACCGTGATGAATGTTGGCATGCTAGTAGGCAATTGTCCTGCCTGGGTATCCCAAATCTTCTTTATCCTAAGCGTAGTTTTTTCTGGTGTATGTACGTTGGTAATGGTATTACCGTTTTTTCTTACAGTATATCTATTTACATTGTCACCAGTATATTCTTTGCACTCATTTGCACAATTTGTCGCTTCTGCCACTGTATACCTTATTTCTGTTCCGTTACGGTATTTTGGTAGCTCCGCAAATACAAAATCCTGCTCCGCCTTAGTGACATCTACAGCTTGATACGCTACAAACTTATCACCATCTCTTACCCCCACGGATAGGTTACCAAGTTTATTACGCTTACCGTCACGGTCATTGTCGTCATCCCACGCCTTCTTCGCACTTACAGTAGTAGTCTCATAAGTATTAGTAACGGTAATCTGCACAGGATTCACACTGTCTTTATTTATCGTAAAAGTCTTTTGGCTATAGTTAGTCAAATAATTCTCAAGTGCTACATTGTTATTTGTAGTTCTTACCTCGTTTACACTATAGTCGCCCACCTTGAGCCCACCAGCTATAGTCTTGGTTTCGCCATCTTTTACACGATAGGTTTTGACCGTATCACCAGGATAGGTTAATGCTATATCAAATTCACACCCAGCACAGGTCTGGCCCACTAATTGTTTTGTTATACTCACTGTCATAGGCTTTGCCTTAGGTACTGGAAAATCTTTAATATTACTACCGTTATATGTAATAGTAGCTTTATTATTTAGCGGCGCATAGCCATCATTGTCTAGGTTATTCAGTATATCATCAGTCGCCTCTACCCGATAAGTAATTTCTGCTACATACTTATCGCTCTCAGTATCATAATGAAAATCTGGTGTCCAGCTAAGATCTTTTGCTCCAGCCGCACCAGTAGCAGACCCACTAGCTATTACTACGCCCTTACCCATAGCATCACTCACCTGTGCAGACTGTATCACTGCATTAATCTTACCAGCTATTCGATCAAATATAGTAGTCAAGTTATCCACTGTAGCAGTATAGGCCTTACCGGGTGCAGCAATCTTAGCCAATACATCCTTCCCAGTTGTGTCAGCATCAAGAGCTACAGTATACAAGCCGCTATTATTAGCCTTGTAGAATCCCGCTTCAGCTATCGCAGAATTACCATGATTATAATAATCATACTCCCAGCCAAAGCCTAAATCCTTACGAGCATAGCGGTACCACATTTCTGTACCATTTTCTATCCTAGTATTACAATCATACTGCGATTTTGGTACATTTGTGCTTGTCTGTTTTTTTGTTACGCCTGGGGCAAATCCACTTGGGCCACCATCTATCAAATAATTATCTGGATTGCTAATTTTGCAGCTATACGTAGGCTCACCATCAGACATCAATACAATATTCTTGGTATTCGCTGTCGATGTGCCTAGTAGATCTGCCGCCGCGCGAATAGCCGCCTGAGTATAGGTACCACCATCCGCCTCCAGCCCGTCGATAACTCCAGCCACGGTTGTATAGCTATCGGAAAATCCTACATTAGTCTCTATATCTCCAGCAAAAGACACTACTGCTACTCTATTTGCAGTGTTCCCAGCAGAAAGTAACTGTTTCGCCAGAGTCTTAGCCGCCTCTTTGGCCTTGGACATCTTTTCGCCTTCCATACTACCAGAGCGGTCAATTATTATCACTGTATCTGATGTAGTGCTAGTTTTTGGTGATTCTACCCTTAGGGTTACATCCCAGGTATTCACCGCACCATCCACTGCTTTTGCAGTCTTGGATAGCACTACGCCATCTGCTAGCGTCACATCCTCTGGATTTTTTATTGCTGCGTCACTCGCAGCGCTTACCATATCGATAAGCCCGGTAGGCAAAGCCACCGCCACAGCCAAGATCACACCTACCGCCGCCTTGGCTCCTTTGAAAAATTTATTCATTTTGTCCTTCCTTTTCTTTGGAGCCGACGACTTAAAAGCCTCCCACACCTTCAGTCACAAAGAGATTATTATATTTACCATTGATTGTACCCCAAGCCCACCAGCACTGTCAAGCATAGGCCCATTAAATCTCCAGCTAGCGCACGCGAGCATTTCTCTACCTCACTCACTCACCACTTTATTCCCAAAAGTCAAGATTTTTTTGGCATTTTTGGGAATAGGGGATATTGTGAAGCATCTCAAATTATCTCAGCACAAAATATAGCTACTCATAGGTAGCTATATTTTGCTGTAATTTAGCAATCTTTTTTACCAAGCATCAAATAAAATGTCCGCCACCTACGCCGCAACTTTATCTAAAACTTCAGAAGGGCTGGAAGCAGAAAACGCTAAACTACACTACTACCTAGCCACACACCGTACCGAATAGCCATAGTTGCGAGCGTCGCCATTCTGAGGGTACAGATCGCCATAGGCAGCGAAGTAGAGTAGGTACGCGTAGTTACTATTGTTCACTACACTAGACCAGTAGCGCCCGTCGCGGCCTACGCTACTCGAGCTGCCATTCCAGTAGCCACCATATACGAAATAGGTAGGGGTGCTCTGGATATTACCGCTAGTGCCAGCAGTTAAGCCTTGGGTGTCCTTTAGGTTTAGATAAGACTTATCACCGCTATAGGTAGGTAGTCTCCAGCCGGCTGGGCAGATAGATTGGTTTACGTCTCGCCGACTGCTAGTATATGATCTAGAGATATTCATAGCTACAGCAGCAGTCCAGTTGTAGTAGTTACCTACATGATAGTGGGTACCACCAGACGTAGCGGATGGGTCTGTTGTGGTTCTGTCGCTAAGGTTGCCACCACTAGTAGTTACATTGCCATTCCAGTAAAGATTACCTGGGTTGTAGGACGCTGGAGCAGTTTTAGAGTTAGTCCAGCTAGAAGTGGTGCTGGTAGATACAGTAGGTGTCCAGCTAGTGCCAATAGTAGAATTAGCTAGGTCTGTATCTGTACTGGTGTAGGTCCTGCCGGCTTCTATGTCTAGGTCTAGGTTTTGAGTCATCCAGATGTTGCCATCAGCGAGCTTAGTAATCCAATATTTTTTACCATCACGTTTATCTGTAGCTTGAGCCGTATCACCCACATTTACAAGTTTACGTTTTATTGAGGCAGTATCCTGCATGACTAGTGGCTTCTCTGGTGCTGGTGCCCCACTCGGATGCACCATCACATACTGCACTTGGCCATTATATATGCCAGCTGGCTGGGCGGTGTCTATGTGGGCTGCATAGGTAGTAGTAAAGTATGAGCCTGACATGGCAGGATCTTCTGTTTGCGAGATAGTGCTAGAGTCTCTGTAGGCTACTTTGGTGTAGTCGTTTGGGATGGTGGTGCTAGTAGTAAATTCGTTTACCATAGTGGGGAGATAGCTGGTTGGTCCTGTAGCCGTACCCTGGGTTAATCTCATATTCCAGTATGAGTTATTTCCTGATGTACCTGTAGGGATAGTATGGTTACCATCTGTACTTACTAGGTTAGTATTGCCATATTCACTATTGGTATAGCCTATAGCATATATTGCATAGCCTTCATTGTCATTACAGTATGCTGCTATACGGGACTCACCTATAGTAGTATTAGTCTCTCCTGGGTTTAGTTCTGTAGTGTGGGCAGATGTAACTGTCTGGCCCATAGTACAGGATGAGTCTACTGTGATATTGATAGTATCGTCTATAGCTGAGTTATCATCTGCATTAGCTCCTGGTATATTAGCTATCATTCCGGCAGTAGCAGTAATACCCAACATTGCTGCTGGGAATAAGTATACTTTGGATTGTTTTTTCTTCATGATCTTCCTCGCTATAATCATTGTTATTATGTTTATAAATATATAATAGCATATTTTCATAAAACAAGACAAATATTAACATTATAGCTCTTATTTTTATTTACGAATGATGTGATGTTATATCATCTGCTGCAATTAAGAATTGCATAAAGGAATCATCTCTTTTTTCATCAGAGTAGCAAAAATGTTATATTATCTACTACAATTGAAAAACATTAAGGATAGTTTAGAATTTTCCAAACCTAATTTTTATAAGCATAAAGCAAACCGGAGAAAATTTTTATAGATTTTAGGAAAATTTGACGAGCGAGACTCCCATCCGGCGTGAGACCGCAAATTTTCCGTTAATAAATCTATAAAAAATTATCCCCGCGTGCAGCGTAAAGCGAATAAAAATTATGGTTTGGGAAACTTCCACATATAATTAGCTATTTTATAAAATCATATAGCTTCTGCCACTCAGGGAGATGTAGATCCCCAGGCCGAGCATCCACAGAGATGCCACACTTAGCAAATATTTGCACCAGCTCATCCTTCGGCTTTAGCCCAGCTATATTGTGCAGAAGTTTCTTCCGCGGCGCAGAAAAACCTCGTCGTATCAACGTAAACACATCTGAGTTCACTACTGGCGCATGAGGCACCAATATTATTACCTGGCTGTCTACCTTTGGTGGCGGTGTAAACTCTTGCTTGCCTACCACTGGCCCTAGCACTACATTAGCACGGTTTTTCACCATTAGTGATAGCATGGTTTCGCGCTCTGCCGCGATCCGCTCCGCCACTTCTTTTTGCACTAGCAGTACTATTCGCTCTGGCGCATTATCCAAAGTAATCAATTTCTCTATGATCGGACTAGTAATGTAGTACGGTATATTCCCCGCCACCACGTATGGCTCTACTACAGTAGCAAAATCATGCTGCAGTATATCCACATTTACTACTTCTAAATTCTTCCCTGGAAAAGATTTCGGCAAATTCTGCGCTAGCTTTGCATCGTATTCTACAGCTATCACTTTATCAAATTTCTTAAGTAAGCTACTAGTCAGTGTGCCTAGCCCCGGCCCTATCTCTACCGCTAGCTTAGCCAGTTTTTGTGACTCTACCTCTGTATTATCGGGCTCTAGCCACGCGCTATCATCAGCCGCTAGTGCTGCTATTTCGTCTAATATAGCGCGATTTTTCAGCCAATGTTGTCCTAAAGATTTATTATTCTTCATCTATCTGCCGTCCCTATTAGTCCAGTCTGTAGCTAAGTCAAACTGCTCCGGGTTGTTAGCCGCAAACCCACCCGTATCATACACTTTACCTGGGCCGAGACTAGTCTCCACTATCGAACAACGTGGATACAAACTGAGGTTCGCCGCCACCAACACATACCCATCTTTATCTACCTTAGCGCCATCTTCACGCACGGTATAATCTCCACCACCACAGGCACCCATCACTATAGACATATTCAAATCATAATAAGTCTCTTGCCTAGTCACTGTGGTACCGTCAGGTTTGGTGTACGTATAATAATTTCTCCCCTTACCCACTGTCAGCGGCGATCGCTCTATAGCACTCACCCCCACCGCCACCACACGTTCTACTGGCTCTCGCACCACTTCCTCATTCACGAGTTCACGCGACACTTCTTCGTTATTTACATATTGCACATTGTAAACTAGCCTCTTTACGCCCACCTCGCCTAGCTGCCGTACTTCACTCACCTCCGGCGCTAGATTATAATCTTTCTCTGTACGCTCAGCGAAAGGTATCTCCTCGTCCATTGTTATAGTTCTACCACCGTTACGAATTATCTCATACATACTAGCCGCACCAGATTCCAAAAAATCTGTATTAGCAATCAAACGTATCTCATCTCCATCATATATCACCATACCAGCATCTCTGGCTATGCTAGTAATATCACTTCCAGCCGCCATTATATACTTGGTCTTCTTACCGTCTTTTATTATTACTGGTCGTGCACGATAAATATTGACATGAAAATTATCGGAATTTATTTCTGCTTCTAGCCCTGGCTCCACCTTATCACCATCATTTAGCTCAATATCAGCCCGCTCCAAGGCTTCACGCACAGTATGCGCCTCTGTTTTCACCGTCAGCTTATTGCCATCATCGTAAAAAGTCACATACCTAGCCCCATCAGTGGCAAAAGTCTCCGATGCGTCGTTCGTATCGGCAAAAGTAACATAGTGTGTCACACTTGCTATCACAACAAGAAAAATCGCTACAGATATAGCTATTATTATATTTAAAGCTCGATCAATTTTTCTTGATAGCCTCATCCTTATATTATACCATACTTATGCTAAAAAGTCCACCCCTACACGGGTGAACTACAACCACTCCCCCATATACAACTACAAACACATCTAGCAACTACAACTCCCAACTCAACTATCACCATCTACGACTCACACTCCCCAATTTTCCAGGCTCAGGCTGCTTTCAACGTCGGATCCAGTCCAAACCTACTTACATTTTAGCATATGCAAAATCATTGTCAATATTGATTTTTAAAAATCTTTATGTTGTAATATTTTTATGACCTTTAATCATTTTACAGAGGTAAAAACCCAAAAACCGAACAGATTAATTTGACAATAGCAATGTATATTGTATTGTATCTAAACCAAGATAACGTAGTTCACAGTCAGTCGAAACTCCGACCTTCACCACATTTAGTATTGCTCGCTCTATTAAAATACATTTCCTATTACATCTCCAGGTAATCAGAAATAACCCCTTCCGGAGCATAATGAGATTTAGACCAGATTTGTTTGACATAATTTTCATCAACTTAGCAATGAAAAAATGTCCCTAGCGTTAGCGACTAAAGACATTTTTCTTGCCCTACGTTGTGAAAAATTATAAGCCAAACAAGTCCGAGCGACGGAAGGGGTTATTTTGATTACTCTCATAACACCAAATATATAAAGATAGGGGGTCGTAAACCCAAAGAGATAAATTAATAATCATCAAACATATGCTATACTATATACATGAATTGGAGGAAATGGCTAGACGGCTTCGCACTAGCCGGCAAAGGAATATTATTGGCTACACGCGAGAAAAAATTCTGGTATGGTTTTATCCCGGCCTTTTTATTTTTTGGCTTCCTTATGAATTTATTATCAGGCGGATTTGCCAAATTCGAGCTAATGTCAGCTCTTGGCTTCCCCAGTAGCCTACAGATACTATGGAATAGCTTTATTGCCACCTTCGGTATTGGGCAAGTTTTTCTAGATTGGCTACCGATTTTTGCCATTTCTGTAATGCAAGGTATTCTTATAGGTCTTATTGTGCTTTTGTGGAACAGAAAACACGAACAAAATTCAGCCAACCTAGAAAAAGCAGGCATTATTACTGGCCTTATCGCTCTCGGTGCCGGCTGCCCCACATGTGGTACCACCTTGCTCACACCCCTGCTTGGCACCATTTTTTCTACTAGTAGTCTCGCCGCCACCGGCACCATCTCCACTATCGTTACTTGGGCTGCTATCATTATAGCTATTCTATCTCTTAAGCGTCTCGGCGAGGAAGCATATGTTATAATAATAAATGAAAAATATTTAGCCAAGAAACGCAAAAAGGAGCAAAGTGAAAAAAACATTTAGAATTATCGCAATCGTCGCCATTGTAGGCGTAATTATCGCCGCCATCGTCGCCAGTATGTCTAGCAAGCCCAGCAATGCAGAGCGCGTCTGGGACACCGCCATGACCAAAGGCAATCTTGACGCCAAAAATTATTTCATAGTATATTCAGATCTTATCTGCCCTTATTGCGTCGCTTTTGAAAATGCCATTATCGAGCACGAAGAAGATTTCGAAAAATACCTAGCCAACAACGACATCCTCTTCGAAGTACGCTTATCAGACTTCCTCTACGAATACGGCGAAGCCAAGCCTATCACCTCACGTCATTCCGCGCTAGGTGCCTATTGCGCTAAACAAGAAGGTAAATTCTGGGACTACTATAGTCACGCCATCACCACCGTTTGGCACGATTACTTCAAATCATCTGGCAAATCCGCCGTCTCCAAAATGTCCAGCCTCGGCAAGGACTATTGGATCAATATCGGCAAGGACGTCGGCCTCGGTGAAGATTTTGCCACCTGCGTCCGTGACGAATCCCCACTCAAAGAAATCGAAGCCAATGCCGAAAAATCTGCAAAATTAGCCAAAGGTATGCCATTCTTCAAATTCAACGATTATACCAATTCTGGTTTCGACTTATCTTGGGGCTGGGAATACGTCCAGGCCTATTTCCAAGCCGGCTTAGAAAACAAATAACTATTGCCTATAGCGCTTCAAAACATAGCTTCCGAAATGTGGTGGATTATGTAACAAGATCTAGCAAAACATATAGCAAAACTCTACCCCTATTTGCCTACTATGTCCCAAATATTTTCTCATTTTTAATACTATCCGGCAAATAGTTTTTATCCAAGTGAAATCCAGCCTCCCATTTCTGCCCCTCACCGAATCCTAAATCCTTCATCAGTTTAGTAGGCGCATTACGTAGCCACACTGGTACTGGTTCATTTGGTGATTTCCGCGCCAAATCCAGTGCTTTATACCACGCATCTGTAGTAGCACGAGACTTTTTCGATTTCGCAAGCGCTACCGTCGCATGCGCCAGTATTAGCCCACTCTCTGGCATACCAACTCGCTCCACCGCTTGAAAGCACGCCGTCGCAAGCGACAAAGCCCCATTCCCAGCCAAACCTATATCTTCTGATGCAAATATCACCATTCTGCGTGCTATAAATTTCGGATCTTCCCCCGCCTGCACCATCCGCGCCAAATAGTACAGTGCCGCATCCACATCGCTACCTCGCATGGATTTAATAAATGCCGATATCGCATCGTAGTGTTTGTCACCTTTTTTATCATATCCAGGCATTTTCCTACCGGCCGCCTCTAACACCACCTTTTCGTCTACCTTCTCAGCCAAAGACAATGCTAGTTCCAAGTCTCCAAGCGCACTTCTGGCATCGCCGCCAGATAGCTCTGCCAACATATCTACAGCTTTCTTTGACACCCTCTTCACAACCTTTTCCGTCTTAATCGCCCGGCTCAATACTTCTAGTATCGCCTCTTTGCTGAGTGGTGCTACCACTACCACACGTGACCTACTCAGCAGTGGCGATATCACCTCAAAAGATGGATTTTCCGTGGTAGCCCCTATCAGTGTAACTAGTCCACTCTCCACGTGAGGCAAAAACGCATCCTGCTGTGCCTTGTTAAATCTATGTATTTCATCCACAAAAAGCACGGTACGTGTATCCAAATTCCAGTTCACTTTTGCCCTAGCCACCACATTC
>JAFOJM010000023.1 GCA_017420185.1 Candidatus Saccharimonadota bacterium | reverse complement strand
GCCTGCAAAGGTAACCTTTGATAGTAATGGCCTAATCTTTGACGACACCACCACACCAGAACCCACTAATACACTACAATATATCCCCACATATGAAGGCGGTATCATCACAGGAAATAGAACAAATACTATCTACACAGGCACCTACAAAACTCCAATCTACGAAGAAACCACATCTACTCCTACTAATTATATCTTTAAGGGCTGGAGTACAAGCCAACAAGCTACTGAGCCTACTTATATTACTGAGCAAGAGATTATGGATATAAGCTACAGCGCGGATGATAATATCACCCTCTATGCCATCTGGGCTTATACCACTATTGTTACTTTTGACGGTAATGGTGCTGATAGTGGTACAATGGAGCCTATCGTAGTAGAGGCAGGTAAGACGGAAGCTTTACCGCAAAATAACTTCGCCAAAGCAAGCTACTATTTTGTTGGCTGGAATACCGAAGCAGATGGAACCGGAATACTATATAAAAATCAGAATGACTATACCGCTGCAGTAGGATCAGACAACATCACATTATACGCCGAATGGACAGACTGCCCCCCCAACCATATTTGTTACAATGATAATGGTGCTAATAGTCCTATTACTATGAGTGATCAAACTACGAACTATAAAGGTAAGTTTGAAACGGATGACATAGTTTCTTATATGGACGTTCAGCTCTGGCCTATGAATTATAAATACGATACTAATAATGACGGTTATAATGATTATGGTTTTGCTGGCTGGAGTGAAGATAAAAATGCCGCTAGTAAAATACTAGATACCAACCCAAATAACAACCCTACTATTTACGGCCCTAACCAGACTATCACTTTAGGCGATATGTCTGCCGCTGGCCTCAAGCTTTATGCAGTATGGATGCCAATAGCAAAGGACAGCACAAATGCGGACCTCACCTTCCAGACAACAAATCTCCTTACTACCACACTAGCAGATGGGACTACCCTAGTTTCTAAACCAAATGGCTATGTGACTGCCCTTAAAGACCAGCGTGACAACCAAGTCTATGCAGTAGCAAAGCTTGCAGATGGCAATTACTGGATGATAGAAAACTTACGGCTAGGGAGCAGTGCCACAGTAGGAAATAACATCAATGACCCATCTATTACAAATCAGAGCTTAGCAGAGGGGTATGGTGGGGCATTTGTAGGGTTAGCTGATGCAGAAGCCGTTAATTTCTCAAATAAGACTACGGCTAATAGTCTATATAATACAGACATTATTACTGGCGATAACCTGAGTTATAGATTTCCGCGTTACTATAATATAGACACTGTTTCTTCGGATACCAATATGACATTAAATGGCAGATATGGCTATGTAAATTATAACATATATTCCTTTGGGAACTATTATACTTGGGCCGCAGCTATAGCAGATACTACAGATTACACATCTATAGGGGGGCATACTGATATAGCTACTTCCATCTGTCCAGCCGGATGGCATCTGCCCTATGGTGGTAATGGTACATCCGGTACTGATCTAGGTAATACTAGTGGTGGATTTTATTATCTTAATAATAAGATAAATGGTGGCGTAAATGCCACTGATGCTAGCAGTTCCAAAGCTTGGCGTAGCTTCCCAAATAATTTTATCTATTCCGGTGACCGCGGTGATTCTATGACGACTAATCGTGGTAGCCGAGGTTACTATTGGTCGTCTTCTGCTCTATATAGCGGTGGCGACAGAGGCCTAAGTTTCGATAGCGGAAACGCTTACCCGGGTAATTTCAGTTCTTATAAGTACTATGGGCGCCCAGTTAGGTGCGTAGCTCCAATCTAGTGAATTAACTCACACAAGCAATTCATTGCAATGTCGCCATGGTCCATAGAATAGGCCATGGCAAGGCAACTTGTACTACTTAGATATAGATTAGACGAGATCCTGGGCAAATAATTCCTCTTGCTAAAAAACTCAAATCGATGTATACTGATAGTATATTAAAGCGAGGATTATATTATGCCAGAAGTCAAACCAGCAGAAGTAGAAAGTAAAGCCAATATCAAGGTAGTAGGAGTCGGCGGTGCCGGCGGCTCTGCCGTAGAACGCATGCGAGAGGTCGGGCTTGCTGGCGTGGAATTTGTCGCCATCAATACCGACGCGCAAGATTTACATCATTCACCTGCTGATGTCAAAGTACACATAGGCAAGGGTCTTGGTGCTGGCGGAGATCCAGAAAAAGGCCGCGAAGCCGCCGAGGAGAGCCGCGACGCCATAGAAAAAGCCCTAGATGGTGCCGATATGGTATTTATCACTCTAGGCGCTGGCGGCGGTACTGGCTCTGGTGCTGGCCCTATCGTAGCTGAGGAGGCCCGCAAGAAGGATATCCTTACCGTAGGTGTAGCTACCAAGCCATTTACCTTCGAGGGTGCACGCCGTCGTGCTAATGCCGACTTAGCTATAGATAAGCTCGCCCGCCAGGTAGATGCTCTTATCACTATCCCGAACGACCGCTTGCTCCAGACTATCGACCCACGCACGCCACTGGTAGAGACATTTAGAATAGCCGATGACGTACTGCGCCAAGGCGTACAGGGCATCTCCGAGCTTATCACCGAGCACTCACTTATCAATCTAGACTTTGCCGATGTCAAGTCCATTATGAAAAACGCCGGCTCCGCCCTTATGGGTATTGGTCGCGCCAGCGGGGAAAACCGCGCCGTCATCGCTGCTCAGCAGGCCGTAGAGTCGCCGCTTATCGAGGTAAAGATAGAGGGTGCTCGTGGCGTACTCTTCAGTGTAGCTGGTGGCTACGATATGTCTATGAGCGAGATTCAAGAAGCCGCCGAGGTTATCACCGGTGCCGTGTCACCCGATGCTAATATTATCTTCGGTGCCTCTATTCGTCCAGAGCTAGAAGACGAGCTTGTTGTGACAGTGGTAGCTACAGGCTTTGACTCCGTCTATTACGACGAGCCCGAGCCAGAGCCCGAGCCAGTCACTACTACTAGCTTCCACGACGTCAAGGCTGCTTCCGAGCCCAAAGATTTCGCCATGGAAAACCGTACCAACATGTGGGATTCCATCAAAAGTGAGCCAGAGCCCGAGCCAGTAGCTAGCGACGACGATATGGACGTACCACCGTCTCTCCGTGAGCGTCTCAAGGCCAAGAAAAAGAAATAATCCAGAGGTACAGCTATGGAGCGGAAACTTAGAATAGGAGATAGCAAAGTTCTAGAAAGCCGCGAGACTTTGGACGGCACTATGATTCGGCGTCGGCGCGAGTCTAGTGACGGTCATCGGTTTACTACCTATGAGCGCATAGAAATGCCTCAGCTTACTGTCGTTAAGCGTAGCGGCAACAAAGAAATCTACGACCGCGACAAGCTACTGCTAGCCGTCAAGCGCAGCGTGGGCAAGTTTTTCAACTCCGAGTTAGAAATAGAAGACGTAGTCAACAAAGCCTCAGACATCTTATATAGCTACGGCACAGACCAAATCACCTCACAGCAGATTGGCGAAGCTGTCTTAGACGTCCTGGCAGACATCAACGAAGTCGCCTATGTACGCTTTGCTAGTGTTTTTCGCGAATTCCGCACCCTAGAAGATTTTGAGAATATACTAAAAGAACAAAATGCCAAGCGCAAAACTGCGTCAAAAGGAGCCTCATGCGAGTAGTGTGCATATATCGTGATAACCAAGATTATTCTCGCACAGTAGCCGAATGGCTGGACAATTTTCGCCGTCAGACTGGCAGGGAAATAGAGACTCTGGACCCAGATACGAATACCAGCTTTTGCGAGGCCTACGATATAGTGGAGTATCCCACTATCTTAGCGCTCGGTGAGGCCGGCGATGTACGTGCCTCTTGGCGTGGCCGCGACCTCCCACTCATCAACGAAGTCCTGTATTATATGTTATAATAACCATATGGATTTTATCGAAAATATTATCAAAAACGTTTGGGTCCAGCGTATTTTTTGGTCCGCTATTGTTATTGCGTTTAGCTTGCTTATTTACCGCGTTATCGCTAGAGTTCTAGACGGCCGGGAAAAGAAAAATTCCAAAATCATGAGCAACAAAAAGAACAGGACCCTTATTCGTATGCTCAAAAGTATAGTAGCCGGTACACTCAGTGTTATTACGGTATTGATGGTGCTAGAGATTTACGGCATCAATGTTACCTCTATGCTCGCTGGCGTTGGCATCGCTAGCATCGTGATAGGCTTTGCTTTGCAAGATTCCTTGAAAGATATCATTCGTGGCTTTGTGATTGTCTCGGATAATTACTACGAAATCGGCGATGTTATCAAATTTGGCGACAATCTCGGCCCAGTAGTCTCAGTCAGCCTACTTACCACCAAAATTCAAGACATCAATACCAACAATTTCGTCTCCATTGCTAACCGCAACATCGATAAGGTAGAGGTCGACCCAGGCTATATTTATATCCCCATCCCTGTACCGTATGAATTAAAAGTAGCAAAGGCCGAAGAAGTTATGGAGAAGATCGTCAACAACTTACAAAAACAAGAACGAGTCACTGCTGCCGCCTACCAGGGAATTACCAAATTCGATACATCTGCACTAGACTATCAAGTGGTCGTCACCTGCAATCCCGCAGACCGTCTCCAGGCTCGCCGCGACTGTCTTCGCACTATCATTACCACTTTAGAGTCTCACAATATCCATATTCCATACCAGCAGCTAGATGTCCACACAAAAAATAGCCCCCGTAGGGGCCGAGGGTGAGGTGATTTTGCTAACTGTGCCGTTCATTTTGATGACATTGTTACACAATGTTATTCCAACTTAACTTTATGATAGTACGCCATCATCTTGACGGTGTTTTTTAGCTCTTTTCTTATACCGTGAAGCATATCCGACAGCTCCAAGTACATATACTTGGCCTCTTTCAATGTCGGCAGCAAGAACTCGTGCGTCTCGCGGATATTTTTCACGATGGCCTCTTCCGGCAGTACACCTTCCATATCATTAAGGTTGGCGGAGCGGTCGAACCCTTTTGCCACGATGGCCTCTTTGGCCTCCAAGAGCTCATTGTAGTATCTGCGCTTTGTTTCAGACTTTTCTTCGCCAAGGAATGGCTTGATAGTCATCAGCTTCACGCCGTGTTTTACAATATTATTCACCGGCAGGGCAGAGAGTGGGATATTGCAGTCTTCGCACACGTCGTGCAGCAAGATTGTCGCAATAATCTCATCAGTCACGCCCTTACAAGCTATTGCATCACAAGCCATAGACCAACGTGATGGTAAAAAGTATTGGATTAGAAAAATGGCCGATGGTAACATTTGGATGACTCAAAATCTTGACCTAGAGCTAAGCTCCACCAAAACCTACACCCCAGCAGACACAGATGTCTCTGCCAACTGGCGGCCTACTAGAGACACTATAGAATTTACCAGTACATCTTTAAACAGCTGGGACATTGATAACGCTACTCCATACTCTGCCAATCCAGGTGAAATATACTACTATACCTCTGGTACCACTACTAATGACAGCGAATACGCCTCACTAGCCGCCTGCCAGGCAGAGCATCCAGACTGTAGCGCGCATAATCATGTTGGTAACTACTACAACTGGTCTGCTGCAGTGGCTAGCAACAACACCAACACCACAGAGCTAACCACTATGTACAACAATGCTCCAGACTCTATCTGTCCTGCCGGCTGGCGCTTACCTACCGGACGAGATAGAGCCAATACTGCCGCCAGCCGTGAAGGCAACGCTCTCCTAGCGGCAGAAGGTATCATGACTGATAATCCGGGCAATAGTTACGCCACAAATGGCTCCAACAATATACGTGTCACACCTTTGTGGCTAGCTCGGTCTGGTAATATCAACGGTGGTTCAATAATGTCTACCGGCAGTTTCGGCTCTTATTGGTCCAGTACGGTCATCAATAATAACTATGCATACGCCAGCCTCTATTTCAATTCCGGAAGTGTCTACCCAACTACCAACAGTAGCAGGAATTTCGGTTACTCTATTCGCTGCCTCATAAAATAGCCACACCCGATCACTCAAACATATTTACCTTTCACTAGCTCGCACTATCAGCACTTTAAAGATATGTTATAATATAAAAAAGGAGTTAAAATGACAAATATTACCAAAATATTCTTAGTACTAAATTCTGGCTCTAGCAGCGAGAAATTTTCACTTTACGAAGGCGAAGACGAGGTCTGCTCGCTTTACTTTGAAGGCGTAGAAGATGCCGGCAAGAAGAAATTCATCTGTACCATCACGCGTGCCGATGGCAGTGAAGAGCAGCTAGACAAGACTTGGGATTCGCTAGACGTGGCATTCCGCGAAGCCAAAGCTATTTTTGAGAAAGAGGGCTTTATCAACGCCGCTCACCCGCTAGACGGTATCTTGGTGCGCGTAGTGGCAGCAGGGAAATATTTCTCAGCTAATCATATCGTGGACGATGATACTATGAAAGAGCTCGAAAAAGTTCGCATTACCAACCCTTTGCATGTACCTGGCACCGAGCGCGGTATCACCAATGCTCGCGATACTTTCCCAGACGTGCCAGTAATGGTAATCAGCGACTCGGAGTCACTTACCAAGACAAGCCGCAAAGATACCGAGTATGCTTTGCCGCGTGAGATTATCGACGAATTCGATCTCGGCCGCTGGGGCGCACACGGCGCTAGCTATGGCTATATGATGAACCGCATTCCAGAGCTAGGCTTGCTCAAAAAGCGCATGGTAGTGTGCCACCTTGGCTCTGGTTGCTCCGTAACTGCACTCGTAGACGGCATGCCAGCCTACACCTCTATGGGTGAGACTCCGCTAGAGGGACTAATGTCTTCCACTAGGACGGGCTCCATAGACCCTACCATCGGCGCTTTGCTCGGCGAGAAGCTCGGTGCTGCCGAAGCTATCAAGCTTATGAACAAGCAATCTGGCTTGCAAGCTATGGCCGGCTCCAATGATATGCGTGAAATTATCGCCGGAGCGGAAGAAGACAATCCTGACGCCGCCGCAGCCTACAACCTATTTATAGACGGTGTAGCTGGCAAAATCGGCGAATTCGCCGCCAAAATGGGCGGTATAGACGCAATAGTATTCACTGCTACTATCGGCGAGCGGTCTATTCCGGTTCGCAATTCCATTATTTCCAAGCTAGAGTTTATGGGATTCAAGATTAAAAACGACGTCAAGCTGGACAAAGCCAAAGGCTATGCCAACATTGCCAAAGAAGGCTCCAAGCCTATTTATATCATCCCTACCAACGAAGCTGCCTATATGATCAAAAAAGCTAGCGAGTTGCTAGATGACGTGGCATAACGATCAGGTTTCCGAGAAAGAGACCGACAAAATCATCACTATCGCTAAGGAGTGTCTAGCGGTAGAAGGTGATTTTGTGGAGCTCGGCTGCTACCGAGGTGACACCTCGCTACTTCTCGCCGAAGCCATCAGGGGTTACAATGCCAACCTTGTGGAAAACTCTGTTGATAACCCTGTGAAAAAAATATGGATATATGACTCTTTTGAAGGCTTACCCACAAAGAGTTCTAAAGACGCGTCAGAACTGGGCATCCTTTTTCGGGCCGGCGAACTTTCTGTCACCAAGAGGGAGGTCAAGCAAAGGTTTCTTCGCGCCGGTCTGCCAGTGCCTATTATCAAGAAAAAATGGTTTCACGACCTCACCCCTGCAGACTTACCAGACAAGATAGCCTTCGCCTTCCTAGACGGAGACTTTTACGAGTCTATCAGAGATTCGCTTCGTATCATCAGCGGCAAAATGGCGAGCGGCAGCGTAATCATTATTCACGATTATGACAATCCGGCCTTGCCGGGCGTAGCCAAGGCCGTAGACGAATGGTGGAGTGATAACATGGGGCAGTTAAACATATACCACACCATGGCTATAATTACCCTAAATAAAAACCGACAGTCTTGTTGTATAGCCTAATAGTATTGAGGAATATTAAGAACAAATTTGCCTTTAGGCGGATTTGGGCGCCGGAGGGGCGGAGCTTTGATGTAAAATTTCTATTACATCAAAGCGTAGCTTTCGAAATGGCCTTGGTGCATAATTAACCTGAAGGCTGGTCGCAACCTCTATTATTGGGACCATAGGCTTGGCCGAACGGTCCTAGAGTGTGTCCCACGAATAGAGGTGCAACCAGGCATCGTATGTTTTATGCAACAACGCCTTCCGAAATACAGTGGGCTATACAACGATAGTAAATATTGTAGTACAATTAGCACTCTAGGCTTGCAAGTGCTAATTTTTGTGCTATAATGGGGGTAGAAAAGGAGAAATAATATGGCACTTACACCATTAAAAGACAGAGTAGTGGCTATCATTGAGAAGCCACTGGAAAAAACCAAATCCGGCATTTTGCTAGGAGAGGCCAAGGAAAAGCCAGCATACGCTGTAGTAGAATCAGTCGGCCCAGAAGTAAAATCCGTGAAAAAAGGCGACAAAATAGTATACAAAGAATACTCTACTACAGAGATAAAAGTAGACGATACTGATTATATTATTTTAAAAGAAGAGGATATTCTTGCAACAATGTAGGTTGTGGAAAACCTGTGCAAAACTAATAAAGGAGAAATATTATGGCAAAAAAAATCTATTACGAATCAGAAGCCCGCGAAAAGGTATTATCTGGAGCAAAGCAGCTCTATGACGCTGTCAAAGTAACCTTCGGCCCCAAGGGTAAAAATGTAATCATAGAAAAAGAATACGGTGCGCCAGTTATCACTCACGACGGTGTTACGGTAGCAGAAGCAGTAGAGCTGCCTAGCAAAGATGAGGCTCTAGGTGAGGCCGTAGGCGCCAAGCTTATCAAGACCGCCGCTCAAAAGCTTAACAAAGTAGCAGGCGATGGCACTACCACGGTAACAGTGCTAACATACAATATCCTAAATGAAGCCAACAAGCTAATAGCTGCTGGCATCAATCCTATGGAGCTCCGCCGTGGTATCGAAAAAGCCGGCGCAGAAATAGTAGCCGCCATAGACAAAGAAGCCGAAAAAATAGAAGGTGACGACAAAAAGGTTGCAGAGGTAGCCACTATCTCTGCCGGCGATGCCGAAATTGGTAAAATGATTGCTGAGGTCATCTCAAAAATCGGTAAAGATGGCGTGGTTACAGTAGAAGCCGGTCAGGGCCTAGAAATGGAGCAGGAAATAGTCGAAGGCTTCAGCTACGACAAGGGCTATTCTTCGCCGTTCTTTGTAACCGACGTTAATCGTCAAGAAGCGGTATTTGAGAAGCCCCTAATCCTAATCACCGATAAAAAAATCTCCGCAGCTAGCGATATCTTGCCTCTGCTCGAGAAATGCGCTCAGGCTGGCAAAAAAGACCTAGTCATCATAGCGGAAGAGGTAGAAGGTGAAGCTCTGTCTCTGCTCGTGCTCAACAAGCTCAAAGGTGTCTTTAATTCACTCGTACTCAAAGCTCCATCATTTGGCGACCGCCGCAAAGAGATTATGGAGGATATTGCCATTCTTACGGACGCTACGGTCGTATCTGCAGACAAAGGTCTCAAGCTTGAGGAGTCTGGCCTAGAGATACTTGGCTCTGCTGCCAAGGTAATCGCTACTAAGGATGAGACTACTATCATCAAGGGTGCCGGCGACACCAAGGCCGTGGCCGATAGAATACATCTCATCAATTCTCAGTCTGAAATGGCAAAGTCCGACTACGAGAGGGAAGAGCTGGACAAACGCGCAGCTGCACTCTCTGGTAAAGTAGCCGTTATCAAGGTAGGCGGCGCCACTGAGACGGAAATAGACGAGAAGAAATTCCGTGTAGACGACGCTGTGGCTGCTACCAAGGCCGCGTTAGCCGAGGGTATTGTCGCCGGTGGCGGTGTGACACTCGTAAACCTTGCTGGTGAGCTATCCGCAGATAGCGATGGCGCAAAGATAGTACAAAATGCCCTCAAGGCTCCATTCGTACATATTATGGAAAATGCCGGTCTCAACGCCCAGGCTCTGCTTGCTGAGGTAGAAAAAGGCAAGCCTGGCTATGGCATCAACGTTATGGATCCAGAAAAGGGAATGATAGATCTCAAAAAAGCCGGCGTTATCGACCCAGCCAAGGTCACCAAAGAGGCCGTCAAAAACGCCACTTCTATAGCTGCTACCGCTATCACTATGGGCGCATTAATCTGCGAAATCCCAGAAGAAAAGCCAGCAGCTCCAGATATGGGCGGCATGTATTAGACCGCGCATATCTACGAGGCTAAATTTGACAGATGGGCCGGCGGCGTCGCTGGCCCATCCTGGTATCTATTGGCCGGAAGATACTGTTTTCCGCTATACAAAATACCTCCGAAAGGAGGTATTTTGCGGAGGTAATCAACCCATCTACATCTTGTCAATAGACTCAACAAGATACAGCAGCGCTTCGGCGCGTTCAGTGCTGTCAGGTATCTCAGACGCAGCTTTGTAAGCTTGCTCCAATACACTGTAGTCGCGCAAATCTTCGAATATATTACGACACATATTGAATCTCTGAGAAGGAGACAGTCTAAGCCTGTCTATCAGTGGAGCCAAATCCCTCAACGCGGCCGTCTTTACTTGCCGCATGCTTAGCCCAGAAGCAGAAGAATCTATAGTAGTCTCAGTGGTTACTGCGGCCTGCACTGGTGGATATATTGATGGCTCAGGTGCAACAGGCTCTGGTGTCGGCTGCGGGGGTAATGGCATATCTTGTGGGAGCGGTGGCGCGACATTCATAGGGGCTGCCTCTGGCACTGGAGCCGGAGCAACCGGAGCCACCATTGGGCTACCAGGAACATCTATTACGGGGGTCCCAAATCCCTCTAGCGGTGGTACCGTTGGCTCAGAAATAAAGTCACCAGGCCCTTGCGAAGGAGTGGGGACGGTGGCTCCAGGAGCAGCAAAAGGCCCCACCGGCTCATCTAGCTCTCCAGTATCGCCCTCTGGCAATGAAGACGGCGCCGCTACAGGATCCGAAAAAACAGGATCTATATTGGTATTGTTAGTAATATCGTCAATTGCTTTTTGTAAATCGTTATCTACAGTTTGGTTTTGGTCCATTTTCCCACCTTTTCTATTATTTATTAAGCTTATGTATTTATATATTATCACAGATTTTCTAAATACGCAAGAAATTCACTATTTTATCCAGAAAATCCAATTTTACCTCTTCCATAGGTAGCCTAGCCCCAAGCATATCCACAATCTCTTCGCCATTGGTCTCTGGAAAATATACTTTTACCGACAGTGCAAAGCGTTTCTTAGGGATAAGTATTGCAGAAAAATGCGAATCTTCTTTAAGGATGCCAAATGCACGAAATTCATCGTACTTGCGTAGCCTATCGCCTTCAGTAAGGCCAGACGTGTCCAACGTGTAGTGAATTTTGCGCGGGGGACGACTAGATGTTATCAGTATAGCAAATATACATACTATTATAAGTGCAAGAAACGTCCACTGTTTAAAATATACCGACAGTGCACAGAGTCCTGCTCCTATCACAAAAAGCCCCACATACCACCAAACATTTCTGGTACGCTTGATGTACTCGGCAGCCTCCCACGACACAGATTCATCTAACTTTGACATAAGTACATTATAACATATTATTTTGTGAAACAAGAAAAATGTGATAAAATGAGACCACGGAGGGTTACCCAAGTGGTCGAAGGGGACTCATTGCTAACGAGTTAGTCTGGGGCAACCTGGAGCGAGGGTTCAAATCCCTCACCCTCCGCCAAAATAATCTCAGAAGAATAAATTCTTCTGAGATTATTTTTAAGGAGGGGCCAGGCCCCACATGTTTTATACAACTTAAGCTAAACAAAAACAATATATGTGGTATAATACAATTATGAAAAAGATTTTAAGAATAGTATTACCAACTTTAATTGTCGCTACCATTGTTGCTGTGGTTGCATCTAATAGTGTGTCGGCGCTTACATTGCAAGAAGGCGCAGAAGCCGCTAGATGCGATGGTTGCCCAGCAGATCTATTCGGTGACAACGGTGTATTTAAACAAGTCACCAATACCATCCTTTACATTGTAGGTATTATTGCCGTTATTATGTTGATTATCGGTGGTATCCGATACGTAACATCTGGCGGTGATGCCAAAAAAGTCACCGACGCCAAAAACACAGTCTTGTACGCTATTATCGGTCTAGTCATCGCATTCTTGGCGTTCGCTATTGTCAATTTCGTCATATCGGCATTGCCTAGTTCCACCAGTGATAAGTCTGACAATACCTCACTTTTGATCGATACGACTCACAGCTAGGAGCGCGACTATTATCTTCCTAGCTCCAGCGGATTTAAGCAGCCTAACGGCTGCTTTTATGCTGGCGCCAGTAGTCCATATATCATCAAATATTATATAAGTGTTCTCAGCGTCCAAGGTGTACTTTGGGCCTATGTTGTAAGCTGAGCTAGCCTGGGCTAGGCGTGCTTTACGGTCTGCGCCTACCTGCACTGTAGAGTTGGTACGCTGTAGTATTTTGGCCGCACTATATTTCGCCCCGCGTATTTTGACAAAATTCTTAGCAATGAGATAAGTGTGGTCTAGGCCGCGTTGTCGTATGTGGCAGCGGATGGTAGGCAACGGCACCACGACCACTGGCCCGTCAATATTCGGCAGGGAATTATCGAGAATCTCAGCTATAGGCCTCGCCAAAGCTCTCACAGAGTTAAATTTCAAGTCGTATATAAGCTTGCCGATAAGATCAGTACGATTTCCAATCATAAATGTAGGTGGCATCATTTTGCATTTGGGACATTTGCCAGTCGGATTTAAGGCTTTACAATTGGGGCAAAAATTCACAGACTCCAAAATAATGTTATTTTTACAACGGTTACAAAGTGGGCTGCCCAAAGCACCGCAACCCCTACAGGAGTGAGGAAAAATAAGGTCCATGATGGTAGGAAATGTTGTATTATTTACAATAAAACCCATATTTCTCTTGATTTTACTATGAAAATGGTGTAAAATACAAGCATAACAATATAAGTGGAGGAAACAATGGCTCGTACAAAAAACGACGATTTGCTGATGGAGGATGACCTCGCTGCTGCTTTTCTTGGCAGTGATGAAGACCTCATGCCCACTATGGAAGAGCCCGCAGAGGAGCCCATAGAGGAAGTAGCAGTAGCAGAAGAAGAGGTTATAGAACCAATCGAATCAGCAGAAGAAGATGAGTGGGACAATACCGACGATTTTCCTGGACAGCTCGCTGTAGATGTTTACGAAACCGCCGACAAACTAGTAGTAAAAGCTCGGACTGCCGGAATCTCAAAGTCAGATCTCGACGTTAGCATCTCCGACAATATCCTAACTATATCTGGTATATTGTCCGGCGGCGAAGACGAGCAGACTACCAGATGGCATATTCAAGAATGCTACTGGGGTGAATTTTCCCGCACTATTGCTTTGCCGGTTCAGGTGCGCGAAGATGAAAACAGCGTAAAAGCCGAGCTCAAAGACGGCGTGCTCACTATCACCTTCGACAAGGAAAAGACCGAAGCTCCTAAGAAAATCAACATTCAGTAATTGGTCCACCGATACTAAAATACCCCCGCAGTAGGGGGTATTTTAAATTGCGTAAAATTAAAATTAGTACTATTGTCCGATAATATTCTTGATGACAAAGTTCACAATAGCAAAAGCCAACACACAGATTACCAAACCAATCACACCGTACAAAATAGTGTCTTTGGCCTTCTTTACCTTACCCGCATCGCCAGAAGAAGTCATATAGCTAATGCCGCCGATTATTATAACAACTACGGCTACAATGCCAAGAACGCCAATAATGGCATTGATTATGCCTATAATAGATTCCTCCAAATTTTTTGCGTCATCAAACGTCTCTGGCGTAGCACCATTACTGCTGTATGCGTATAGCGATAATATATCTTTCATTTTTTTCCTTTATGTTAACTTAATGCAATTTTACAACACTTTTTTACATATTGCAACTATTTTTTAGCAAAAAACGTAATCACTTTATATATCTACATAATCCCAAAACAATATCATCAACAAAATGTCGGTAATGGCTAGTCAATGCAGTCCATCCACCTACTGAGACGTGCTGCTATTAGTAGTGGCCCCGTTTTTAGAACTTGTCGCGCTATCAGAGTTACCGTTAATGGCGCTAATAGCCCAATTTACAATAGCGAATGCCAAAGCACAGACTACCAAGCCAATGCAGGCATACAAGATAGTATCTTTGGCTTTTTTTACCTTGCCAGGGTCTCCGCTCGCAGTCATAAAGTTGAGACCACCAATTATTATAAATACTACGGCTACAAGGCTAGAGATGCCAATTACCACATTGAGTATATTAACTACAATAGTCGGCAATTTATCAGAATTCTCACCAGCGTCACACCCAGCTGCCTCTCGGGCAAGACCATCCTGCAAATGTGCACAAGCATCCACGCTAGGAGCCGTGGTTAAGCCACCTCCACTGCTAGAAGAATTGTTGCCCCCCGAGCTACTGCCATCGGTCTCGGCGTTATTACTGGTTCCGGTAGTTTCGCCTGCCCCAGTAGTATTATCTGTAGCAGCAAAAACAGGCGTAAATACTAGCAACGACATCGCAAAAATGCCGGTTATCACCGCAGTTATTAATTTAGTTGATTTAAGTGTCATAGACCTCCTTTGATATGGTTGTATTAATATTGATTGATGTTTCACTATTTGCATCGCGAATTGTGCTAGACACAAATGCCGTAATAACGGTAGCAAGTGCTACAATGGCCAGGCCAATTAGCGAATACAAGATGGTGTCCTTGGCGCGCTTCAGTTTAGTCGGATCCCCAGCGGAGGTAATGTATTGGATTCCGCCATATACCAAAAACGCAGCCGAAACCACGCCTATTACACGGATGACCCAATTAATAAGATTCTCAACTAGCTCGTTCGCCGTGACACAAGCATCCACACCAGTGGTACAGTTTCCTATATTACCACTACCACCTACCAAAGCTATGCGAATAGCCCCCACAATTACATTGGCAAGCATGGTAATGGCTAGCCCAGTAAAAGCCTGTGTCAGTGTCTTTTTCCCGGAAGCAACTTTGTTCGGGTCACCACCAGAGAAGGTATAGCGATATCCGCCGTATATAACATATCCAATAACAAGATATGTTGCAATTATTGCTATATCAGTAGCCACATTAGCAGCTATCATCCAAATACCGTTTCCAAGGTTAGTATCATCTGATATTGTGACGTTACAATCCCATGCAACTAATCCAAGAAATTCACTATGGTCACAATAATCTCCGCGGCCAGTAAAAGTATAACCGGCGGCAAATACAGGCTTACTGCTCGTAAAAATCATAGCAGCAAAAACACTAATAATTACACCACATATCACCATCAATTTCTTTGTAGCTTCTTTCATATTCCTAATATGCTTTTCATATATATTATCATAAAACATATAAAATCCCAAACTTTTTTGTCTTTTTTTTCACCGCATAATTATCTAAAAATAAACTTTAGCATAATATTGACGTAACCTACAAAAACCTGTAATTTATATTGACAAAACAGCTTATGCGTGCTATAATAAACTCACGCCTTAACGGGAGGCGGGTTTGGTTATGATAGTGAGAAAAGAATCAAAAAAACACTTCAAAAAAGCCGTTTTTGGTTGTTTTTTTACTATCCTAGGAATTTTGAGTGGCATAGTGGCTTCATCTCTATATCCTACGGCGGTATTTGCAGACCCTAATGCTACCGATGCCGCAGGCGAAATAAGTGTTCCTGCTACTCCAGACGACAACGTTGCTCCGGATAACGGCACTGCTCCAGCGAATGACACCACCAATACCAGCAATCCTAACGAAACTACTCCCGACGGCCCCACCCCTGGTAATACCGATGAAAGTCAGCCCGAAGAAGGCACCACTACAAACACTAATGAAACTCCTCAGCCCACGAGTATAACAGGGGACCGCTGCCAAGATGGCCTCGGGTCTATGGGTTGGTTGGTCTGTCCTGCCACGAAAAAAATCTCCGAAGCAGTGAACTGGCTATACGAGAAGCTCGAAGACATCTTGGTTATCAACCCAGTATCTATGGAAGAGGGGTCTCCTATTTACCAAATATGGCAATACTTCTTAGGTGTCACTAATATATTATTTATCATATTCTTGCTGGTAGTAGTATATTCCCAGCTTACTGGCGTAGGTATATCAAATTACGGTATCAAAAAAGTATTACCAAAGCTTATAGTTACGGCAGTACTAGTAAATCTTAGTTTTCTAATATGTGTAATAGCTGTAGACGTATCCAACATCATGGGGAATAGTCTCAGAGGTGTATTTACTGGGATAGAAGATTCAGTATCGGCGGGCCTGATAGAGACATCTAGCTCCACCACCACTGCTACTGGAGACTTGACTAGAGAAGCCAAGCTAGGGTACACAGATATGTACGGCTCACTTATGGGGACAGCCGGTATTACCATAGGCGGTGCGATTATAGCGTTTGAAACTGGCGCTATCTGGATGCTCATTCCAGTAGTATTGGGCGCCATAGTGGCGGTTGTATCAGGGCTGATTACCATATCGCTGCGTCAAGCGGTGGTAATGTTATTAATTATGGTGTCACCGCTTGCCATAATAGCATATATGCTGCCCAATACAGACCAATGGTTCAAAAAATGGCGGCAGCTATTTATAAAAATGTTGGTATTTTATCCAGCATTTTCGTTGTTATTTGGCGCATCCAGTTTGGCTGGTTTTGCCATTATGGCTAGCGCCAAAGATAGTTTTGGCGTATTGCT
Source organism: Candidatus Saccharimonadota bacterium (assembly GCA_017420185.1). Classification (GTDB taxonomy): domain Bacteria; phylum Patescibacteriota; class Saccharimonadia; order Saccharimonadales; family Saccharimonadaceae; genus Nanosyncoccus. The sequence goes on along the minus strand of JAFOJM010000023.1, from coordinate 10,370 downwards.
TGGTATCGCCGTACAGATATTCCCACTATTTTTCTCATGGTCTCTGATGAAAATGTCTGGCACATTTCTCGGCACTATCAATGCTAAGATGCATAGTCTGGCCGCCAGACCACTGTCCGCCAATAGGTCTTGGGCGGAATCTCGTCGCTTGGACGCCAAACAGAGGCATCTAGCATCAGGTAGGCCCACCACATCATCACTCCAGCTTATGCAGTTTATGACCAACCGCAGAATAGCCCGCGAGGCTGAAATTGCCGAAAATAGCGAGCTGATAAAAAACCGCGCTCTAGCACGTAATGCTGCTAAGCACTACGACAGTCAGGGTCGGCCCACCAGGGAAGGTGAAAGGGCCTATGAGGCTCAGGCCAAAAATATGGAATATCAACAAATCATTATGCGTGATAGGAACAATATGAATAAGGGCCTAGGCCAGCTTGCCGCTGTTCAAAATTACAGCAGTGTAGCACAGAAAGCCAGACTCAAGATGCTTGACAATGCCAATGTCTTGGCTGCAGATAGTCTCAAAGCCGAGCAGGCCAGAGGTGCAAAGATAGAATACGACAACGCGAAGGGATTCCAAGAAAGAATCAACAACGCAATGAATGCGCACTTTGACCAGTCGGCAATTAATGCTGGAAATATTAAATACCAGCTGCACGGAGTATTGTCTAATAGCGACAATATGGCACGTTATGAAAAGCTAAAAGACATAATGGAAGGCAACGAAAAAGACGTTCACTTTGTTGCGGCCGATGCAGCTTATGCGTTTGATTCGCAGGCACAAATCGTACGTAGCAGGTTCCAAAAATATATGGATTTAACGGCGCCTACCCAAGACGTAGTCAACCGCTTGCGCGAGCTAACATCTAGCAGAGATTCAAGCAAATATATCGATCCCATCATTGCTGGGTTGCGTACTCTTAATATGCGTGGCGACACAGATTTGGTACGAAAACAATTGCACGAGGTGATGAAAGACGGAAAAGTCGAGCTAGGCAGCTACACTTCACAATCCTTAGCGAGCTTCCTGATGTTTGACGTAAAAGATAGCGACCCATTTTTGCGCCGGTTTGGCAAATATATCAATATGGAAACGGCAAAAATGTACAACGAAGCAGTACCTGGGGATCGCCGCACTCGCAAAGACGTCTCATTTTATGAATATGTCAATGGCGAATATGTCGATCGCGACGCAAGCGGTAGGATTATCTACGAAGGCGATAGCCCCAAAATTGTAAAGGTAAAACGCGACGCGATAGAGTTGCTAAAAGGTACATCATTCAAAGGCATGGAACGAACAGCAATCTCAAATATGATACAGTCGGTCAGGGAATACTCAGTAGATATCGACAAAAACGGCAATACGACTTTTAGCTACGAAAAATTCAAGGAAAACGAAAAAGCAATTTGGAATGCAATTATGCCAAATATCATCGGCGATCAATTCTCATTCCTTAGCGGTAGCGAACAGATTATCGGCTTAGGCAAGGGGATTACTGGTGTCGATATTAAGAGTCATTCTATTGACTGGAAGGGAATATTTGGTGATTACGCTAAATCACTAACTCCAGAGCAAAAAGCAGACTACGCCAAGATTCTAAATCAAAGAACCAAGACATTCCTTGGCGGACACGTTCCAGTACAGATCGCCAAGACGAAAACCGATATGCTGGAAGTCGTAAAAACACAGTATGCCCTATGGGATGAGATAAATAAATTTGTCGAATTCGATGAAAAAGGCAACGTGGTAAAGATGAACAATCCTGATGCACTAAACCTAAGTTTCAAGGGCGACCAGGATGGATATACTCAATTCGAAAAAGACCGCTTCGAGGGCATACAAAAAGAATTTATCGGTTCGTTTAAGAAAGATGCGCTTGAAGGGTTTGGCAAGATGTATAGAAAAGGTTATCAAGGCGAAGCCAAGGATGGTTTGATTCGACTACTTAAGCCGGTGCTAGATCAGCAGGCAGCAACGGTAGCTCGCTCAGAGCGCAATGATGAAGAGGACGGAAGGCCAGTGCAAGATACTACTGGTGCAGAAGGATTAGATGCTGGGTCAGTCTACAACAATGCGCGGATGGCGGTAGAACAGGCATACCAGAGATACAGGAATTCTTATGGGCAAGACAATGTAAGGGCATTCTGGGATGAAATAGAAAGCGACATTCTTTCCTCTACAGACGCGCAAACAGGTGAGCTTACCGCTATGATTGACAGACTAAAAGAATCTCTCAGTCAATTCACCAACGTAGACGAATTATATCGCTATATTATGAAAAATATCTTTAACGATTAAACTGGCTTGGCTCGACGGAGTCCATTCGTGGCATTGTTACATAATTAGTCCGAAGACTGGCCGCACCTCTATTATTGGGGCCATAGGCTTGGCCGAACGGTCCTTGTTCGCCAAAGGCGCACGAAGTTGTGTGTCCCAATAATAGAGGTGCGGCCAGACATGGTATGATTTATATAACAACGCCCCATTCTTTTTTGATTATGTTTTTACGCATAAGTATGTTATAATATATGTCATATGGCACAATACAAAGTTCCGCAAGATGTCGAAGCAGACGATAAGCTTTTGGGCCCGTTTACTTTTCGGCAGTTCGTATATTTGTTGATTTCTGGTGGCCTGATAGCGTTAGCGGTAGGGCTTTTTCAGTTATTTCCGCTGCTAGCTATTATACCTATACCTTTTATACTTTTCTTCTTGGCCTTAGCACTGCCGCTCAAAAAAGATCAGCCCATGGAGACATACCTTGCGGCATTAATCTCATACTATCTCAAACCACACACTAGGCTATGGGAGCCTGGGCAGCGTGAGTCTACCATTAAGATCACCGCCCCTAAGATTGTCGAAACAAGCAGGACGAGGAATATATCCGGAGAGGAAGTCAACCATCGCCTCTCGTTTTTAGCCGACATTGTGGACACTGGCGGCCAGGCTATCAAAGGTGCCGAAAATATCCCCTTGCGGGAAGATCTTATAGCAGAAGCCAGTACAGCTTCAGATATGTTTGAAAGCTATAGATTTAACGAGCTTAACAATGTCATTAGGCAGGATGAGGCCCTGCGTCATAATGAGGTTGTGCGCAATATGCAAGAAGCCATTGAGGCGGACCAAGCCTCTGCAGTCACGCGGTCTATCGTAGAAAGACGATTCGAGGAAGGCTTGGCGAATTCCGCAATCCGACAGCATGCGGTGAGTGTCACTCCTCCGGCACCTCCTGCTCCAGTTACGCCCATATCTCCAGATTCGCCATGGGACATTGGTGCTCAGAGATATAGCTCTTCTGTAGTTGTTGCGCCAGGCCTTGCCTCGGACATCACCTCGGGCAACAATTCTTCAAAAAAATCCGACGAAATTATCTCAAATCCGCCAAAGCCTAGTATAATAGAATTAGCGAATAATCCTGACTACTCCATAGAAACAATCGCAAAAGAAGCAAAAAGAATAAACGAAAGGGAAGGCGAGGTATTTATATCTCTACATTAAATTATGGATCCACAACAATATTATAACAATCAAACTCCACCGCAGGTAATAATGCCTGGTCAGCCTGCAGGTCAATACATGGCGCAACAGCCAGTCATGCAGCAGTCTATCGCGCAGCAGCCTATGATGCCGTCTAGCCAGCCAGTAGTAGGTCAGCCAGCAGCAATGCCTGTCCAACAAATACCTGTTCAGCAAGTGCCCATGCAGCAGATGCCTAGTCAGCAAGCCGCCGCAAACCCTGCAGCAGCCCCTGGTCAGCCGCCGCAGATGATGGCTAGCAAAGACACTCCAACATCTACTCAGTCTACACTTCTTATTTCCGAGCTTAGAGACAACGTAGTCATTATGAAAGACGGCTCTTTTAGGGCGGTAGTGGCTTGCAAATCTATCAACTTCGATCTAATGTCAGAAACAGAGCGAGAAGGCGTAGAGTACTCCTATCAAAATTTCCTTAATTCACTCAAGTTTACCACCCAGATTCTCATACGGTCTCAGCGCGTAGATATCGGGCCATACATCGAAAGGCTCTCCGAGATTAGGCGCAACAACGACAATATGCTACTAGGCGTACTCATGGATGATTATATTAATTTTATCGATATACTATCACAAGAAGCCAACATTATGGACAAATCATTCTTTATAATAGTCCCATATTACACCTCCGAAGATATGGAAAAAGCCTTGCAGCAGACCAAAAACTTCTTCAAATCTTTCTCAAAAGGCAAAGCGCCAGAAGTTACCAGAATAGATAGAGCTACATACACCAAAGCCCTTTCCGAGCTGACTAATCGCGTAGATTCTATAGTCTCAGGGCTTTTCCAAATAGGCATTAGCTCTGTCAGACTTAATACCAAAGAGCTAGCCGAACTCTACTACAATTTCAACAACCCAGATACTGCCGTGCGAGAGCCTTTGGTGGATTTCTCACAGTTGGCAACAATGTACGTTAGAAAAGGAGACAGAAATGGCTAAGAAAAAACAACTCACAGCGGCGGAGATTGCCGCACAAAACGAAGCAAAAGAAGCTGCTGAAATTCAGAGAGCTTTTGAGCAAGGTACCAATACCCTAAGAGACCTTATTTCGCCTAGCGCCATCGAAATACATTCAGATTATTTCCGGTTGGGCAACAAATACGGGCGCACTCTCTACATCTATGGTTACCCCAGGACGCTATATACGGGCTGGCTTTCGCCAATCATCAATATCGACGAAGTCATAGATGTCTCCATGTATATCTACCCAGTAGAGTCAGCGGTTGTTATGAAAAACCTCAAGACCAAGGTCACTCAGCTAGAGGCTTCCATGAATATCAACACCGAGAAAGGCCGCATTCGCGACCCAGAGCTCGAGGCTGCTATTAATGATGCTGAAGAGTTGCGCGATCAGCTGCAGGTGGGCGCGGAGCGGTTCTTCAGGTTTGGCCTATACGTTACTTTATGGGCGGATTCATTAGACGAAATGAAATTCGTTCAGCAAAAAATCGAAACAATCTTCGGCCAACAAATGATATTTTCCAAGGTGGCCAATTCTCAGCAGGAGCAGGGAATGAATTCCACTATCCCGCAATGTACAGACCAGCTACAGATTCGCCGCAATATGAACACTGGTGCTATCTCCACGTCTTTCCCATTTACCTCGGCCGACCTTACTCAGGACAAGGGCATCTTGTATGGTATCAATATGCACAACAATGGCCTAGTTATATTTGATAGATTTTCTCTAGAAAACGCCAACATGGTAGTATTTGCCAAGTCCGGTGCGGGTAAGTCCTTCACCGTCAAGCTAGAAGCGCTTCGCTCTATGATGGTAGGGTCAGAGATTATCATTATCGATCCAGAAAACGAATATCAAAAGCTCGCTGACGCCGTAGGCGGTGCATATATTAGATTGTCGCTCAATTCCGACGTACGCATCAATCCTTTTGATCTACCTAAGGTTGTAGACAGCGAAGATGCTAACGACGCCTTACGTGCGAATCTGGTTACTTTGCACGGGTTATTTAGGCTAATGTTGGGAGGCAACCAAATCTCAGGTGGTGGCCAAGTAATACCAGCTCTTACTGCCAACGAAGAGGCAGATCTAGACCAAGCCCTCATCGACACCTATGCCAGGGCTGGCATCACATCTGACCCGCTCACACATCAGTCTACTCCTCCTACCATTATGAATCTATACGACACCTTGCTGCACATGGGTGGCAGTGGCCCGCAGCTAGCGCAACGCTTGCGCAAGTACACCACGGGTACTTTTGCGGGCATCTTTTCACAGCAGTCCAATATAGACATCAACAATCAAATGGTGGTATTTAATATCCGCGATCTAGAAGACGAGCTTCGGCCAGTAGCCATGTATATAGTATTGTCGCACATCTGGAATATCGTACGCGCAGAGCAGAAAAAACGTTTACTTATAGTAGATGAGGCCTGGCAGCTAATGCAATATGAAGATTCTGCGAATTTCTTATTCTCGCTAGCCAAACGCGCCAGAAAATATTACTTAGGGCTCACCACCATCACACAAGACGTAGAAGATTTCATGGGGCTCAAAATGGGCCGTGCCATAGTGGCCAACTCTTCTATGCAATTGCTCCTCAAGCAATCATCATCAGCTATAGATGTGTTGTCCAATGTATTCAAGCTTACCGAAGAAGAAAAACGTCGCTTATCCAATTTCCCAGTAGGACAAGGCCTATTCTTCGCCGGCCAGAATCACGTTCATATCCAGATTATTGCATCAGAGACAGAGGAAAGCCTTATCACTACCAACCCCGGCGCCAATCTCAACAGGCCACAACAATAATAGGCAATAATATATTAAGCTAGAGACCGGCTAGGTTTAAAACAATTAGCCTGGAGACCGGTCATAACCTCTATTATTGAGACCATAGGCTCGGCCGAACGGTCCTAGAGTGTGTCCAATAGAGGTGCGACCAGACATCGTATGATTTATGCGACGACGCCAACAATTTCTTATCCCCAAAAGCCGCGTTTCTTAGCCCCGCGGAACTCTTCCAGCAGCTCTTTTTGTTTTTTGCTAAGATTTCTAGGAGTCTCTACTATTATGGTCACTATATGTGGCCCGCGGTCTCCATTGTTGCGGAAGGGGACACCATGGCCAGACAATTTGAATGGCGTGCCCGATTGAGTCCCGGCAGGAACTTTCATGGTAATCTTGCCATCCACCGTCTCTACCTCTACCTCGGTGCCAAGAGCCGCATCTACCATACTGATAGTCTCTTCAGACAGTATGATAGTGCCTTCACGCGTTAGGTTTTTGTGCGGCTTCACGCGTATATGTATATATAAGTCACCTTTTTCACCGCCCTCAGGCGCATCGCCACCCTTACCACGTAGTCGTATAGACATACCGTCGTCAATACCAGCTGGTATTTTTATTTTCAAATCCTTGCCATTATGGGTTACAGATTTAGTCGTGCCAAAAATAGCCTCCTCAAAAGTGATAGTTATAGACGACTGATAGTCTGCACCACGCCGTGGCCGTCTAGCGCCACCAAACCCAAATATACTCCCCAGTATATCATCTAGGCCTCCGCCGCCACCAAAGTCAAAGTTAAACGATTGACCATTGAAATTGTAATTTCCACCCCGGAAAGGATTTCCGCCAGCTCCACCAAATGGATTGCCAGATGCAGCCCCGCCCACTCCAGCATGACCAAACTGGTCATAGCGGGCACGTTTTTGCTTGTCACTAAGCACTTCATGTGCCTCGGATACCTCTTTAAATTTTTCCTCAGCCTCTTTGTCGCCAGGGTTCTTGTCTGGATGGTATTTCACCGCTAGCTTGCGATAAGCCTTCTTAATCTCGTCATCAGAGGCGTTCTTGGACACGCCCAGTATTTCATAATAATCACGTTTTGCCATATACACCATTATAACGCGCTAGCACTCAAAATGCAAGAGTGCTAATAGGCCTTGTTGATAATTTTAAAATACCCTTGCAATTTTTATTAAGATGGTATAGACTTAAACGAAGTAAAAATAAAATTATTAAAAGGAGGAATGGTGCGGCTAGAGGAAATGCTAGTAAGTAACGGTTTAATCTGCAAGATGCCAGATGGTAGTAGCTCCCGCTTGGAAGGGAGCTTAGTTTCAAATTCATTAGTAGTGCGGAATTCTGCGGGATGGGTCACGCACAGGATAGAGCGCTCATCCAATGGTGTGGATTTAGTAGTGCGCAATACGTCGACCGGATTCGTAGAAATGCGAATATCTGGCGCAATATTATAATGTATGCTATAATAAATAACGGAATATTATTAATTGATGTTATTTGTTACACCGTTGATATAGAGAAAAATATCAACAAAAACATTTAGAAAGGGAAAAATGGAAATAATCATCCCAATAATTGCCGCAGCAGCAGGCCTTGCCGCAGGGGCGGGCGGGATTTTTGTATACAACAAACGCAACGAAAACGGAGGCAAAAACAAAGCCGAAGATCTAATTCGCAAAGCCAAGCACGAGGCTAGCGAGATTGTTCTAAACGCCAAAAAAGAAGCCTCCAGAGTGGCCGAAAAAAGCCAATCCGAAGAAAACGATCGCCGCAAAGAGTGGCGCCACACCGAAAAGCGCCTTGCTGAGCGCGAGGCTACTTTGGACTCCAAGCTAGACCAGCTGGAGCGCAAAACAGAAAAGCTAGCCAAAGAAGAAAAAGAGCTCGAAGAGCTCAAAAATGAAGTGCGCAGCATTCGCACCAAGCAGCACGAAAAGCTCGAGAAAATAGCCGGCCTCACCAGGTCAGATGCACGTGACAAGCTCATGAAAATGACAGAAAACGACATCAAACAAGACCTCGCAGGCCTCATTGTCAAAGAGCAAAAAGAAATCAAGCACGAAATAGAAGAAACAGCCCAAGCTATGCTGCTTACTGCTATGGAGCGGATGTCGTCTGAGGTTACTGCAGACCGCACCGTGACGGCTCTCAAGATTCCTGACGAAGATATGAAAGGCCGCATCATTGGTAAAGAAGGCCGCAATATCCAGGCTTTGCAGCGCGCTACTGGTGTAGATATCCTAGTAGACGACACTCCAGGCATGGTGGTCTTGTCCAGCTTTGATCCTATCCGCCGCCAAGTAGCTAGGTACGCCCTAGAGCGGCTTATGAAAGATGGTCGTATCAATCCATCTTCTATCGAGAGCGCCGTAGAAAAAGCCGAGCGCGAAATAGAAAAAGAAGTCGTCCGTGCTGGCGAAGATGCCGCACGCGAAGTCGGTGTAGTGGGCATCCCGCGCGAGATTCTTCATCTTCTTGGCGAACTCAAGTTTCGCACCTCCTATGGCCAAAATGTCTTACTGCATTCTATCGAGATGGCTCACATAGCCGGTATGATAGCCGAAGAAATCGGCGCAGACAAGCGCGTTGCTAAGACCGCCACTCTATTGCACGATATGGGCAAAGCCGTTACGCACAAGATAGAAGGCAAGCACGCAGAGATCGGCGCAGAGCTCGCCAAAAAATACGGTATGTCAGACGACGTAGTTCTAGCTATCGCCGCGCATCACAACGATATCGAACCCACCACGCCAGAGGCTATCATTGTTAAGATTGTAGACGCTATCAGCGCGGCGCGTCCAGGCGCCAGAAACATCTCTGCAGAGAATTTCGCCGAACGCATGCGCGACCTAGAAAACATCGCCACTAGCTTTCCAGGCATTGAGAAAGCTTACGCCATCTCGGCTGGCCGCGAAATCCGCGTCATAGTAGAGCCCAAGCAGATAGACGATCTCAGCGCATTAAAGCTAGCCCGTGACATCGCCAATAAGATTGAGGCCACTATGAGCTATCCAGGTGTAATCAAAGTCAACGTTATCCGCGAAACTCGCGCTGTAGAATACGCTAAATAGCCCGTATTAGCTATGTATATATTATAATAAATACATGAACACAAAACCTTCATCTAGAAATCCTCACACATTCAAGACTATCTTCCAAACCTACATGGCAGGGAAGATACGTCTAGTACCATATCAGCAAGTAGGTATTATCTTACTAACTATTGTTTTTGCTGGCTTTTTCGGCTGGGTCTACGAATTCATTTTCTACTTCTTTGACGGTGGCATGAATACATTCTACATGCAGGGTGGCAACTTTCTCCCCTGGATCAATATCTACGCCATCGGCGCAGTGTTGATACTAGTGCTAGTACAGCTCATGAAGCTTAGGTCTCGCCCGTGGCTCGTATTCCTAGTCGCAGTACTAGCTACTGGTTTGCTAGAGCTAGCTGCCGGCTGGCTAGTGTACACACTAGGGAACGGCACTCGCTATTGGGATTACAACACAGAGATATTAAATTTCGGTAACATCGGCGGGTTTGTCTGCTTGCGCAGCGTACTGGTGTTTGGCGTGTCAGCGCTGATGCTCGTGTACCTAGTCATACCTTTCTTTATCATGCTAGCAAAGCGCATGTCTAGGCGCGCATTTCTAGCGCTCGCCATCTCGCTTTTCTCTATTGTCATACTAGATGAGCTCGCCAATCTGCTCCTCAAGGCTACCAACCTCCCTACCGCCATGGATTTTTATCGCTCGCTCGGCCTCAAATACCACCCGTGACCGACTATTATTGTGCACCGAGCCCTGAATACTAGTCAAAGTCCGACCACTAGGTGTACATATTGCATCATAAAACAAAATAATTTCAACCCCTTGACTTTCCGCCGGGGAGGGATACAATATAAGTATTATCTATACATAAACGTTATTTAATAAGTACCTTGTAAAATTAAAGAGTATTAAATAATTCCGTATAGGTAAGTCTCTCTTTTAGGTGCCATCTTGCATATGCTAGATGGCACTATTAAGGGGGAATAAAAGCAAATGAATAATGTAATATCACTTAAATAATAATAT
>JAFOJM010000022.1 GCA_017420185.1 Candidatus Saccharimonadota bacterium | reverse complement strand
TACATTCTTATCTTATGACCCCATAGCCAAAATGTCAAGGGGTTTTCGCAACTTTCTCTATTTTTAACTAAACAACAGGGATAAGCGCAATACCACCCACGCTATTCCTCTGATAAAAATTACAACAATAACAATAAGCGTGATTAATATCATCCACCCAGCAAGGCTAGGCGCCCACACTGGCGAAGCGTAATTTTTGCGATACAACTCCGTAGATGGCAAGCTCGCTGCTATGGTATCATTTAGCTCATCCGCAGCTGGATACTTCTGAATCTCCCCCACCATGCAGTTGATATAGTCAGCATTGTTCCAGCTCCAGCCATTGACTATCGCCTGCGGCTGACATACCTCCGATGCCATTTGATAAATATTACCATTAGGATTGCTATCAGCAGCTATAGTGGCCTCTGCCTCCGCCAAGGCTTTATTGGCCGCACGTATATACTGATGCTCCAGGTAGAAAGGCCCCGTACCAAATATCACCTCCTGCCGCCCATTATCATCTACCACATTTACTACGATATTGGAAAACACAAAGCTCTTTAGCTCTTCCAGTGCCCGCATAGTTGCTTCATCGTTCTCACTGGCATCTGCCGCCAGCACCGCATCGCGCAGTTCCGTCATCCTTATATGGTCCATACGTAGCAATGTAGCATCCACAAAAAGCAACGGCACCAGTACCACCAGCAGCTGCCACGTCTTAATTTGGTGAAATTTCATTCGCCCACGCTTTTTCATATATCTTATTATACCAGTTTTTGCTTGCACTTTTGAACAACCTTTGTTAAAATATACTTTGTTGCTCATTTATTCCCAATAGACATACAGTCTTCGCGAGGTGGGTCGGTCGTAGAGCAACGTTAATTAAAGGAGAATTTTAGATACATGCGTATCAAAAGACTCTCGCGCTCCGCAGAGCGCAAAAAGTCCAAAATACCTCCTGCCTCATGGCAAGAGTTTATCGAAATCTAATTTTCGGTAATATAGCCGCCCTTCATGGCGGCTATATTATATCCTATCTACTACTTTATAGTTCTCTTAATTTTAAAAATACAGTAGATAATGTACCACCACTATATACTTATCCTATTTACCAAGCTTGGCGTTTACTACATCTTTAAATAATTTTACAAATTCATCACCAGTACGCGCCGAATCCCACGAAATAGTTTTGCCGTTTATAGTTACCTCACCCGCATCATTCCACTTGATTAGCTGCCCATCAATATAAAAAGCTGGTGTAGCCGCTATGTCCATCCTCTGACTTATTCCCATATCAAAACTGATCTTCTTTGAGACCTGTTCGCTGGCAATATCTTTGTTAAATTTCTCTATGTCACCCTTGCCAGATGTTACCTCCTCAAAATATTTATCAAACAGCGCAGTTCTCTCCGATGCCGAAGCACTCGCCCACTCAGCCTGCTCTTCAAACAGCTTATCCGCATACTCTTTCCAATACCCCTGCAACCCGGCCGCCTCAGCTGCAGATGCAGCCGCGGTGCCATTATTGTGATATTTCAAAATAAAGCTACGATATACTACCCCCAGCTTACCATCCAACTCTTTTATTAGCTGATTTACTTTTGGGTTGGCAGACGCACAGCCAGAACACTGATAATCCGCATACTCATATATCATTACTGGCGCATCGGCATTACCCTTTACGTGGTCACCGATATTACCGTTGTCCTTATTGCCTTCTATCACCGAATAAAAATCATATTTATCAAAATCCGTAGCTTTATTATTGCCATCTATTATAGAATAAGTAGCTACTCCCAGCAGAGCCACTACCAATACCCCCACTACTATTCCCCACACAGAAAATCCTGTAAACTTTTTCATATTACTCCTTTAATGCTATAATATATTATATCATGTTTGACAGTCTACTGCGAAAGTTTGTAAAAGCCATTGATCCCAAACTAGAGCGCTATCGCGCCAAATCAGCGCCTCGGCCCACCAAATACACTCCCACCTCTACTGCTGATTTTATCGACATTATGCGACGCACACCCCGTAGTATACTCAGCACTCGCGATCGAGGCCGTATCGCCGCTATCATGAGCTTTGATAGCAGAATCATCGGAGACTTAATGGTGCCAAAGTCCAAGATGATTTTTGTAAGAGACAACGAGGTCTTAGGGCCACTAGTATTAGACAAGCTCTATAGGTCTGGCTTTACCAATTTCCCCGTAGTAGATACACACGACAAAATACTAGGTGTTATCCACACCGAAGCTCTCAACGCACTAGAAATTAAGATCACTAGTCGCGCCAGCAAATATATCGACCCGCATGTAAATTACCTTCATATTACCGACACGCTTGAGTTTGCTGTAGACGAAATAGAGCGCACTAATAGCTATTATTTTCTCGTATTAGACGGCAACGAATCTCTGGTAGGCTTCTTCACTACTCAAATCTTACTAGACTACCTCCTTGATAATTAATCAAATCGTCAAATTTGCCACCACTACAAAATTATGTTACAATATCACCATCGCACCCCTCGGTGCGAAATTTGTACCTTTACAGGAGGCTTATTATGGACACAAGTACTTATCACTCACCGTTCGACGGGCGCTACACTAGCGCTGAGATGAATCACATTTTTTCAGACGACCGCAAATTCTCTACTTGGCGCCGCCTCTGGATAGCTTTAGCAAAAGCCGAGCAAATCCTGGGCTTAGACATTTCAGACAAGCAAATCGCCGAAATGGAACAATACGCCGGCGACATCAATTATGATGTAGCCAATGCTCGCGAGAAAGAAGTCCGGCACGACGTAATGGCTCACGTGTATGCTTTCGGCCAGCAAGCCAAATCTGCTGCCGGCATCATCCACCTCGGCGCCACCTCGTGTTATGTCACGGACAATACTGACATCCTCAACATCCGCGATGCGTTGCAGCTCGTCCGTAGCAAGCTGCTCGGAGTCATTAAACTCTTGGCAGATTTTGCAAAGAAGGAGAAGTCCACGCCCACGCTGGGCTATACACATTACCAGCCTGCTACGCCTACTACAATTGGCAAACGCGCCAGTCTTTGGCTGCAAAACTTTGCGGATAATCTCTCTGAGCTCGACTTCGTTATATCCCAGCTCAAGATGCTCGGCTGTCGCGGTGCCACTGGCTCTAGCGAAACCTTTATGAAACTCTTCCACGGCGACGAGTCTAAGTGCAAAGCTCTCGAAATGATCATTGCTGCGAATTTTGGATTCACAGTACCAGATAATGGATTCCAAATTTTCCCAGTCTCTGGTCAAACCTATCCGCGCAATCTGGATTTCCAGGCCTTAAACACCCTTGCCGCCATCGCCGCATCTGCTCACAAGATGGCGCTAGACATTCGCTTGCTTCAGCACGACAAGGAGATCGAGGAGCCTTTCGCCAAAAACCAAATCGGTTCTTCCGCTATGGCCTACAAGCGTAATCCTATGCGCTCCGAGCGCATCTGTTCACTTGCTAGGTTTATCAGCGGTCTTCCCACCATGGCATGGCAGACCGCTGCCACCCAGATGATCGAGCGCACTCTTGACGACTCGGCCGGCCGCAGGATTTACATTCCCGATGCTTTCCGTGCCACTGACGCTGTTCTCATACTTTGTAGCAATGTCATTGATGGACTCGTCATCAACCGCGGTGTCATTAATGCTCGCCTCGACGCGGAGCTTCCCTTTATGGCCACCGAGGCCATCATCATGAAGGCCGTCGAAAAAGGCGCTGATCGCCAAACTATGCACGCCAGGGTCCGCGAGATATCGCTGACTCTCGGGAAGGCTGTTAAGGACGGTACCATTCCGCCTGACAGAGTTAAAAACGAGATGGCCTTCCGCATCAATGACGATTCGCTGATTCCGCTTACCTGCGACGAAGTCTACGAACTTTTCGACGCCTCTAAGCTCATTGGTCGCTGCCCTGGCCAGGTTGACAATTATCTGAGCGGTATCATCAATGTAATACTCGCAAGCAACCAAGATATCGTTGTAGATACCAAGGTGAATGTATAAGTGTCGTCACCCGACGGCACTTTTTCAATGCTTTCATTCTCCCCCGAAAGATGATATAATATACCCTATGAGAATTTTAGTAGAAAACTTACATGATTTTTTGGGCAAAACTGTAATGGTAGAAGGTTGGGTCAACTCTCGCCGCGACCACGGTGGCCTCATCTTTATAGACTTGCGCGACCACACCGGCATTATCCAGCTAGTCGTTACTCCAGAGACTGAAAAATCCTTCAAACTTGCCGAAACCGTCCGCGATGAATTTGTCTTAAAAGCTACTGGCACCATGCGCGAGCGCGCACCGGAGCTAGTAAACCCTCACATTCCTACTGGCAAAATAGAGCTAGTAGTGTCTGAACTGGAATTGCTAAATAAATCCGAACCTTTGCCAGTAAATACTCACGATGATGGCGAGAGATCTTCCGAAGAGCTCCGACTCAAATATCGCTATCTAGATCTTCGCCGCCCCAGCATGCAGATATTATTACAGCGTCGCTCAGATTACTATAGATTTATTCGCGAATATATGTATAATCACGGCTTTACCGAGATCACCACGCCAATACTTGCTAATTCTTCTCCGGAGGGTGCACGGGATTTTCTAGTGCCGTCTAGACTGCACCCGGGTAAGTTCTATGCTCTGCCACAAGCGCCACAGCAGTTCAAGCAGCTCCTCATGGTGGGTGGCGTAGACAAATATTTCCAGATTGCTCCTTGTTTCCGTGATGAGGATCCGCGTGCCGATAGACTCTACGGAGATTTTTACCAACTAGACATGGAAATGGCCTTTGTAGAAGACGGCGAGACTGTGCGTCAAGCTATAGAACCACTGTATATAGAACTAGCTACTAAGTTTACCAATAAAAAACTCGTGATTAATTCCAAGCCTGCCAAAGCCTATATCCCAAAGGGTGGTCAGGTGCCACGCTTGCCGTATGAATTCGCCATGGATACTTATGGTGTAGACAAGCCAGACCTTCGCTACGGCATGGAACTAATAGATCTCACTGATGCGTTCGAAAAGACTGAATTCAAAGTCTTTAAGACCGAATGCGTAAAAGCCCTCTGTGTAAAAGGCGCTGCTTCCCTTACTCGCCGTGAGATAGACGAATTTACCGCCCAGGCTCGCAAGCTTGGTGCTGGTGGTTTGGCATATATATTATATGTAGATGGTGAGGCTAAGTCGCCTATCGCCAAATTCCTTACAGACAAAGAGCTTGCCGCCATCAAAGAACGCACTGGTGCTACAGATGGTGATGCAGTATTCTTTGGTGCCGATACTCGCAAATTAGTGAATAAAGTCCTGGGGCAGCTACGCATTGCTTTTGCTGATCATTTTGGGCTGAAGGCTCCAGACGAGATAGCCTACTGCTGGGTGATGGACTTCCCTTTTTACGAATGGGATGATACTAATCACAAGCTGGATTTTGGCCACAACCCATTCTCTATGCCAAAGGGTGGCCTGGCTGCACTAGAGGCCGCCAAGACTGACGCTGACAAGCTGGCAATACTAGCAGACCAGTACGATATGGTAATGAACGGCTACGAAGTCTGTTCTGGCGCCGTACGTAATTACAGTCCAGACATCATGTACAAAGTATTCAATATCCTCGGCTACAACAATGCTTATGTAGAGGCTCGCTTTGGTGGTATGCTAAATGCGTTCAAATACGGTGCTCCACCTCATGCTGGCTGTGCGCCTGGACTGGACCGTATTTTTATGGTACTAGAAGGCGTAGAAAACATCCGCGACATAGTAGCCTTTCCTAAGAATGGCTCTGGCGTAGACCTGATGATGGATTCCCCATCGGCAGTAGACCAAGTTCAACTAGACGAAGCACACCTAGCCATTGTCCCAGAGGAAGATTAATATGGGTAGGTGCGATGTATGTGGCTCGCCACTAGATCCTGAGGATGAATTTATCCATCTCTGTAAATTCTGCCAAGAAGACGATCTTGACGAGTGGCAATAATCCTCAATACTGGCGAATCATGTAGTATCGTCAAAAATTTATTTACTACGCTTGCGGTTTTGTATCAGGTAAAATATAGCTATTAGCGAGGAGATGGATATTACCACTATTAGCTCCGCCGGGATGATATATTCCGCTTCAGACTCATCTTCATGAGTCAAAGTGCCAGTATTTGGGATAGGAGTATCAGCTTCCACGGCCACGTTGTCGTTGGCGGAGCCGTCATTAATATCTGCCGGGATGAGACTTTTTAAAATAGGCATAATGCTCTCTGGGATGTGCCCGATAACAAGACTTTCTGCCCGAGAAACTAGCGTATAGGTATAAAATAGTGAATAATTCTCGCCGTATGTTCCCCTGGTGTATGCCGCATCAGCAATAATAAATGGCGACAATGCTTTGATTAGCTTAGGCACGCTATCTTTGATAGTGGCAAATTCTGTCTCTGTGACGGGAAGAGTGATACCCATCCTAGCTTCATAATCTTCGTATTCTCCTATATAGGCAGTAAGGTAGCTAAGAAAATTGTCGACATCAGCATCGGTGGCGGTGCCTTTGAGAATCTTAGTGAGATCTTAGTAGGGTGGGAAGTTGGCTAGCGCTTCTTCCATAGTTTCACCATAGCCACCAGTCATCAGGTCTGCAAAAGCGTTTGCGGCAACCATGCCAAGCATGCCCCTATTTGTGTCTTTGATAAAATCTAGAAATTCGCTTTGCTTATCTATGGTGCGTAGTTGGTATGCCTGCATCAGGGCAGATAGTGGCGGCTTGACGGCAGAATCAAAATATTCACGAGTGAGGCCATTTGCTGTAACAAATTCTATCCATGAATCCATAAAATCTTTGCCGTTCATAGTGCCTACTTCTACTGTGAGACCATCGTTGGATGACAGCAGATTGATAGCTCTAGAGCTATCGGCTAGATCTGTAATATCTATTACCGAAGTGGTGATTCCTAGATCTGCTGGGTGGATTTCTTCATAAGTGCCAGTATTATAAAATCCCCATACCTCTGGGAAGACATAGCCTAGCAATAGATCGTTGCCATCTTTTACGTCGTGGATATTGGTGTATTTTGTTTCCTCCACACTGGCACGAGATGCGCCAAAAGTGTAGGCGTAAAAATCGTCCGGAGCCATACTATAGTCGCCAATATGTTCATTGATAGCTTTAGCGGCTAAGTCCACCACGGCACCACCACGAGAATACCCTACTATCCAGATTTTGTAGTTTGGTCAGATCGCGGCTGGCAAGATGCAGTAGATAATGCAACCACCACATAGTATTCATCTGTAACTTTCAAACATGGTAATCTATACAGCAACAACCCATCATACAAAAAGAGGCCCACCGCCTCTCTTTTTATAATATTCACGAATTTACTCAGCCTTTTTCTCTATTATTAACTTCCTCTCTCGTCCTTCACCTTCAGAGTGAGTCATAATATCCGAGTAGTCCCCCGCTAGCTTATGCACCACTCGCCTATCCGCCGCATTTAAGTCCACCGTCATCGGCTGACCAGTCTGGCGTATTTTAGCTATCCACTTTTCAGCCTTTTCAGCTATTCGCTCAGCCCTGTGCTGCTTGTAGCTCGCCACATCCACATTTACCCGTGTCGCCTCAGCACCTTTCGACACCAGCGCCATCGACACTATATGCTGCAATGCTCTAAGGTTGTCCGCATTTTTGCCTATCAGCAAAGAGTTCAGCGAAGTAGATGGCACCGCCAGTTGTATCACATCGTCATCTATTGTAGATGTCACTGCCACATTTATCCCGAAGAAACTCAGTAGATCCTCCAAGTATCTCGCAGCAAATCTTATAGATTCATCTTTATTCATTTATTTTCTCCTTTTCTTTTTATTATCCTTAACAGAAATTCTTGTTATTTTTGTTCCTGTTTTTTTGTTTTCTACCACTTGGGCTTCTTGTATATTTCTTAGTTCTTTTAGTACTGCCTTATCGGTGCTAGCATCTATTTCTGCATCTACTTTTTTAAGTACTATTCTTTGCTGTATTACTGTAAACACGTTGCTTAGGAAATAATAAAACGCCAATGCACCATTCAAATTAAACATTATAATAAACATCATTATCGGCATCATCATTGACATCTGCCCGGTAGTCATACTACTTATCTCCGACTCATCTATTTCTTTACCTTCCTTTGCTGCTCGCACTATATCACGGAACTTCTTTTTCTTTTCACTCTTACCGGATGGCATTTGCTGCTTGGTAGCCCAATACTGCACTACCGACGCCATCACAGCACATATCAGTATAAACAGTGCACTCCAACTAAATTTCCCCATTAGCGCATCACTGGCCTTTACGTCTAGATTTATCACCCCAAATAGCTGCGGATGAAAATCATACTCCGTCTTCTCTTCTGCCGGAATATCATTGTTTTGCAAATCAGCCAAATACACATCTTGCTTTTCTTCCAAAACCTTAATTTCCGATCCCTCATACGCCACTATGTCGTATGCACGATTATTGAGATTATCTTGCGGCAAAGGTGTAGCTATCACCCGTATTGCCGAAAAAATCGCAATAAATATAGGTAGCTGTATAATAAGCGTTATTATCGACGCAAAAGGCTTCACGTTGTACCTCTTGTAAAGATCCATCGTCTGCAAAGACTCTAGCTGCTTATTGCCTTTACAATTCTTTTTTATCTGCGTCAATTCTGGCTGTATTTTACGAATCAACTTTGTCTGGTTAAGCTGCCGCTTAGTAAGTGGCCACATACACAGCTTTACTAGCACTGTAAATATTATTATTGCTAAGCCAAAATCATGCACCAAGTTAAATATTACAAACAATATATTTACTATTGGCCGCACTACTATTATGTCTATCAGATTAAACGGGCCACCAGTTAATATAGACCCCATCACAAATAATACAAATATCCCCCAGTATACATATTTCTTCACACTTTTCCCGTTCATTTTATTTATTATAACACACCTTAGCTTCTTGTACTAGTTCACTCAAAACCTTCTCTAGCTCACCAAAAGGCATCACAGCCACACTCTTGGCGTACACTACAAAAATATAATCAGTTTTCTTTGGCAAATCATCAAAATTCAGCCGTATAGCTTCGTATACTCTTCGTCTTATCTTATTTCTACCCACCGCTGTCTTATCCACCTTCTTTGACACTACTACTGCTATACGTGTATATCCGCGAGTATTCTCAGTAAAAACCAACGACATCTTCGGCTTACGAATTGTCTTACCTTTCTGATATACGTATCTCACGCCACCCCGCGAATGAAACCGATATTTTTTATTTAGCATAATATCTTCTTTCGTATATTATTATACACTATATGTTTAAAGTCTATTTCTATATATTATTTACTAATATTAAGGATCATCAAGCCACAATTCGCCTTTACACAAATCGTGGCACTGGAAAGCCAGAGCTTCAACACATACATCAAAGCATAGCTTCTAAAATACAATTAGTACAATATAGTAGCCAACACCCAAACAAAACCTATAAATTTCGCTTACTCTTATCTATGTACTATATAATAAATTACTTTTATTAGGCAGCCAACTTAGCGCGGCCTTTTATACGACGCCTAGCTAGTACTTTTCGCCCATTTTTACTAGCATTTCGCTTCATAAAGCCATGCTCCTGCTTGCGCTGTCTTTTGTGTGGCTGATATGTTCTCTTTGGCATAATATTATTCCTTATCCTTTTATTTTTTCAAATTCTTTATATAGTATACCACACTTTTCCACAATTTTCAAAGAGTTTTCCACATCTTTTTTAGAGATTTCGCCATAATTGTGGAAAACTCTTTCTCTGTTAACCATTTTACATATCACACCATATTATTTTTATTTCACAAACCTGTGGAAAACTCACCATCCTGTGCTATAATTATCCAAAAGGAGGTCTATCAATGTATGACGTTTGGAAAAACGCACTAGCCGAAATAGAGCAACAAATATCAGCTGCTAATTTTTCCACCTGGTTTCAAGACACATCGCTTTTATCTACCGATGACGGACATATCGTTATAGGTGTTAAAAACTCCTTCTTTGTTAAGCAACTACACAATCGTTATTTAGATACTATCAAATCAGCCCTAGAGCACAATAATATCGGCGTATCCGATGTCACCTTCGAAGTTTCATCAAATACCAAAGTCACCCCTCGTCCTCGTGAAATTACTCATACTACGCCTTCCATTAAGCCATATATTCGTAAAGCCAAGACCAGCCTAGACCCTTACCACTCTACCGGTCTCAATCAAAAATACACCCTAGATAATTTTATTGTTGGCTCCAACAACGACCTCGCCGTATCTGCAGCTCGCAATATCATCTCGTCACCGGGCGACCGCTACAATCCGTTTTTTCTTTACGGTGGCCCAGGGCTAGGTAAAACCCATCTCGTGCAAGCTATTGGTAATGAAATCCTAAAAACCCGCCCAGACTTCAAAATATTCTACACACCTATTTCGCATTTTTATTCAGACTTTATCGACGCCATTCAGAGTGGTAAGGGTAAAGAATTCAATCTTAAGTTTCGCAAACTAGACTGCCTCATTGTAGATGATTTTCAGTTTATTGTTAATAAGGAGAAATCCCAAGAAGAATTCTTCAATATCTTCAATGACCTCTATCAACTCAACAAGCAAATCATCGTCACCTCAGACCGTCTCCCTAGCCAGATTAAGACAGTCGACGAGCGCTTAGCCTCACGTCTTACCTGGGCAGGCGCCTTTGATCTTCAACTCCCCAAATTCGAAGACAAATGCGCCATCTTACGAGCCAAAGCCGAGCTATCCGATATAGATATCGAGCCAGAAGCTATCGAATATATCGCCGAAAATGTCAATACCAACATTCGCGATCTAGAAGGCGAATTCTCTACTATATTATTAATGTCCGAAGTACGAGGTGTTACACCACTAGAGCTCATCAAAAACGGCGCCGTTAATATTAATAAGCAATCCAGGCTCCGCCCCGCCTCAGCCAAGCAGATTGTCGACAAAGTAGCCAAATACTTCAATCTTTCCCCCAAAGATATCCGCAGCCGCTCCCGTGTATCCAATATCAAAAACGCCCGACAAGTCGCTATGTTTTTGCTATCCAAAGAATTAAATCTCAGTACTACCAAAATAGCCACTGAAGTCGGTCTCCAAAATCACACCACCGTAATGCACGGTATTCGCAAAATAGATTCCGATCTCAAAAAAGACTTTTCCCTACGCGATCAAATCGAAGAAATCAAGGAGAATATATATGGATAAAAAATTTGTTCATGTGGAAAACCTGTGCATATCTGTTTGTAAAACTTTGTGTATTTTGCACGCAAAACTTTGTGCATTTTTTACATCCATAGTCACAATATGTGTATTTCTAATGTTTCCCACTAAGTTTTCCCACCTTTCCCACCGACTTTTTCACAGCCACACCGCCCCTGTAAATAAGCAATCTTTTCCACTTTTCCACATACCCTACTATTACTACTACAATTTATTTATAAATATTAATAATAATTATAGAAAGGAAACTTTATGAAAATCAAAGTCACACAAACCAAACTAAGTAAAGCTTTAAATAATGTCAGTCGTATAGCTATAGGTAAAGTTACATTACCTATATTAAACAACGTTCTTATACGTGTAGACAATAAAAAAGTCTCACTCACTACCACTAACCTAGATATGGCTATAGTAGACTTTTTACCAGTATCAGACTCCGAAGATGGAGTAGTTACCGTACCAGCCAAGTTACTTGCTGAGTTTGTATCTAACCTCCCTAGGGGTGAAATTATAGAAATATCATCTACCGATACTAAAGTTACTATCACCGCTGGCAAATATTCATCTACTATCAATGGTACTCTGGCCGACGATTTTCCAGAGCTCCCAGAAATAAATGAGACATCTGCAGTAGTTTATAAAATCAACACGGATGATTTTAAAGCTAGTGTTGGTCAAGTAGCTATCGCTAGTTCCAATGACCTCACTCGCCCGGCTCTTACTGGTGTATATTTTAATACCGTAGATCATACTTTGGCTATAGCCGCTACCGATGGTTACCGTTTAGCCGAGAAAAAAATTATCAACAACGTAGAAAGTGAAGTTAAAGCTATCGTGCCATCTAGCTCCCTCCAAGAGGTACTACGCTCTATTAATGATGACGCCGAAGAGGTGGAAATTACTTTCAATGAAGACCTTGTACGTTTCCGCCTAGGTGAAATAGAAATAATTTCCAAACTAATAGATGCTAGCTTCCCTGACTATCAAAAGCTCATCCCTAAAGACTGTAATATTCACCTTACCTTAGACCGCGAAGAATTAGCGCGCATTACCAAGCTTGCTGCTCTCTTTGCTCGGTCTGTAGGTGGAGCTATTGTTTGTGAAGCTACAGAGCCAGACGTTTTTTTGGTAAAATCTATCGCAAACGAATTTGGCGAAAACGATTCTATTATCAATACTACAGTGGATAAATCCGGCAAAATCAACCTTAACTCTAAGTTTTTACTGGATGCTCTAAATGCTTTGGATGAAAAAAACCTTAGGTTCGATTTTTCCGATCGTGTTGCGCCTATAGTTATCCGCAATGAAAAATCCACCAATTATACCCACATTGTAATGCCGCTCAACTCATGATTATTGACTCCATTAAATTATTTAATTTCCGCAATCACGCCACCTATACATTACAATGTACCCACAATACCTCACTTATATTAGGTGAAAACGGTAGCGGTAAAACATCCGTACTTGAGGCCATCTATATCTTGACCCAAGGTAAAAGTTTTCGTGCTACCGACCCAGATATTATCAAGCGTGGTACAGATTATTACCGAGCGGAAATAATATATAGTAGCGGAGAGTCTAGTGTTGTTACTTATGATGGTACTGTCAAGACATTCACTAGTATGAATAAAAAAACCCGCCGCCTCCCCAGCAAAAGTAAGTACCCAGTGGTGCTTTTTCAGCCTTCAGATCTCAATCTTATAGACCACGCCCCCTCACGTCGCCGCACATATTTTGATAGAATTTTTAGCCAGTTTGACGATTCCTACGCTACGGCCCTTTCCAAATACGACAAAGCCATTCGTCAACGCAACGAATTATTAAAATCCGATACCTTATCGCCGGAGTCTGTGTTTTCCTGGAATATTATATTATCCAAATATGGCACAGATTTGTACGATATGAGACATCGTTTTATTCAAGAAATTAACTCATGTCTTACACCCACCTATCGCTCCATTGCGGATAATCATGATGAAGTTAATCTTCTTTATCAAACCAATATCACCTCTACCGATAGCAATAAATATCTCCACACTCTAGAAACCAACTTTGATAAAGACCATTACCTGGGACATACTAGCTTCGGCATTCATCGCGATGATTATGTCTTTAGTTTTAATCATACTCACGCTGATGGCTCAGCCTCGCGGGGCGAGTCTCGGTCGGTAATTTTGGCACTCAAGTTTATAGAGGCCGACCTTATCCATGTTAAATCCGGTAAGCGTCCACTTATTTTGCTAGATGATGTATTTTCTGAGCTAGACCCTACTCGTCGCAAGTGTCTTGTCAAAAATTTTCAAGACAATCAAGTTATTATCACTAGCGTGGAAGATGTAGTGGATATAAATAAATAAACTAGATATTGTTACATAAATAGCCTGAAGACTGGTCACAACCTCTATTATTGGGACCATAGGCTTTGGCCGAACGGTCCTAGAGTGTGTCCAATAGAGGTGCGACCAGGCATTGTATGATTTATGCAACAACACTAATAAACTACTTATTTACAGCAATATCATTATAATAATGATTTTTGTAAGCTACTACGGGATTTTCGCTACCTTCAAAATATTTCATACTATTATAAGCGGTGCTATCACTAGAATATTGTTTTAATATCGCAGTAGCACGTGCAAGTGATATATATCTCTGTGCGTACTTGTATGTTTCCCAGTCAGCGTTATCTTCAGAGTTTACAAAAGCCTCCCCAGTGGCTATTCGCATATCTTCTTCGTCAGCCCCAAAGAAAATCTCTATCAAGCTAAGTATACTACTTATAAAAGGTACCGACCCAGATTCATTAGATAGTGAATCCAATATTCCACCATCAGTCACACCTAATGGTGTTTTACGCTCATCGTTATATATGATAAATCTTGCCAGGTCCGACCCATCATTTATTGTGCGCACACCATTATCATCTAGTGTGGTATTTTCCTCTATGAAATTTATAAAATCCGGATTTCCAAAGGGATTATTTAGTGTAGATGTATCAAATACTGCAATTTCCGAGCATTGCGCTGAGCCTACTGCTCCAATAGTGGCATAGGTTTCACAGTCACCTATTTTGTCTAAGTAGTTTACATCTCCATCCGCATAAGTACTGGATATTAGTGATATCGTGGCCTGCCCCACAGCTGCAGAAAATGTATTTATTTTACTGAACATTCCACTAAATCTACTTCCTGCCACCGCAAAATTATACACTATAGACCCCAAAAATGTATTTCGCGATGTTATGTCAAACGGACTTCTCTTCATTCTGTCAGATTTAGCCTCCAGTGCTAATATCTTGGCATTTAGTCGCCCATAAGCAGCAGCTGCTGCCTCACTACCAGCTGTTGCGCCACTAGCCTTAGCTAAGCGCTTCCCTACATTTACTGCACCTTCCACTAGAAACTCCCCTGCGTTTATACCTTCAAGAGTACTATAAGAGTTTTCCACTAAAGATGCATTTACTGTGGGGGTTACTTTATTTAATATCTCAGCTGACCCAGTTGCTGTATCATCGTAAATAAATCTTCCCACAGACCCCTTTGTTTTATCATCAGTAGAAGTCACTGTGTCTATTATTATATCTGCAGAGCCATTATTTATACCTATCTGATTTTCCGTAGTTTTTAGTATTCTGTCCGAAGAATAATTCCCTACCATTTCCATATTAAGGTTGTCGCTACCGGCTAGCACCGCATATAAACTTGGCGAATCTAGTGCAGTACCACTCATTTTAATAACCTCGCCGGTACGAACATCCACTACCTCGGTCTCTGAAGTTTTGTATAAATAATTCATCGCCTCATTTATCTGTGATTCATTACCATCGCCAGCCTTCATTTTACTTACATTCTCCATAAAGAGCAGGTAAAACAAACTAGATCTCTGTTCCTTAGATATAGTGTCTGCCACCTTTAAGCTGTCTGCAGACTCTAGTGTAGATTCGGTGATGTCGGCTGCGGTGATTTTGGTACGTACCGACTCTACAAATTCTTCAGCTTCATTGCCGGATCTTGCCGCAGGGCCGTTTTCCTCGTATTGGTAAGTAGTTATAGTTTCGCCCGTATCAGGGTCTTCTTCGGTTTCTTCTACCAGTGACACACTATTCACGCGCACATCACTTCCTTCTCCCATTCTTTTATCCATCACTTCTGCTATACTAGTATCGCGAGAATAATTATTACGTGATGTGCCGATCTCTTCTATTATTTTGTACGCTTCCTCATCATAATACCCAGCAGCTCTACCATATGTTGCATCGTTTATAGCGTTGTATATATTAATATCTTCATATACCTTAGTGATAAAATCATCCGCTGTGATTATTTCGTTACCAGTATTTAGTACGCTACTTACACCACTTTTGTTGTCTTCTATGAATTCTCCGTCGTCCATATACCCCACTGATATCCCATCGACCTTGAGATTTTCTGCCGTATCATCTGGTATGTCCCCCTGATACAGTGCCTGCTGAAAAGCCAACATTTTACTGGCCACCATATCAGCATATTGCACATCAGTTTCTTCTATTAGTCGCTCTTGTATCTTAGCGGGGATAAGATTACCGGAGCTAAAAATTATTGCCGCTACGGCTACCATGGCTACAATTAGACCAGTAGCACCCCATGAAGCTAGTTTTTTACGTGATTTAATTTTAGCACCCTTACCACTTACACTAGAGATGTGTTGTGTATTGGTGAGTGCAGATTTTTCTGTTGACCTTAGCAATTCTTCTGCCGACATAATTAATTATATTCTAACATATTTTCATATAAAAAGCAAACACCCAAATAATAATTAGGCCATGGCCTTGGTGTATAATTAACCTGAAGCCTGATCGCAACCTCTATTATTGGGACCATAGGCTTGGCTGAACAGCCCTAGAGTGTGTCCAATAGAGGTGCGACCAGACATCGTATGATTTATGCAACAACACCTTAGGTCATCAAATCCCTTGCATTTTTACCCAAAAAGCATTATTATATTATTAATAACCAAGAGGCCATACAATGTCCATAATAAAAAATGTTAAATCTTACATTACTACTTTGCACCCAGGTACTATCAAAGCCATAGTCACCAGTCTTTCTGTAGTACTAGCTGCTATAGCTATATTATTCATCAACCCACCACTCAGCAGAAATAGACGGATATCCAAACATCCATGGTTACCAAGTCTGCCCAGTAGACCAGCAACTGTCCGCCCACCCATCCCAGTCCGCCCAATCAGACCAAACATCAGCCAGACTCTTCTAGTCAGGTGATGGCTTTGGCATAGACCAAACAGTAGACAACACCCAAATCCTCTATGACTCTGGTATATTATCGCGGCTACGGGGGCTATTATTGGTCATCTAGTATCCGTTCCGCCGAATATGCTTATCGTTTATATTTAAATAGCGGTTCTGTGAACTCAACCAATAACTTCTTGAGGTATTTAGGGCATTCTGTTCGCTGCGTACAAAATCAATAGACAATCTGCTATAATACTCCTATGATTCACGTAGATAAATTTATCCCTGGCGGTCAGACTCTTGGCACTATGTCAGATGGCCGCAAGATATTTTTCTGGAATGCTCTTCCGGGCGAGGATGTTGCAAAATACGATCTTACTAAGAAAAAGTCTCACTATTACGAAGCTATCGCTACAGAGATTAGTGCATCTTCGCCATATAGAGTCCAGCCGCAAGACGACTGTTTTCTGTCTACCTCCCCCTGGCAAATTTTAGACTGGGCAGAGGAAAATATCGAGAAATCAGCTCTAGTAGAGGAAATCTTCCGCGAACACCACGTAGATATCTTAGTGCCACCTGTCATTACAGATGGTGATTCATATCATTATCGTAACAAAATGGAATACGCCCTTTATTGGAACAATACCACCAGCCAAATAGATTTAGCTTTTCACGCTCGCGGCTCTCATCGTAAGATTCCTATCAACAAGTCTTCCATCGAGCGCCCCGAAATCTTCCAAAAAGCCACTGAGATAATATCAGGACTTAACTTTCGCCACGAGGAAGCTCGTAAGTATCAGTCACTTTTACTTAGATGTAACCAGTCTGGTGAAGTATCTGGCGGATTATATGAAAACGGTAGACCTCATCCATCTTTCCTTCCCCTCACCGACACTATTCTTGGCTACACCTATTCTTATTCTCCCAACGGTTTCTTCCAGATTAATCTCCCCGTCTACGAATTGGCTCTAAAAGAAATCAAAAAACACACCACTACAGACAAAGTTTTAGATCTCTACTCTGGCGTAGGTACCATCGGTCTGTCTGTGGCTCGCGACCACCACCTCACTCTGGTAGAGTCCAATAAATCAGCTCATCGGGAATCCCTCAATAACATTCATGGTCTCCAAAATGTCAAATCTATATTGACAAAATCCGAAGACGCCCTAGGCTATATCACCCCAGACACTACAGTGATACTGGACCCACCTCGCGCCGGCTGCGACAATAAATTAATCAACAGGCTTCTAGAAATCACTCCGCCATCCCTAATATATTTGTCTTGCAACCCAGCCACCCAGGCTCGCGATGTTGCTGCTCTGCTCAATAAATACCGTATTACCAAAGTGCAACCATTCAATTTCTTCCCTCGCACCCCACATATAGAAAATTTGACAATATTAAACAAAAAATAGCACATTTTTAATCCAAAGTATGCTAAAATATCTTTAGGACGGAAGTGTGTCCGAGTGGTTTAAGGAGCACGCTTGGAAAGCGTGTGTGCGGGCAACCGTACCGGAGGTTCGAATCCTCTCGCTTCCGCCAAGTTACCTTATCAATAAAAGCAGTAAAAGCTGTGCTTTTACGTGAATCGAGAATAAAACATTTATTATAATAAATGTTTTAGACGAAATATACGAAAACGAAGTTTTCCGCTTTTATATAAGAATAAAGGTAACTAGGCGGCTCTAAGCACTGAGGATTATGTACTCTCTCGCTTTCGCCAAAATAAAACAAACTACATGGAGAAAAAGTGGTGAGCAAAAATACAATTATAGAGTTAAAAAGTTTAACCAAACGCTACGGATATGGCGACACCGAATCTTTCGCTCTGAAAGATTTCGATCTCACCATCAAACGTGGCGAATTTATTATGATAATGGGTCCGAGTGGTTGCGGTAAGACCACCCTACTTAATATCATTGGCCTTCTAGACAGAGCATCAAGCGGAGAATACATCCTAAACGGTGAAGATGTCGCCGGTATTTCGTCGCGACGTCAAGCACGCCTTCGTGCTAAGAAAATCGGTTTTATTTTCCAAGATTTTAATCTTATCGAAGATTTGCCCATCATCGAAAACGTCGCTCTACCTCTAGTATATACAGGCTACTCCAAGACTTCTCGCCTCAAAAACGCCTCGTCTACCTTGAAGCGTTTTCATCTAGACGAACGCGAATATTATTTCCCTTACCAGCTCTCCGGTGGCCAGCAACAGCGCGTAGCTATTGCCCGTGCTATCGTAGGCAATCCAGAAATTATCTTAGCGGATGAGCCTACCGGTAATCTAGATTCTCGCTCTTCTCATATTGTTATGGAAGAGCTTAAGTCTATCCATCAGGAAGGCAATACTATTATTATGGTTACACACAACCCTTCCCTTACTACTTATGCTACTAGGGTTATCAATATGCTAGATGGCCAAATAGATACCGATGTCAAGACTGTCGCCGACCACAATCTTCCGCAGCCTATTAGTGTTAAAATTGAAAAACGCAAAGTCACCCCGGAGGTCATCCTGGGGGATATTGAGCCCATCGAAAACGACAACCATAAAAAACATCGGAGGAATAAATAATGCCATTATTATTGCGCACCCATTTCAAGCTAGCAAAAACATCCATCAAAGAAAACCGCACCCGCTCTTTTCTAACCTGTCTTGGTATCGCTATAGGCGTGGCCAGTATTATACTCATACTCTCTCTTATGGGTAGCGTCACCAATCTTATCAAATCCGAAGTGGACAACATTGGTTCAGACCTTATTGTAGTACGCCCCAGTTCTAGCAAAGATTCTATCACCAACATTGTCGACGAGCTCACCTCATCCAATACTTTCGAACAGTCCAGTCTTTCCCTTTCGGATGTCAAGGCTATTGCTGCCATGGAAGATACCTCTGCTGTAGCGCCTATTGCTACCTCTACAAATACCGTAGAGTCAGAAAAAAACACTTTCCCATCTGTGCCAATCCTGGGTACCACTGTAGACTACATTAATGTCGAACCATTCCCGCTACGCTTCGGTACCTTCTTTACAGAGCAAAACAAATCCAACAACATCGTACTTGGCCACACACTGTCTCTAGCTTTATTCAATACTGTTAATAGTACCGTAGGAAAAACAGTTACTATTATGGGCGAAAAATTCATGGTGGTAGGTGTGTTGGATGAAATAAATAGCTCTATCAACTTTGACAATGTTGACCTCAATAATGCACTGATTATGGATATTGAGAGTCTTGATCATATCTTAGGCTCTACTCAGATTCAGCAAATCAATATCAAGGCCGCTAATACCGATAGCTTAGCTGCAATTTCCGACAACATTAAGTCTACCCTCAAAGATAACAAATCCGGCGACGAGAATTTCTCTGTCATGTATGGCGAAGATATCACCCATCCGTCTAGCTCGCTCTTTACTATAGTCTCCGGTATGCTTGCACTGGTAGCTGCTATCTCTCTAATAGTTGGCGGTATTGGTGTGATGAACATCATGTTGGTATCGGTGGCAGAACGCACCCATGAGATTGGTATCCGCAAGGCTGTCGGCGCGTCCGCACGCAATATCTTAATGCAGTTCCTTTTCGAGGCACTCATCCTATCAATACTTGGTGGTATCTTTGGATTGCTTCTTGGCTACCTATTGGCATTTCTACTGTCTATCATTACTCCGTTTGCGCCATATATTAGCTTAGAAATTGTCGCCACCACTATTCTTACAACCCTAGCTATTGGTGTATTGTTTGGTATTTATCCGGCCCTCAAAGCTGCCTCCCGCAACCCTATCGAGGCACTAAAACATTACAGATAACATGAAAGAGCTTCTCGAAAAAATCCCATTTTACAATTCGGCTGTCTTGCCTTATCATTTTGCACAATCCCTGATATCTGGAGCCAGATACAGCTTTCCTGGTAAGCATCTTCGGGTTATTGGTATCACAGGCACCAACGGCAAAACCACCACGGCCTTTATGGTCTGGCAGATGCTAAATCACGCTGGTTTTAGAGCCGGTCTTATGACTACCGTAGCTTGGGGCGTAGATAGCCTCACACCAGAGCTTGGTCATATGACTACAGTAGATGCTTTTACTCTCAACAAGCGCATTGCCACTATCCGCTCACAAGGGGCTGATTTTCTGGTACTAGAGGTCACCTCACACGCTTTGGCACAGTTTCGCACTCTTGGCATACCCATAGAAATCGCCGTTTTTACCAACCTTACGCATGATCATCTAGATTACCACAAGACTTTTGCCAAGTATCGTGCCACCAAAGGCAAACTCTTCAAAAAAGCCCAGCTTAGTATCTTAAATGCTGACGATCCAGCTACAAAATATTACAAAACTATCGCCCACAAATATATCACATATGGTATAAAATCAGGCCAAAATCGCGCTACAGAGGTGAAATTAGCTGTAGACGGCGTAAAATATTCACTTGGTGATATGTCTATCGAGACGCATATTCCAGGCCAGTTCAATGTCTACAATTCCCTTGCTGCTGCTCTGGTTGGCCGTACCCTTGGTTTGTCTGACCAGCAAATTACAGAAGGTATCGGCTCACTTAATAGTGTTGAAGGGCGCATGAATATAGTTGATGAAGGCCAGCCTTTCACTGTTATAGTAGATTACGCGCACGCCCCAGACGCCCTAGAAAAGGTCTTTGCCTCTGTAGGTGGCCACAAAGGTCGCATTATTTCGGTTCACGGTGGTGCTGGCCGGCGGGATCCATCTACACGCCCCATTCGTGGTGAAATATTGGCCAAACACTCCGATATAGTCATCATTACCGAGGATGATTCTCGCGATGAAGACCCCGAGAAAATAGCTCAAGGCTTTATAAATGGGGCTACCGCAGCTGGTAAAACTCTCGGCAAAGATTTACTAGTGGAGCTAGACCGTGCCAAAGCCATAAAGCTTGCTCTCAGCAAAGCTCGCAAAGGCGACCTTGTTCTTATCCTAGGCAAAGGTCATGAGAAAACTATCCTTCGTGCCGATGGCCCACACGAATTTGAGGATATCAAAGAAGCTCGCAAATTCCTAAAAGACCTTCGGTAATTACAGATATCTTCACACTCTTGCCCACAACTATACGCAAATAGCACCATCGCAGGTGCTATTTGCTAGATATGACTATTAAAATTACGGCTCGTAATTTGCTATTCCGTCAACAATATCTGTATTTTTTACCCCCAGACCCTTAGCTATCGCTGCAGCGCAAGCCATATAAGATACTGCAGTTTCACCAGTTATAAAACTCGCCACAGTTATGATGTCAGATTTTATCGATAGTGTAGCTTCGGTTCCCTTAGGATATAGTTTGGAATTTAATATTTTTATATCTGCACCACTCTGACCAAAAGTTATTGTATCTTTGCTACCTTTAAACTCTACAAAAGTATTATAATTCGTATCGTCACTATTAAGTACTACTATTTCCGGGTCCATCGCAAAAAGCGTTTTCCCACTCTCCAAATACTCACCAGGCTCCATATCGTGCAATCCTGCCTTGGCAAAGTTCGTCATAGCGGCCACAGTTACAGGCAAACCATAAAATATATTGTCACGTAGGCTCTCTGCTGGTAGTGTTACTACTACGTAGTTTGCTCCAGCTTTCCAGGCGTCACTCATGAATTTATGTAGCGTGCTCATCTTGAATGGTTGTTCGCTAGCTAGCACCGCTACCTGCTCCCCCATAGCTCGTAAAATCTCATGTACATAGTGCGCTACTACTACTTTTCCGGTAGTCCCAGTAATAGCTATTACTTTCATATCCTTAGCGGGGTTTCCATAGTAAGACTTAAGCAACTTTGCTTTTATCTTTTGTGAACTAGACTTCAATCCGCTCTTTCCTTTTTTATCAGCTTTTGCACGCTCTTTCATACCTCTATTTTACCACTATTCTTCAATTTCGCAACAATACCCAATTGTAGGGCACTGTTGCATAATTAGTCTAAAGGCTGGTCGCAACAACCCCTATTCTGAGGACCATAAGCTTGGGCGAGCGCTCCTAGAGCGTGTCCGAAGAATAGGGGTTGCGACCAGGTTCTGCATAATCTATACAACAATGCCTAATTGCAAAATTATGCTTGCATTTTATATTAAGTTTGTGCTAATATAATATATATGAATGGAGGTGACACTGATACCGGTGGGGCTCAGGTAAATCCTAGCACTACGCCTATAAATACTCCCGGTCCTCGTCCGGTAGATGCTGTTGTACCAGATAATGATTCCGATGCAGACTCGGCCACCACACTTACTATTTCACATGACGACCAGCCATCCCCTACCCTGTCTTCGCTCCCCAGCACAGATTCAGTAAGTCAGCCTAGCGAGCCGACAGTACGCCCCATCATACCTACACCATCTTCAGTGTCAACATCGCAGTTCACGCCACCAGCTATCAATGCGGCTCCAGTCTCATCTTTAGGTACTCCGTCTACCCAGCCATCTGCTCCAGTCGTTCCACCTGTCGGCATGCAGCAGCCTACCGCTACACCGATTATATCACCTGTACCCCCAGCACAGTCTGCAGATCAGCTCATCTCTCAAACCTTTGCTTCTAGTACTTCGTCTAGTCAGCCGACTATAGCTACTCCAGTAGCCCCATTACAGCCTTCTCAGCCTACTCAACCACTTGCCGCACCTTCTTTTTCGTCGCAGCCAGCTATGCAGTTCCCTGCTGCATCTATTTCTTCTAGCAGCGATGATATAATCTTGGGCTCTCCTGCCTCATTCCAAAAATCCAAGAAGAGGCCAATCATTATTGGCTTGGTTGTTATATTTGTGCTGGCCACTTTTGCTGGTATAGGATTAATAATTTCTAATATGCAGCCATCAGTTAACCCAGCAAAAATACAGGCCATAGAGTCTATACGTACTAGCTTCAATAGTTATGCCAACTATCTTTTATACCAAACAGATAGCAACAGTCCAATCAATGACACAATATGGAGTACAGAGCAGATGCTATTTTATTTAGAGGGCAAAAGTAGTTCTGATATAGAGAGCTATTTTGATAAATTGGAGAGTCTTTATGCTACATTTGAGAAAACCTATAACGAAAATAAAGAGTTGATAGGAGACGAAGAAACATACACCTATATTATTAATGCTACCCTTATTTCCATGCAAGTTTTTAAGCTATACATTGAGACACCAAATATATCTAGATACGCCATGACTGAGATGTATTTTCGTCTAGGAACAACAGAAATGATATCCCAAATAAATCAAATGTATGCTCCGTTTGGCCTACTAAATAGCTCTACGGCCATTAAATATAGAGACCTAAAAAACGACATGGCAGCATCCCTCGGTTATTTATATGACACATATCAAACAAGGGGTTGTATTAATGACAGAATTATTGATTATATGTGTGTTGCTGACATCGTAGACAATGATGTGTTAAATATACAGAACACATTAGAAGAAGACACTAGCGATATGTCGCTTATAGAATGGGAAATAAATGATGATTTACCGACATTGTCAAGAGCAATCTATCAAAACATATATATGGAGAAAGAAAATGAATAATTTTAAAAAAACTAGTTTATTGGCTTTATTGAGTACTATATGTTTCACGATTATTAATATTTTCATTACAACAAACGTATCAGCAGAAGCAATAAATGTATCGGCCCCAGATACATGGAAAGAAAGAGCCGCGATAACCGGATTGTATGAGTGTTACGATTCTGTATATATGAGAGGTCAAATTGAAGAGATTGGTAGTTTTAATTCTTTTGGTCAGGCATTCTACGACTCCACAAATCTTGAACCTAGCCAGACCTCCTCGATTCTAAATATAGGTATGTACAACTGGGAGGGAAAAGAAGCGTATAATTGCAAACAGTTCTTTATGGGGGGGGACGCAGAGGATGGAAACTCGGATTTTAAAGGAGTATTTAATATTTTTGGCAAGAGTGGCACAGCTAGTACCTGGCAAGAGAAGACAAACCTAGTTAAAAATATGGGGTATACCGAAGCACAAGCATCCGAGCAAAGCTCCAGAGAATGCACCTACTATGTTTTTGCCTTTTCCAATGAGGCACTAGGCATACGAAGATTTTATCTCACACAAAACGTTTGTCTTACAAATGATAATCAAATTACAGTCAAATCTGCAGTTAGCGGTTGTACCGAAGAGCTTTCGCCAGCTCCTGAATCTGGTTGCTCGGATGATGACGAAGATAGTTCTGGAGACTTTATAAGATTTTTAGCAAACAGCGATGGCAAAACCCTAAGTGTTAAGACAAAAACAGGCGTATATAAAGATTTTGTCTATAATGGGAACTGGGATGAGTTCAAAGGTAATATAGATCAGTTTTTCCTGGGCGACCTTTGTACTGAAAGAACACCAGATAATAGGTGTGTTGTGAGATATGAGAGGGTCTCTCTCGGGGGACAAGCGTCCCCCCCAGATGTTAATGTCTTTGTCTACAACAGGAATATATCCAATAGCGCCTCAGTCCAGGATACTAATTCGTATGAAATCACAGATTATACCAGCGCCGCCGACAAAGCTACAAATTTCTTATCCAATGGACAATATAATGGCAAAAACGACAAAATCAAAATTACAAAACCAGAAAAATACGCATATTATCTAAAGGCCTTGAAGGAAGTCCTAGAAAAAGGAGGAGGTCAATATTATAGTTGTTACACGATTGGTTCAGATCTTGCCACTAATGTTGGTATAGATAATGAGCAGGACTATATCAATAAATATAGCAGTCTAGGTATACCTATTAATGTAGATTTTAGTGGAAAAACCAATCCCAAAACAACAGCTAAAGTTGATGGGCAGCAGATTAGCTATTGCGTTATACTCAAAAGTGCGGTTGAGACGCATAGCGAAGACACTGTTCCGAATTGGGTAAATGATGATGGCTTCTTTAATCTAACTGGTAGCCCCAGGTTGGACATTGCGGCTTTAATTGAGGAAATAAATAACTTGTCTAACGAGGTAAGCGAGAGTGACCTAATGGCGACAATTGATAGTGACTCATCATACACAAGGTCAACTCCAGAATCGACCAACACTCAAACTGAGGCTACCTGTCAAAATTCCGGTGGCGCCGGGTCTCTTGGCTGGATAGTATGCTCCATCTTAGACTGGATGGCAAACGCTACAGAATTTATGTATGACAATATAGTAGAGCCAGCCTTGCGTATAGAGCCAGAGTTATTTACCACAACTGGGGGCCAAGGTCAAAACGCAGAAGCCGCCTGGAGAATCTTCCGTGATTTTGCTAATATCATATTTATTATCTTGTTGCTTATTGTTATATTCTCTCAGCTTACAGGCTATGGCATAGATAATTACGGTATCAAAAAAATCTTGCCCAAGCTTATAGTTGTGGCAGTACTGGTAAATTTATCATATCTTATTTGTCTTATTTGTGTCGACTTGTCAAATATCGTCGGTAATGGTATTCAAGACGTATTTAACGGTATGACCGGTCAAATATCAGCTAATATTACTATAGATCCATTAAATGGTACCCTTCCTGCAGGCGCTACTAGCAATGTAGCAGTCGATGTTGGTGCCCGTGCGGGCATTGCGGCTGTAACAATTGCAGGCCTAGCTGTCGGTGCTTACGCTCTCTACTCTAACCCAGCCTTACTGCTTACGCTCTTCATCTCTGTGCTAGGCGTGCTTATCTCTGTACTCTTCGTCTTTATATTATTAGCTGGCCGCAAAGCCGCCATAGTACTGCTTACTGTAGTTTCACCTATAGCATTTATCTTGTATATGCTGCCAAACACCAAGAAGATATACGATAAATGGTTCAACCTCTGGAAAGCGATGCTGCTGGTCTATCCTATTTGCGGTCTTCTTATTGGTGGCGGTAACTTTGCTTCACAATTAATGCTAGGCATTGGACAAAATACTTCCACTCCCGCCGCCTCAGTATTCACTGCCATGATTGTAGGTATTGTCCCTATCTTCTTTATACCTACCGTCATCAAGAGCGCCTACGCTGCTCTGGGGTCTATCGGTGGCACACTTGCGGGCTTTGGTGGCCGCCTGCGCGGTGGCTTTACTCGCGGCGCGCGTAATAGTAACCTTGTCAGAGATACTCAAAAACGTAGTCAAGATCGCAGTCAGCGCATCAACGCCATGCGCCGTGCGGGAGTGCGCTTAGATAAAGACGGAAAAATCGTAGAGAGTGGACGTCCTACCGCTGCATTGCGCCGCAGAATAGCGGAGTCGGATAGTGGATTTTTGGGTTGGGTTAATCGAAGAACAGGACTCCAAGCTTCCATGGGTCAAGGTGCTGCCGAATTTGCTAAGATGGAATCCGCCAGAAGAGGCAATTTGGACAATGCAAACCTAGATATGATCAATACACAATTTGCTAAGGATGAAAACGCCAGAATGATGCAAAGAGCCGAGGCTGAGGTAGGAGTAGCTAAGATTGATGACAATATAGCAAAGCAAAGAGCCGTTGCAGCTAGAAATGCGCAGGCCTATAAAGCATTCCAAGACCAGTATGCCAATTATAGTGTAAAGCAACTTAAAGATGAAGCTAAAAATGCAGCTAGCTTGAGGACTGGGGCTGACGGATCTCAAAGAGTCAGCGCACTTATAAACGCTATGGAATCTCGTGGTATGGAAAACGATATTACCGAGGAGATATTGAAAAAAGATGCAAACATTCACAAGGATACAAGTGTTATGGCTACGTTGGCAGGTTCAAACAATAAAGTATTAAAGGCTTTCGGTAAAAAAGGTAGCACTGATTTTGCAAGCTTCATGAGTGGGACTGGTACCGGTAGTATGCAAGGCTACATTGAGAACAAAGGTAAGGAGTTTATCGACGGCATTGACGATAAGGCGCTCAGCATAATCTCCTCCAATAATCCGCAAGCTATGAATACAAGCATGCTTGCCGAAGCAGCAGCTAGCGTAAAGAATGCAGAGTCCCTAAAGTCTATCAATGATATGCTAGCTAGTAGAAATGACGTAGAGATATCTGCAAGTCAATTAGCGAGTTTTGACGAAACCACAATTGCAACTATACAGCCAAAGAATATACAAGCTATTCTTAAAGCATCGGATGGTATTGCTGCGGATCCTAAGCTCATTAGCAAACTTAACCCGAAAGCTCGCACCTTGATTAACAAAATAAGGAGATTAGGTGGAAGAGCGGATATTTAAAAAGGTGAGTCGAAGATTTGTGACATTAAACGTGGTTAGGAACAAAAGAATAGTCCAAACCTACGGAGTTTAATTACGAATCCGTATTGCAAATTAAATCTCTATAAGGCAAACAATCTTTTCAAACTCAATATAATAGTTTTGGCGGAAGCGAGAGGATTCGCACCGAAGGTACGAGTCCGTGTCTCAAATATTGTATTTATAAAACAAAAAAAACACACCCATTTCCAGAATGTGTATCATGGCGGAAGCGAGAGGATTCGAACCTCCGAGACGGTCACCCGCCCACACGATTTCGAGTCGTGCGCCTTCAACCACTCGGCCACGCTTCCGTGTATAATTTTATCATACGCCACCTCAATTCGCAACACGCGCACGTCCCCTATATGATATAAGACATTAATGCATATTCCCTCAATATTTAGGAATATTTAAAAACTCGCTCGCTTTGCCGTAATAATAGCAACAAGTTACATTATCTACTGTAATTGAGGAACATAAAGAACAAATTCGCCTTTAGGCGGATTTGGGCGCCGGAGGGGCGGAGTGATGTGATAATATTTTGACTTATCACATCACGTAGCTTCCGAAATACAGT
Organism: Candidatus Saccharimonadota bacterium; assembly: GCA_017420185.1. Taxonomy (GTDB): domain Bacteria; phylum Patescibacteriota; class Saccharimonadia; order Saccharimonadales; family Saccharimonadaceae; genus Nanosyncoccus. The sequence goes on along the minus strand of JAFOJM010000022.1, from coordinate 707 downwards.
AGATAATGTAACTTTTAGGCATCGTATGATTTATGCAACAACGCCATATGCTATAATAACCATATGGACAATACACTCATTATGTGGCTAAGCATTATTGTTATATCCGCGCTTGGCACACTTGCACATTTTCTTTATGATCTTACCGGAGAGCATCGCCCGGTTGGCTTGTTTACCGCAGTTAATGAATCCACCTGGGAGCATATCAAAATAGCCATTACCCCTACCCTTCTCTGGGGGCTTTTTGATGGCTATTATTATGGTGCCAGCCCAAATTATTTCTGCGCCAAGCTTATGAGCTTGCTTGTCCTTTCTGTTTTTATCCCAGTAGTATTTTATACCTATCAAAAATTTTCCCACAAACCCATCCTACCGCTAGACATCGCCACGTTTTTTATTGCAATCACCCTAGCTCAGCTTACATTTTACGCTATCATTTCCCTGCCCCCTATGTGGCACGTATTTACTTACCTCTCGTGTATCGGACTATTTGTCTTTTTTGGTTGCTATATGACTCTTACTCTAGAGCCGCTCAAGACATTCCTTTTCAAAGACCCCGTCACTGGCAAATATGGCTTTCGTGCCCACCGTAATTTCCTCAAAAGCCTAAAAAAGAAACATAAAAAATAATTCACACATTTTTCAAAATTATGTTATAATAAAACCGTCACCTCTATGGTGATGCTCATTTAATTTCTAGGTGGATG
>JAFOJM010000003.1 GCA_017420185.1 Candidatus Saccharimonadota bacterium | reverse complement strand
TCCATATCAAAGAAGATATGAAATATTTCAAAAACACCACTATGGGCCACAAAATAGTAATGGGCAGCAACACCTGGAAAAGCCTCCCCGGCAAGCTCCCTGGCCGCGAAAACATCGTCATCTCGCACTATACGGTACCCAACGCCGATGTCACTGTTACAGATTTACCCAATTTTATCGCCACGCACAAAGACGCCCCAGAAGAAATTTTCATTATTGGTGGCGGCACCATCTATAAAGAATTCTTGCCCTATGCCACCGCACTATACCTCACTGAAATAGACGCCTCCGCCCCTCAGGCCGACGTATTTTTCCCGGCATTCGATAAGTCCAAATACACTAAGACAATAATAAAGAAAGGGACGCAAGATGATCTAACCTACGTCTTCACCAAATATACACTTAATTAATTAAAAAGGAGAACTAATGCAAGATCCAGTATTCGATCTAATCAACAAAGAAAAAAAGCGCCAAGCCGAAGGCTTAGAGCTCATCCCTAGCGAAAATTACGTCTCTAGCGACGTGTTATCTGCTATGGGGTCTATTCTTACCAATAAATATTCCGAGGGCTATCCGCATTTCGACGGTACCGGCGTTGGCCGTGCGGACGACCCAGATTTTACCGAATGGGACGAGGACACCATCGCTAGTAAAATCTTACCCAACTATCGCTACTATGGCGGGCAAGTCAATATTGACCGTATCGAGAGACTAGCTATCGATCGCGCCTGTAGATTATTCCATGCCGACCACGCTAATGTTCAGCCTCACTCTGGCGCCAATGCCAATGAGGCCGTGTATTTTGCCTGGTGCAATCCGAGCGACAAAATTCTAGCCATGAGCTTGCCCGCGGGTGGCCACCTCACCCATGGCTCACCGGTCACGCGTTCTGCCAAAATCTACGATTTTATCAGCTACGGCGTCACCGAAGATGGCGACATAGACTACGATGAGTTAGAACAAAAAGCTCTCGCCGAACATCCCAAGATCATCCTCATAGGGTATTCCGCCTTTATGAAAGTTCCAGATTTCGCCAGAGTGGCCCGCATCGCCGCCGAATTACCCGACTGTCTGCTAATGGCCGATATGGCTCATGTAGCCGGCCTTATCGCCGGTGGAGTCCATCCCAATCCTCTAGATTATGGCTTTCACGTTATGACTACTACCACCCACAAAACCCTCCGTGGGCCTCGTGGTGGACTTATCCTATCGAAAGGCAATGTAGCCTCACCACTCAGAAAGCCCGAAAAAACCGTAGATAATATCCCTATTTTAATAGACCGCGCTGTCTTTCCTGGCACTCAAGGTGGCCCACTAGAGCACGTTATTGCTGCCAAAGCCGTAGCCTTTGGTGAAGCCCTACAACCAGAATTCAAAACATACGCCGAGGCAATAGTCGACAATGCCAAAGCCTTGGCTAGCGAGCTTACCAACCTCGGTTTTATCCTCCAAGGCGGTGGCACCGAGAATCATCTTATCCTAGCCAATATTAAAGCTAGCTTTGGCTTTGATGGTAAAGTCTACGAAAAAGCTCTGGACATGGTGGGCCTCACATTAAATGCCAATTCCATTCCTACCGACAAAGGTGGTGCATTTCGCCCATCTGGTGTCAGACTGGGCACGCCAGCCATCACCACTCGCGGCTTTGGCAAAGACGAGATGAAGACTCTGGCTCTTTGGATGAAAAAAGTCGCCGACATCTGCAAAGAAGCCGGCACAGAAGAAAAGCTAGCTGAATTTTCCGCCGAGCTAGAAACAATTCATACTGAAGTTCGCGCTCTCGCCCTTAAATTCCCCGTACCGGGAGCTTAATATGCCTCAAGCACAAAATATAGCCCTACAAAGGGCTATATTTCTATTATATCACACATTTGTAAATATGTCAATATTCTGATGGGGTTACCTGATATCAATTTAAACAAAGTCAATAGTTTGAATAAAAAACTTTTGGTGGAGCGTGCGGGAATCAAACCCGCGACCTCGGCAATGCGAATGCCGCGCTCTATCAGCTGAGCTAACGCCCCATTCTGCCGATAATTTAAGCAACGCTTTTATTAATAAGCGAACTACAGTTACATCATCAGCTTCTACTCGTATTATACCACATTTTGCAAAATCCCCCAATTCCTTGGGGGATTTAAGATGGGAGCGAATTATTTATCATTCTTATACGGTAAGATATCTTTATTCCACCAAGCAAAAGGCTCGCCGCGCACATCGCGCACCGCCACATCAAGCAAGGTCAACACCGGACATTTTATCCAATCAGGGAAATCTCGTATCAAAGAGCACGTATGTGCTGCCCAACAATCAGACGATTTCTCAGATTTAGTCATCCGCATAAAATATTTGTCGAGTTCGGTAGGATTCTCCCTCGCCGTAATCATGCCACAACATCCATGTTTTTCGCACAGTAGCTGCATCAACACAGACTCAAGCTTATCTAGGGCAAAAAGCGCCATTCCGCAAGGAGTAGTCTTATTCTGAAACTCCGTGAATGCAAACAGCATCCTGCTACGACGCCAATTCGCTGTAGAATAAATCTCAGCCATCTCGCTAATCACCTTCAGTTCAATCTCATCTTTAGTATCATGCAACGCGTTGCCATCGTGCGGAATATCACCAATTTCAACCTCGCCCACATCATGGCAGAGTGCCACTGTAGCAATCGCCCAAGTCTCGACAGGGCCTCTCGGCCAAATAATACGATACCCCGCCGGACCGGCCATAAATGCCAGCGCCAGCCACGCCACCTTTGCTTGATGTTCCAAGTCAGATTCGCCTCGAACCATAAAAGACTCTGCAATATCCGGCACAATGTCGTCGGTTTTCTCTGTCATCCCGACTAATTCAAACCCCTTGCGCCGCACCGCTGCAGTCTTTGCATACAGTTGATAAGCTTCCCAGACCATTTCAAAGTAATTATTTTCTATACTTTGATTCTGCAAAAAATCACTCCCTTTTAATGTGCTCCCATCTTATTTACATTATACCACACTGCTCCGCCCTTAAGCCGAGATAGATTATGCACCAAAGCCACTCCTTTTAATCAACATCAAAATTAAGCCAAGATCATCTCCTGGCTTAATTTCTTCCAATTTTTTCCCTAAGGAATTTAAGACGCGTTTAACGCTTCGAGAACTGTTCGCGTCGGCGAGCACTTCTCAAGCCATACTTCTTGCGCTCTTTCTCACGCGGATCACGCTTCATCATTCCAGCTTTCTTTAGTACTGGTCTGAGGTCAGGCGCTTCCGTTACTAGAGCTTTAGAGATGGCCAGCTTTATAGCGTCCACTTGCCCAGCCAAACCTCCACCCTTCACTACTATAGTGATGTCGTATTCATTTTGCTTGCCAGCAAGTGCCAATGGGTCAGTAATCTCAGCAAGATAGGTCTTGTTTCCAGATAAGTACTCTAGAGCAGGCTTATCGTTTACCTTGATACCACCTTTTCCCTTGTAAAGGCGCACAGTAGCTGTAGCCGCCTTACGTCGTCCTAGTCCATAGGTGTATTTCTTCGTAGCTACCATTATTTAATCTCCTTTGGGGTCTGTGCAGTATGCGTATGTTCTGCGCCATCAAACACACGAAGACGCTTCAATCGCTCTGCAGCCAATTTATTTTTAGGAAGCATCCCCTTCACAGCGGCCGTTATAGCTACTGCTGGGTCTTTTTCTATTACTTCTTCGAGCTTTAGCTCTGTCAACCCACCTGGAAATCCACTATGTCGGTAGTATTTCTTCTGAATCATTTTATCGCCAGTCACTACCAAGTTCTTAGCGTTAACTACCACTACATAGTCACCGTTGTCTATATGGGGAGTATAAGTTACTTTACTTTTACCCATTAGTTTATCGGCAATCACTACTGCAAGCTTACCCAGCGGCATAGTAGAAGCATCTACTATCCACCATTCGCGCTTGATATCTGATCCTTTTTGTGAATAAGTTTTCATTACTTACCCTCCTTTTTTGCTTTCGCAGGCTCTTTTGATTCTTTTGACTCTTCAGCCTCTACTGGCTCCTCAAAAGAAATCTCATCTACAAAGCTAATCGTGCCCATCTCCGAATTGTCACCTCTGCGATATCCGGCATGTTCTATGCGCAAATATCCAGAATCGCGCTTTATCTGAGGGGCAATGTAGTCCATCAGTAGCGTCGCAGCTTCGAGATCATTCAATCTAGCAATAATCATTCGACGATTATGCAACCCACCTTTTTTAGCCATAGTTATCAACTTTTCAGTTGAACGACGAATCTCCTTGGCCCGCGCAAGCGTAGTTGTTATAGTTTGGTACCGTATCAGAGAACATTGCAACCCTCTTACGAGTGCTAGCCTCTGGTCGGTTTCACGGCCAAATTTACGGCCTTTATATCCGTGGCGGTGCATTATACATTCAACTCCGTTAACTTTTCTTTTACCTCGTCCAACGCTTTCTGTCCAAATCCTTTCAAATCTTTCATATCAGTCTCAGACAAAGTAACGAGATCGCGAATAGTGCGAATATCGTTATTCAGCAAAGCATTAGCCGTTCGAGCAGAGAGTTCGAGTTCTTCTATAGGCCTCATCAGCCCAGCATCCTCTTCGTCTTTGTTCGAGCCTGGCGCCGGTGAAGTTTCGACACTCTTCCCGCCAGCCAAAGCTGTAAATTGATTTACTAATATCGCAGCGGCTTCTTCAAAAGCCTCTTTCGGTGTAATAGTTCCATCTGTATCTATAGTCAAAGTTAATTGCTGCAAATTTGTATCCTGGCCCACGCGAGTATTCTCTACCTTGTAGCGAACTCTAAGCACAGGCGTAAATACTGCATCTATAGCAATCATATCGCTATGCAATCTCTCTTGGCTAGACCGTTCGATAGTCAAATACCCACGTCCAGTCTCTACGATAAAATGCATTTTTAGTACGCAATCTGGATCATCTATATGGCAAATAGTCTGATTTGGGTTGGAAATCTCCACCTCCGATGGAAGCTTAATATCACCAGCCACTACACGCTTTTCGCCGTCTTTTTCAGATTGCTCAGAACCTTTTATCTCTAGAGATATCTCCACTGGAGCATCAGTATGGCATTTGAACCTAATATTTTTAAGGTTCAACATTATATCTACTACATCCTCACGTATCCCAGGAATAGTAGTATATTCATGGCTTACGCCTTCTACCGAAAAGGCAGTAATCGCTGCACCTTTCACGCTAGAGAGAAGCACTCTTCTCAGAGAGTTCCCCAGTGTATTACCGTAGCCATAATAAAGTGGTTTTATTACAAACTCGGCACTATTGTCTCCTAATTCTTTTACTTCAGCAAGAGCTGCTTCGTGAATAGTTTTTATTGTCATTTTTTCCTCCTTAGCGTGAGTAATACTCAACGATTAATTGTTCATTTATGCCTGCCTCAGCTTCTTCGCGTTTTGGCAAGCCAGTTATTTCAATTTTCATTTTCTTCGCGTCGACCTTTAGCCACGAGAGTGGCGTTACATTCGATGCCCCTATAATGTTCGGAAGATTTTTGAAATATTCAGATTTTACTGATTTTGGACGTACCTCTAAAACATCACCCGGGTTGAGACGAATCGATGGAATATCTACGCGTCTACCGTTTAATAGAAAATGTCCGTGGCTCATTAGCTGTCGTGCTTGCCTCCTAGTCAAAGCAAACCCAGCCCGAAACACTACGTTGTCAGCGCGGCGTTCCAAAAACTCAAGCAGCTTCTCGCCAGTCAAGCCATCAGCCTTTACAGCCTCTTTCATTAATTTTGCAAATTGCTTTTCAAGCAAACCGTACATACGGCGTACCTTCTGCTTTTCACGTAGCTGTGTCAAATACAAGCTACCGCCTCGCATTCTCATACCGTTATGTTCACCCGGAATTCCAGATTTCTTAGCCATAACCTTATGAGCCTTAGGCGCCAAAGCATACCCCTCACGTCGGCTTTGCTTTACTATTGGAGAATGATCTCTAGCCATTATGGTTTCCTTTCTCCCTTAGGTCGCACACCACCGTGCGCAATAGGGGTTACATCTGTAATACTATCAATTCTGATTCCTGCTGCAGATACTGCGCGTACAGCCGCATCGCGTCCTAGTCCAATACCAGATACATACACATCTACAGTGTTCAATGCGTGATTTTTCTTAGCAATATCTAGTGCTTTTTCAGCTGCTACGCCAGCCGCAAATGCCGTACCTTTTTTGGAGCCACGAAATCCATTCGCGCCAGCCGAAGACGCAGAAAGCACGCCACCGGTTTTGTCGGTCACACTAATAATAGTATTATTGAAGGTGGCTTGGATATGCACCTCGCCAGCATTCACTATACGCTTACCTTTCTTGCCTTTGGCCTTAGTAGCCGTAGTAACCTCTGCAGTAGTTGTAGTTTTAGTTTCTTCTACCATATTACTCCTTAAGTCTTACTTGCTGCCTTAGGTTGCGCCCCACCGACCGCGATCGCCTTACCCTTACGAGTACGTGCATTCGTACGAGTACGCTGGCCGTTGACTGGTAACTTCGCCTTGTGACGCATTCCCTTATAGGAATGAATATCCTTTAATCGTTTTAGATTGTTACTCACTAGGCGTC
>JAFOJM010000021.1 GCA_017420185.1 Candidatus Saccharimonadota bacterium | reverse complement strand
CAGAATGCAATAGCGCTGGCAGCCCCACACGCAACAGTAACACAAACACATTTGTCATTTATGCATATTTAGAAAGTGGCACATACTGTCGCAGCGCGAATTTTAATTAGTGCCCCTCACTAATACCTGTTACCAAACATCCACCAGTCAAACTGGTGGATGTTTCTCATGCGGGCAAAACCCCCGCTCTTAGCGTAACGCATTAACGCGTAATTTAAAGTCTACCAACTGCTTTTAAATCTATTATTTTTATATGGTTTTGTTCTAGTAAAGCCAATTAATAATGCCTAGCCTAGCTTACCTTCTTTCAATTAATCCTACATATACAAATTGCTCTTAAATTACTACTTCTATCACATCAGCTAACAAACCTCTACGTCATGCACATCGCCTAGATCAAAAAAAGATGCACCCTACATCAATCTATATCAATCAATACAGTGCAAACAATCGACCCACTAGCCGCCTACGTTGCTCACTAATGAATATATCGGTAGCAATGTACCACCTATCACTATCCCTATCAATCCTGCCATTATCACCATCAGTATCGGCTCCACCATCGTAGATATAGCATTTATCTGCTCATCTAGCTCATTTTCGTATACTTGCGCTGCCTTGCCTAACATTTCATCTATCTTGCCGGACTCCTCGCCTATAGATGCCATTTGTGGTACCAGTGGCAGCATATAGTCTCTGTCTTTCAATGCGCTAGATAGCGATTTACCGCCTTTTATCGGCTCTAGTGCTTTACGATATTCGTCTTCCACTACTACATTATTGGTAGCATCTATTGCTATAGTTACCGAGTCAAGCATCGGTACGCCAGTAGCTAGCATCATCTCTGCCGTCCTAGCAAATCTAGATACGTATAGTTTGCGAAATAGTTTACCAAATATCGGCACGTGTATTTTTATCTCATCCATCACTTTACGCCCAGCAGGAGTACGCTTCACTGCAAATATCAGCCCACCTACTGTCGCCACTGTTATTATTAATATCAGCCACCAAAAGTTCGCAAAGAAATCTGATATATTCACCAATACCTGCGTTAGTCCTGGTATAGTTTCGCCCATGTCATTATATAGGCCTTTTACCTGTGGGACTACCGACGTCATCATAAAAGCCAACACGGCTATCACCACTACCAATATTATGCCCGGGTACACCATCGCTCCCCGAATCTTAGACATCATAGCCGCATCTTTTTCTTCCTGATCCGCCAGCCGCTTCAACGCCAAATCTAGCGTACCAGACGCTTCGCCAGCTTTTATCAATGCCAGATACACCCCATTAAATACATCTGGATGCGCCGCAAAAGACTCATACAATGTCTTCCCAGACTCAACATTTATCAATATCTCCTCGGCTATAGTCTTCATACCGGGACTTTGCGTCTGCTCTATTACGGTACGAAGCGATGTAGCCAAAGGCAAGCCAGCCCCTATCAAAGTAGCCAACTGCCTAGTAAATGTAATCCTATCTTTATTGGTCACCCGTCCCTGACTATCCAGTATTCCGGTACCTTCTTCTGTCAAAGACTGCGGTACATATCCCTGCTCTATCAATAAGTGCCCGGCGGTCTGCTCATCTTCGGCTTGGATGATTCCTTTTGTTATCTTACCGGTGGACTTATCTTTTGCATGATATTTAAATCTTCGCATCTAGCCCCTCACCAGCCTATTTAATTCATTTATGTCCACAGCATATTCACGCGCCATGTCATATGATATTACGCCAGTTTGAATTAATTTCGCCAAAGTTCTGTCCATAGTCTGCATACCTTGCTCGGCGCCAGTCTGTATAGCAGTATCTATCTGATGAGTCTTTCCATCACGAATCAAGTTTCGTATGGCCGAGTTTGCCACCATTATTTCGGCTGCCACTACACGCCCTCCACCTATAGCCGGTATTAACCTTTGTGAACATATCGCCATCAATATATTAGATAATTGTGACCTCACTTGCGGTTGCTGATACGCAGGGAATACGTCTATCATACGATCTATACTTTGTGCTGCAGAGTTCGTGTGCAATGTAGCAAATACCAAGTGTCCCGTCTCTGCGATAGTAATAGCTGCCTGGATAGTTTCCAAATCCCGCATCTCACCAATAAGCACTACATCCGGATCTTCCCTTAGCACCGACCTCAGTGCTGCCGCAAAACTAAACGTATCATAGTGCACTTCACGTTGGGCTATCAGGCTTCTTTCAGACTTATGCGTAAACTCTATCGGGTCTTCTATGGTTACTATATGTGTAGATTTCTCATGGTTAATCTTATGAATCAAAGCTGCCAAAGTTGTAGACTTTCCAGACCCAGTAGGCCCAGTCACTAGTACCAACCCGCGCGGATATTCAGCAAAAGTTTCCACTATTGCCGGCATCCCTAGCTCGTCTATGGTCTTTATCTGATTTGGAATCAACCGAAATGCAGCAGCCAACTTGCCCTTCTCGTGAAAAGCGTTCACGCGAAATCTAGCAATATCACCAAAAGCAAAAGAATAATCAAATTCTTTATCTTTTATCAAAATCTTTCGCTGGTCTTCATCCAATGTCGCAAAAATCAAATTTCGCACCACATCTCCAGTAAGTGCAGGCATTCCAGCTATCGGCATCAATGCCCCATCTATACGCAATATCGGCGGTAGCCCATACTGCAAATGCAAATCCGAAGCATTCCGCTTCACACATTCTTCTAAAAGATTTTCTATTCTTGGCACGCTCTGCCCACTACTTTCCATACCATCCATTATATCATAAGCCCATTATTTTTCCTATATATTATCATACAATCTCCACATTATGACAGGTCACTCGCCACACGGTTTACCTCTTCCATAGTAGTTATACCAGACAGCACTTTCAACATTCCGTCTTGCCTCATAGTAATAGTACCTTTAGATTTCGCCAGCCTCATTATCTCATTTGCGGTAGCATGTGCCACTATCATTTTCTGGATATCTTCATCCACGGTAATAGTCTCGTAAAGCCCAGCTCGGCCAGAATATCCACCTGGAGTCTCCTTGCTATCAGCCCCCCGCGACAACATATAATATTGATTGTTTCTTACTGGCAGTCCAGGGTACCCAAGGTCTTCGCTTACCCTTACCGCATCTTCTTTTGTCTGCGGCAAAATATCTCCCACTATCTCATTTATACCTTTAGTCTCAATGTCTGAAGATTTATATAGCTCATGTTTTTCCGTTACTCTACGCACTAGCCTTTGTCCTATCACAATATTAAGTGTCGACGCCAAAAGGAACGGCTCTACACCCATATCCAAAAGTCGTGGCAATATCCCAGCCGCAGAGTTCGTGTGCAACGTAGAAAACACCAAATGCCCCGTAAGCGCCGCCTGTACTGCTAGAGCCGCAGTCTCAGAGTCACGAATCTCCCCCACCATCACCACATCCGGATCCTGCCTTAGGATAGACCTTAGCCCAGAGGCAAAAGTCAGCCCCGCATCCACATTTACCTGTATCTGATTAACCCCACTCATCTTATACTCCACCGGGTCTTCCAGCGTAACTATATTTATAGCCTCAGATTTAATCTGCTGAATCAAAGCATATAGCGTAGTAGACTTTCCAGATCCCGTCGGTCCAGACGTCAGTATCATACCATTTGGTTTCCTAATGCCATCCAGCACCGACCTCAGTGCCCTTCCAGACATACCCATCTTCTCAATATCTATATTTATACCTGCCTTATCCAGCAAACGTATCACTACCTGCTCGCCCCACGTTACCGGCGAAATAGCTATACGCAAATCTATTTCTCGTCCATCTACCTGTACAGTAAATTGCCCATCCTGTGGCGTACGGTGCTCGTCTATTTTTAAATTACTCAAAATCTTTATTCGCGATACCAGTGCTGGTGCTACCGTCTTGGGCAACTCCATTATTTTACGTAGCACGCCATCTATCCTGCATCGTATTATCAAAGAATTTTCCAAGGGCTCTATATGAATATCCGAGGCCTTCGTTTTGGCTGCATAACTAAGAATAGTGGTCAAAGCTTTAGATATCGGCGAATCCTGCACTATAGTCTTTGCATCCGATTGTGCATCTATGTCATTATTGATGACTGTTTCCTTTACAGCCTCTTTTACGCCAGAAAAATCCCCATGGTATTGGTCTATAGCCTCGCGAATACCACGTTCAGACGACATCCACACTCGTATCGGCTGGTTGGCCAGACTAGACAAATAGTCAGTAAACTGCACGTTACCAGCATCCAACATTGCAACATTCAGCACACCGTCTTTTTCCCCTATTGGCACCGCCGTTACCCTCAGCGCCGCATCACGTGGCACCTTTCCTAATATCTCCTGATCAATCTCTATATTCTTGAGCTCTACATATGGCACCCCGACTATTACTGCCGTAGCATGAGATACCATATCGCTACTTATTATCCTCTTGGCTAACAACTCACCAATCAATGATTTGCCTTCGGCTGCGACTCGCTGGCTAATATTGTCTACTATAGCATAATCCACCAATCCCTCGTCTATTAGAAGGTCAATAATCTTGCCCTCAGCCTCCACAGAGAGATCAGTCATTATTTTTCCTCTTGCTGTATTATATCGGTATCTGATTGAGATTCCGCTTCTTTACAATCACCAAATTCATTATACTCATCGCAATCCCCTACATACACTTCCACTGTAGGGTTCAAAGCGCGATAGTTAAATATCTCCGGGTTCGGCTCCGCCAATTCAGAGCTCACACTTTCCTCTAAAGTTTTTACCGTCGTGCTACCGATAGGCCCCACTAGCATATTGGTCACAAGGTACCCGCCCACTAGTCCTACTATCGCTATTACTACGGCTGTCAAAAAATCTGTTTTCATTATCTACCCTCCGCTGTTATTGTAGTATTTGATTCAACAAAATTCGTTCTATCCATATAGTATGCAACTGCTTGCGCTCTCAAGGACAAAGTATTATCGCCGCTCCATTCAATAGTAGCTTTGCTAATATCAAACTCGCGAATAGATCGCTCTATATTATCTAATACCTTTTTAGTAACACTAGCATCAGCTTCCACCGACAAACTCACCCCCAAAGCATTCAATCCAGGCAATATTTCCAAAGTTTCCATTCTACTAGAGTCACCTCCAGGACTCAACGATTCCGGTTGCCATCCGCTATCCAAAAACAACTTATTCAAGCTAGCAAGCAAAGCTTCTTCATTTTTAAACGCCGGCAAAGCATCTGGTATTACGCGCAACGCAGAGCAGCTTTTTATCAACTGGCTAGCCGCGGTTAGCTCTTCGGCGCCATTGGCCTTATCATAAATATTATTCAACGCCTCACTAGTATAATTCTTCCCAGTCAAAGGATCGATACAGTTAGAGGACGCCTCCTTTGGTACAGAATTCAAAGCTTCATTTGCGGCTAATTTCTCCATAATATTAGCTCTTAATGTGTTGGGGATTGCCGACAGTTCTATAGCATCAGGGTTACATTTTTTTAGCTCTTCCTCAGTGTATATGACGCCTTTAGGGCTCTCGCACACCCCAATAGATTTTATCACGTCTGAATACTGTGCTATAGATTGCTCTTCAGCTGCTATCACTTTCGAATTAAACGCAATTTGCTGCACAAAACGCACCGTCAAAGCTATTGCTACACCCAATGCTATGGACGCTATAGCCACCATCACCATCATATTTTGCTGTGCCTTTGATATTTTTGCACGCTTACCTATAGCTATCTCTTTCGCCATTATTTATCTCCTTTCCTATCTGTATTAGTAGCACAAGCCGCATCATCCTTATCGCAATCCCGCGCTCTCTCTCCAAATATTGCCTGTACCTGCATATACGAATCCGTCACATTACGACGTCCACTAGGTGGGATCACCAACATATGACTATTAACAAACTCATAAACCTTAGGATCAAGCGTAACTGTAGCGGAAAACCTCAGTACCAATTCATCATTACTATCGCGCCCATTAGAAGAATCAGATACTACTATCCCATCAGATCCGTCTGGCACCAACATACAGGTATTATTTTCATTCCATTGCGGAGCCGTTCCTTCTCCGACCAAATTCCCAGTATAAGCAATACACTGACTATCAAAATGTTCTACTCCGGATATCTCACCATCCAAGCCCATATATGGTTGCCCTGCTACTGATTTTTCTTTGTACCACTCTCCGATCTGCGGTGTCCGCCAAATCTTTTCTACTCTCTGACCATCATAAGACTCTATATTGTCATATAGATATCCATCACCGCCAGAACACCCTTCAGCGTCTACAGTCCATAGCGCATAAGTACCTTTCTCCGAATCAGCAAATTTGGCTCCATCTTGCCCAGATTCTATCATACAATACGCCGGTATAACATTATCGTTTTTATCAATATAGTCGCCATAATCATAATATATATACTGCATACTCTTTTTAAAAGAATCCAACACATTATAATCAATATACGGCTCTTTGCCCGCATTGGCCTGTGCATCAAACTGCATCGTAGGTTGGTCCTCTGTCAAATCCACACTAAGTTCCGATATGGTAATCGTATCAGCCCCAGTAGGGATCATAGCAGTTAACACATTAAATGTCCTGGAAAGTACTTTTTTGTTGCTGCTTAGTGCATCTATATCTCCTACCTGATTTTTAATAGTCAAGAAATCATCCAAATCGCTATATGAATTTAGCTTATTTGACAAGCTACTAAGCGTAGATTTCTTACCATCCAAAGCCGCTTGTTGCCCCGCCATCACCAAAGCAAATATCCCTACTACACTTATGCTTATCACTATCACCATAATACACGAGAAAAGAATTGTGTTTCGCAACTTTAAAGTCTTCAACATTTCTTCTTTTATATCCGGTACTAAATTTATTTCACGCGCCATTAATCATTACTCCTTTCCGATAACCCTATCACTACAGCAAATTCATTAGATACACCAGCCAAAGCCTGCTGTTGGCTCGCACTTACACGCACAAATTGCCACGGATCGCCACGCATAGTAGGCATATTAGTTTTGGCCTCGATATATTCAGGGAACAGAGGTATCATACTAGCATAGTTCGACAACACTACCCCGCCCATACTTGCACCTAGATATTTAGTCTGGAAAAACCTTGCAGATTTGACTAACTCAGCCGCATAGCTCTCAAGATGCGCATTTAATGTATTAAACACTTGCCCATTTGCCTGCGTCTGGTCCAAACCGTATTTCAAAATAAACTGTCTTGCCTGATCGCTCGTCATACTTAGCCCATTAGCTACAGCCCGCACTAATACATCCATACCACCAGGTATCGACCGCACCAATCTCGGCTGATCTTTGTACATTATCACAATATCCGTAGCCCCTTCCCCGAAATCCACTATCATGGTAGCATTAGCCGACCCAGGCACGTTAAGAGCTCTAGCCATCGCTAGCGGTTCTGGCTCCATCGCAATAATATTAAATCCTACTTTCTCTATCATCTCCATAGTAGACTCAGCATATTCTTTCGCTACAGAAGATACTAGTACCTCAGTCTTGCGAGGGTCATTTGGACTTGGACCTAAAATTATATAATCCGCCTTGGCCTCACTAAGCGGCATCGGTACATACTTGTCAAGCTCATATTTGAAAGATTTCATCAGCTCTTTTTCTGGCAAAGTATCCGTTTCCACAATAGATGTATAAGACTTATTTGCGGGTATTCCCAAAGCTACATTTTTCGTCTTTATACCAGCTTGATTTACAGCCCCTACAATAGCCTCCCCTAGCCTAGCTTTACCCGCATCTGAAGAATCTTGTGCCAACTGAGGGGCAATAGCCGTATAAGAATACCTCTGCAGGCTCCATCCCCGTTGACTGCCACCAGAAAGCTGCACAATTCGCATCGAATTTGTTCCAATGTCTAGTGAGAAGAAATCGCCCACTCCGTGTAATAAGCTCATACATATATTATAAGCTTAAGTCTATTTTTTTGCAAGCATTAAATAATAAAATCTTTCAACATTTCCATTTTTACCAGCCAATACATTATCGCGCTTGTTCATTATTACAAAATCATTTTGTTTCAACCAAACCTCAAATCTCTTTATAATGTCACGCCGCACTTTTTCGTTTTTTACTACCCCCTTCACCAATTGTTCTTCACTGGCTTCAAACTGTGGCTTTAACATCACCAAGTATTCCGTATCTCTACGCGATAGGTGGATTTTAGCATATTTAAGTATTTTTGTCAAGCTCAGGAATGATACGTCCGCCACAATTACGTCTGGCTTACGTTTATCCAAAAGCTCAAAATCAAAAATATCAGTCTTCTCGTATAATTCCACTCTAGGATCATACCGCAGTGGGGCTTTCATCTGCCTGGTTCCTTTTTCTACAGCTATCACTTTAACGGCACCGCGCTCCAGCGCTATCTCTGTAAACCCACCAGTAGACGAGCCTATATCCAGCACCGTCTTTCCGCGAAAATCAAAATCAAAGGCGCTAACAGCGCCTTCAATCTTGTAATATCCTCTATTTTTTGCGTTCTCGGTATGCATAAGTCTCTGTATCCACCGACACTATATCGCCTTCTTTTATAAAAGCGGGCACTTTTATTGCCACTCCTGTTTCCAGTGTAGCATCTTTCATCACCGAGCTAGTAGTGTCACCTTTTACCACGCTCTCAGTATAAGTCACCGTGAGCCATATATTTTTCGGCAATACTAGATTAATTGGTGTGCCATTATAGAATTGAATTTCCATTTCATCACCATCGCGCATAAAATCCTTGGCATCACCCACCATCTCAGCGCCTAACTCATATTGCTCAAATGATTCCGGATCCATAAAATAGAACTTCTCATCATCACGATACAAATACTGCACTTTACGCGTAGTTACCTCGGCTGGCTCTATTTTTTCCTGACCCTTAAAAGTCTTAGGTAGCAATGCTCCGGTAATTAAGTTTTTCACCTTTACATTCACGATAGAACCGCCGCGTCCCATCACCTTTTGAGAATACTCTACTACCTTATATGGTTGGCCATCCAAAGTAATCAATGTGTTTTTCTTTAAATCTGTTGGTCCGTACATTCCCCCTCCTTACTTAGTCACAAATGGCAACAATGCTATATGCCTTGCACGCTTTACTGCTACCGCCAACTGACGTTGCTGCTTGGCCGACAAGCCAGTCTTAGAAACAGGCTCAATCCGACCATAATTATCAAGATACCGCTGCAACGTCTTAGCATCACGATAGTCGAAATACATATTTGGATTACTTCTAATCTTTCGCATAAATCTCCTTTTTATTAAAATGGTACATCACTAAGATCAATTTCGCCCTCAGGTATATCATCTGGAATCTCATCTGCTGGAGCCGAGTTTACCTCCGGCGCAGAGCTTCCAAAACCACCGCTTGCACCACCGTTTTCACGAGGTCCATTGCTTGTAAAATTAAAATCTTCTACCACAATCTCAACATGAGAACGCTTTTGACCAGTATTTTTATCCTCCCAGCTACGCTGGTCCAACCGACCAGACACCAACACGCCTGTACCTTTTTTTGCGTATTGATTAATCATTTCAGCCAACTTACCCCACGCCGAACAGTCTATAAAAGACACATCTTCTCTCTGTTCTCCACTCGCGTCACGGTACACTCGATTTACTGCTACCGAAAAACTACATACACTTGCCCCATTAGGAGTGCTCCTAAGCTCTGGGTCACGAGTAAGATTGCCTGTAATAATTGCTTTTGAAAAACCGCGCATAATAAATTATCTCCTTATTTTTTAGTTTCGTTATTCTCTTTTGCTTCTTCTGCCTTTTCTTGCCGTTCTTCAGACTCTGCATCTCTAGACCCTTCGGTCTCACGACGCTCATCTTTACGTACCAATAGATACCGCAAGACTTCGTCAGTAATATTCATCACTGCTGAAATTTTTGCCGGAGCCTCTGAAGGCAGCGATACTATATAGTAATAGTAAATAGCAAATGTCTGGCCCTTAATAGGATATGCCAAACGCTTCTTGCCATCGTCGCTTACCGACTCAATGGTACCACCAGCAGTCTCGACAATTTTCTTCACCTTGTCAAGTGCAGGGTCTATATTCATCTCAAGATCGGGATGATATAGCACAGAAAGTTCGTATTCTTTCATACTTCTCCTTTGGTTAAAGCAAACGCCACTTTTGCTTGCAATCTCACGCAAGCCAGCTCGTTTGCTGAGCTAATATTATGCTATATATTATACCACAGATTTTTCAAAAAATCAAAGCCTAAACTTAGCCCCTCGGAGGGTAATGAAAATCAATATCTCCAGGCCCCATAACACGATATGCAAACAAATCCGGAGAAATACCTAGCGAATAAACTGCATCCCTCGTCTGCTGAATGTACGATTGTTTTGTTTCTTCATCTATATTTAGACTGTGCGGATATATTTTT
>JAFOJM010000020.1 GCA_017420185.1 Candidatus Saccharimonadota bacterium | reverse complement strand
CGGCCGTGAGCAAAATCATATCTAGGAGCTTGTCTAGATTTTGGTTCATTTTGGCAGAAATAGGCACCATGACTATGTCGCCGCCCCACTCTTCTGGCTGGAGGCCGTGCTGGCTAAGGTCTGCCATAGTGCGCGGAATATCCGCGCCTTCACGATCTATCTTATTGATGGCCACAATAATTTTAGCATTGGCCGACTTAGCAAAATTAATTGCTTCTACTGTCTGAGGTTTGACGCCGTCATCGGCAGCTACTACTATAACCACGATATCAGTAAGCATAGCGCCGTGCTGGCGGATAGCCGCAAAAGCCTCATGACCTGGCGTATCTAGAAAAGTAATAAGCCTATCGTCGTGCTTTAGCTGATAAGCGGAAATATGTTGTGTAATACCTCCGGCTTCGTCATCTACGGTCTTTTTATGAAGGAGGGTATCCAGAAGCGTAGTCTTGCCATGGTCTACGTGGCCCATTACTGCTACCACTGGGGGGCGAGACACGGCTTTGTCTGACAGCTCTCGGCGGAAATCTGAAGTCTGTGTAGAGGTATTCTTGCGCTCTAATTTGATATTTTTAAAGCCTAGCTCGTCAATAATAATACTAGCAGTCTCGTAGTCTAAACGCTGATTTATAGTAGCTACTATGCCGTTTTTAAATAGTGTACCGATAAGCTCAGTCACAGAAAGGCCAAGCGCCTGCGATAATTCGTCTACAGTGATAGACCCAGCGATTTGAATAGTTTTTTCTTCCATATTTTCTCCTTTCTGTTTTAGAGTTGATAAAATTGTTCCTTTAATTTTATCATATTTTGAGAAAATATGCTATAATAGAGTAGCAACGATATCGTTGCTGTAGTTATGTTCCTTATAGAACCCATCATTGGGTTCTATAGTCCCGGGTAGCTCAATGGTGGAGCAAGAAGCTGTTAACTTCGAGGTTGCTGGTTCGAGTCCAGTCCCGGGAGCCAAAACGGATGCACAACCCCCCTTGTGCGTCCATTTTTTATGATATCAGTTGAGTGCCAATGGACTCGGACCTAACGGTGCGAGTCTAAGTCCCGGGAGCCAAAAATAGGTACGCAACCCCCCTTGTGTGCCTATTTTTCATGATGACAAACTGGCATTAATGGACTCGAACCTAGAAAAAATATACACATATTGATTATATGTGTATATTTAATTTAGTTAACAGTCTTGCTAGCTGGCTGGATTATAGACTGTACCTACAAACCAAGTCTCACCAGTTTCCTTCTCATGTATTATAAAGAAGAAAGGCTTATCAAAGGTTAAATCTACTTCTTCTACTGGGACATCCCATTTGTAGTCAAAGTACTGACCGCCACCGGCACCAAATCCGCCAACAAGGCCAGTAGCCGCTGCCGCTCTTATCCCGTCATTCGAGAAATCTATATCTGCTTTATGCATAGCATCCATAATGTACGAATACGGCGTGGTTGTCATTTGAGAAAGGTCTGCTTTTTCTTTTATGAATACATCTGTCACACCGAGAGTATTTAGATCCTCTTTTAGTTTCAGATTATAGTTGAAATTAAAGAACGGGATATAGGCGTTTACCTTTGTGACAACCCCTTCTTTAAAACCACTAATAGTATTTACATTGTTAAGATTTTTTGTGATTTCTTCAATTTTTTCAGTATTGAGATTATCCATATATGAATTCAGGGATTCGGTTTTTGGCATAATTCCTATATATTCAAGCGTAGAGTTGTCATTTTTTTGTAACTCTTTGGCAAATACTTTCTCGGACTCAGTATCTAGATAATGAAAATCTGTAGAACTCACGGTTTTACCATAATTACTATTTAGCTGTTCCATGTATTGGTTTATATCAAAATCTGTATTATAATCTTGCGGATAGTCTTCGTGGGACTGAATCTCTACTAGCCAATCTTCATAAGCAGCTTGAACGGTAGAACGAATATATTCTTCACCAAGATCGGAGACAATATCATAATTATTGGCGCTAGCAGCAATTTGCGCAGCTTCTATCTCTTGGCCATTGAAATTGATTTTTGAAAAATCGCCTTCAAGGATTATCCTTACTTCGTCAGAGTAGTTTTCGTGCATAAATGGCTTACTGTTGTACATTTGGCATTTAGCCCTATTTTCCCCATCGGTAGGATCACATTGCAGCTGGTAGTCCCAGTTCATATCTATAGCAAGTGCGTTTGCCAGGATAAAATCACCTTCAAGGACGGAAGCGTCGAATAGATTATTAACTAAGCCAAATGTTTTAGAGCTAACCCATTCATTAAAAGGTGCCTCGCTAGTAAATGGATCCAAGAGTACACTGGCATTGTATTTTTGTTCGAGGGTCTGGACATAAGACTCTTTGACCTCATCTTTTCTAGTATCGCGCACAAACATTGCATTTGCTAGAGACTGCTTATCATTGTTGCTATATTTTGTTATATTAATATCCCCCATAAGTTGATCGACTTGCTCTTTGGATTCGCCAGCGGCGGCGTCAGACAACATCCCCAGAGCGTATTTGATGGATAAAGGACTATAGATTATATTTTTACCATCCTCTTTTTCTAGTTGCAAGAACTTAAGATCAAAATCACCCATGGACACCGGCTCTATATTGTCTGTGGAGATTTCGGGGGTATCGTTTTCTTGTACCTGGTTGCTATTATTACGAGATGTAAGCATAAATGCGAGACAGATAGTAACCGAAGTAAGTGCGGCAGCAATAATGGCAGCTAGCACAACCAATGGTACATTCACTGTTTTATGCGAGGCATCGGTGAGCCTGGACGGTGTAGGGGTGTTTGTGGATTCTTTCTCGTCATTCTCAGGTTTCGCATCATCAGCAAAAGAATCTACAGGTGATGATCCCGTCGATGTCTCTTGATTTGGAGCAGTGGACTGCTCGTCATTGTCAGAGGCTGTAACCTTTTGGTTGATATTTTCTGAGTTTTGTTCGCTCATATTTTTCTCCTTTTATTTCTTTGCTCTTTTAATTACAAATACTGCGCCTAGCGTAGACAATATAACCATAATAGCTATTTCTGCAGAGATAGCTACGCCAGCTCCAGCGCTCTCATCTACAGCTAAGGACCCGGTGTAAGGAGTGGTTACGGTGCGAGACGCAATAGCGTAGTCGGAGAAGCTTGAGGTCTTAAAGGTAATAGTATGCGCTACTGGGTCATAAGTAGTGGGAATTACCTCGTAGGTGCCGTCGTGTTTTTTGTGAACTATTACAACTTCATTTCCATCGACTCCCTCCTCTAGCTTGAGTGTGATGGTAACCTCGTGCTCTAGCTCAGGTATCTGGTCGTCCCAGGTATCGGTCTCGGTGCCTTTATACAAGGTTTTATATAATGAGATATCTAGATACGTGGAGACGTCGTAGTCGCCAGCGGCGCTCTCAAATTCGGCTCGCTCCTCATCACTAAACTCTGCGTCTTTGACATCGAGTCTAGCCGTACCATAGTCTAGTGACTCTTCGTCATCGCTAATGCTTATAGTTCCTGATTCTATCGCGTCGGATTCTGCCTCAACTTTGTCTTCTACCTCTGTGATGTCGGCCACAAAATATGCTGCACCGGCTGGCACTGTAAAAGTAAATTCACCCACGCCTTCGTCTGTAGTAGTAAGTTCAGCTACATTGATATCGGTAACTTGATAGCCGCGCTCTGGGATTACACGCATGGTAACTCTAGCACCGTCTGGAACCACCAATGAACCATCGTCGTATTCTACCGTTTCATCGTGACCGTATTCAAGTAGTGGAGCCACGCAGGCATCGTTGGATAATTCTTCTTCATCGCAAGTGTAGGTCTCACCACCAAATTCATAAGATACACCCACTAAGGCCAATCTAGAATGCCCGATATAGTCATAGCCACGAATCTTGTTGCCGTCCTCGTCCAAAATATATTCGCCGGTTTCTGGGTCGCGCATGAATTCTTGCTCAGGATCCCCAGTCCAAAGGAAGTTGCCAATATAGGTTTTGCCACCGTCTGCTACATCTACAATAATATCATAAATATCGTCAGCGGCTCTTGGGACGGTCAAATTAATACCAACTTCTTGGTGTCCATAATTCATAAGCCATGAGTCTCTGTCGTCGTAATTAATATAGTCGGACACGATAAATTCTTGTTCATTGACGATGATTTTATTAACTAGCTTCAGATGCCATAGTGTTGAGACCCGAAGCTTGATAGCGTCTTCGCCGTCTTCAGCGTCATAGCGGTAATCAAGCTGATCATAAAGAAGGTTACCTTCTTGATCCCTTACCTCGCCTTCGGGACGGAGGTCGCTAGGTAGTCCATCATTGATGGCGAATCTCGACTCAGCGTAGGTGTCTTTGTAATATATAGTCTCGGTCACTTCTTCGCCGTCTGGGCCAGGGTGCGTGCTTTCGTACGACCCGTCGCCGCCTTTTATGCGGAGATGCGCAACTTGATTCCCTTCTGGCTGCGGCTGATCCTCTCCGCCACGAAAGATGAATTCTATTTCGTAGCCAAGGTAATTGTTACTCGCATCGCTACGTTTTTGCAAATTAGACCAGATGTAAGTATTATTAACAAGGTCAACTTGATGACCATCAATCCAGGCCTCGGCTTGCCTGTTGGGATCGGGATGCGCAGTGAAAGTAAGTGAAGAGCTTGTGGTATATAATGTATGCATGTCACCAGTATTACCCCCACCATAGTTCCAATTTTTCTGTATTTCATATACTGGATCTGCAGCGCCGGTGACAGATACGGTTCCGCCGTCGTAACCTGCTTCGATATTTGTCCCCTCTATAGCTATACCGGTAGCGCCTCGCATACGCATTTCGGCGTAATTATTTGGGCTATCTATTGCACGAGCCCGTATCATGGGCGCAAAGCTTGCTGCCGCAAGCACAAATGCCGTACCTATGGTGGCTATCTTGCAACTTTTTTTCTGTGTTTTTACTTTATTTAATGATGCTTTCACTTTTTTCTCCTTGCCCATGTTTATTATAGCATAAGGTTTTTAAAATTGTTTAGAAAATGTGAAAAATTTTTAAAAATTTCGTCGTCAAGATATTATCTCTCTGAATTACACCGTCTAGATTGAATAGTTAAAGTAGCGATGTTCTTTTTTCTGCTTACCGTAGTCCATATTTATTCTCCTGTTTATATCAATATAGTAGCAAGCCAACCTTAAAACGAAATTAAATTTATGCCTTATCCACCAAAAAGAACCTTGAATAATCCTAGCGAGACGGCTAGCATAATAAGCCCGGCCACCAAGACTCCAGCCATAATAGCAATAATAGTTTTCTTAAAGTCTAATTTCAGGATACTAGCTGCCAGAGTGCCTGTCCACCCGCCAGTACCAGGAATAGGTATAGCGACAAACAGAAATAACGCGAAATATGTGCCGTAATCCCCTGTTTTCTTGAGAAGCTTATTGCCAGCCTTCTCACCTTTTTTGAGGCAAAAATTACAAAATTGTTTAAGTGGCTTCCATTTTTTTTTAGCGCCCCACTCCAAGAACTTACGTGCAAAGAAATAAATGAATGGGATTGGGACCATATTGCCGATAATGGCAATAATCAGTACCAACCATTCCGGTAAGCCCAAGTCCATACCGATAGCGACCGGAATAGCCCCACGTAGCTCGATAAGTGGAACCATAGATATCAGTAAAACAACTATTATTTTCCAAATCATACTATTATCTCTTTTTCATTTTCTCTTCGTCTTCTAGTTTTTTGAAGGCAACTTTGCCTACCTTGGTTTGCGGCAATTTATCGCGAAACTCGTACGCTACCGGCAATGCATAGATAGGCACATTGCGCTCTAAGAGCTCGCGAATTTCACGCTCAACTTTTTTTCCAGCTTTGTATCCTGGTTTCAATACAATGAATGCTTTCGGGACCTGCCCTTTATAGTGGTGATCTATACCTATTACAGTAGAAGTGAGTACTCCCTCGTGGGAATTAATGATAGATTCTAGGTGAGTAGGATAAATATTGTACCCAGAGGAAATGATGATACGTTTGAGACGCTGGGCAAAATAGATAAAGCCGTCCTTGCCTAAGTAACCAATATCCCCAGTGTGTAGCCAAAGCTTACCATCTGGATGCACACGGAGAGCTTGCGCCGTCTCAGCATCGTCGCCCAAGTACCCCATCATTACTAGTGGGCCAGATATGCACATCTCACCCTCTTCGCCTACTGGCAACTCCTTGAATGTGTCGTTTTTTACTATCTTGAGACAGGTATTAGGCAAAGGGGCGCCTACAATCCCGTCAGCAAAAGCATTTTCTGGCGATAAGCAGACTGCCCCAGAGCCCTCAGTAAGACCGTAACCCACGCGTATATTAGCATTGGAACCGTGAGCTTTGAGATATTCATTAACTTTGTCGCGCAAGGTTTGATTAAGAGCATCACCACCACAAATAACGGCAGTGACAGACTTAAGATCGTCGCACTTCAACTTCGTATTAATAAGTGCCTCAAATAAAGTAGGGACCCCCACAATAAAATTAGGCTCGTTTTTCTTGATAATGTCGGCAAACTGCTTATGCGAAAAGGCCGGGATTAATATACACCCCATACCCTTACACAGTGGTGTATGTATACATACACCAAGGCCAAAACAGTGAAATAGTGGCAAAATAGAAAGAACTGTAGCGCCCGGCTCGATTTGACGTATCATGGTGCCGTCACAGATAGATTCAGCGTTGATATTAAGATTAGACAGCATTACGGCCTTGGGCGCACCGGTCGTGCCACCAGAGTACATAATTACTGCGAGGTCATCCCCGCCGCGTTCTTCATGATAATTGCCCTGATAGAAATATGAGTTGGCGATAAAATCCTCCCACAACACTACTCGGCTATCATTCGCCGGTAGACGAACTTTTTTAACATGTAGCGTGT
>JAFOJM010000019.1 GCA_017420185.1 Candidatus Saccharimonadota bacterium | reverse complement strand
GCCGGCAACTGAGTTGTAAAAAGATAATAATTTCTCTGAAAGTCCGCAATAAAACTCTCCGCAGAGATATCATAATCAGTAGTCTGATTATGATTGGCTGACGCAATCTTTGACAACGCAACAAAATCATCATAATGTTCCTTCAGTCTATAATGATAAAAATCATCATTCCCAGAAAGAAAAGTAGATATCAGCGCAGCATCTTTATGTGACAAATCAACTGTAATCTTTTTTGATTCCATCCCAGGATAACTAAGCTCTACTTCGTAAACACCAGGGAACATACGGTATTTACCATTTGAATAGCTAGTACTGCCATTCACGGAAATTTGAGTGTCCAATGGAACTATATTCAATTCAAGCACGGCAGTTTTCATAGAATCAATAATAAGCATTATCACAATCACCAAAACCACTACAGCATCAATTACTAGTACTATCCTTACCCATTTCTTACGAAAAAACAATCCTAGTGGTGTATTGCCTTCATTTTCCATATCACTATTATAACATAAGCCTAACCATTTTTACCTTACAACTCGGCATCCCATACATATATATATTTATAGTCATCCAGACTATATCCATTCTGCAGCAATTCTGCCCTTACTTCATCCCAAGCCTCATTATTTAGTTCCTTTGTCCTGCCTTTAACTACCAAGCACAACTTATCTCCACATTTTTTAGAATACTCATATTCCACGTGAATAGCATTACAATTCATCCGATTAGCGGGTGTTCCACAAATAGATATATATATTGGAGTTATTGCTTTTATCTTGAATTTATTAGCTAAATTCTCCGCTGCACTATTTTCCTGTGTCACTTTTAACGCCGGTTCCCACAGCTTACCATCCGTATCTACATTATTTAGTCTAAGCAATACGTCCAAAGACTGCTTATTCTTTATTTCTTCATAAAACCCCCAATCTCCGTCATCAGGTGCCAAACTCAGATAAATTCCCGTAGTTTTATCTTTTTCTAAGTCCAAATCCATCACCACAGTTTCAAATCCTTCCCTAGCAATAGTAGCAGTATATTTTCCTGGTTCCATTTCATATACAGCATTACGCATCTCTTTATTATTTACAGTAACAATTGCATCTACTGGAGTCACCAATATATCCAGAAACGCTGGGCGCCCAGAATACTTTATCAATGGAATAATCCCCAAAAACACTATCATTATTACTGTTACTATCATTGCTAAAGCTATTGCAGCTTTTATGTAGACCTTACGAACATATTCATCATTATGCATTTTAATTATCCTTTCCTTCACATACTTCCATCGCAAAAATCAGATATTACTATAACATAGTCATCTCTTTCATGCCCCAACGAGGCCAGCCACTCCTCTACTTCTTCACGTGCCATGTTTTTGACGCCAGAATCTCCACACGAGCTCACCTCAACATTTAAATACTCTTGGCCATCATCAGAGTATGCCGCCGTAACTATTACATATTCACCGCTATTTAGCCTAAAATGATATGGTAAGTCAAAATCAAAAACCGTCACGTTGAGCTTAGTTTGTGTCCCAATACACTTTGTTTCCGGATATTTCATTTGACTGGGCAAAGGACAGGTCACAGTAGGAGGTTCATAAAATCCTTTATTGCCAACCAACCCAAACGATATCTCATATGTAACCTCAAATTCATCTACGTCAATCAGAAACCTGTAAAGAGCCACTCCATTTTCTATCTTTTTCTCAAAAGAACTAGGCCTAATCAGTGCGACTATACCATCCTTATCATCACCATACTTCTGGCTATTTTTTAGACTTTGCCATATATACTTTTCCAAATCACTTATCTCTTCACCAGACAACCCAGTATCTACCTGATTGATATTATATAAATCCACTATTTTAGTATAAGTAAGTTCCCTTATAGCCGATACTACGACAATTAGTGCCAAACATATTAATCCTACCATAGCTATTATTTTTATATTCTTTGTCTTATTCATTCTTACCTTTCATTTTTTAAACCTGTAAGCCCTAAACGCAGAGCTATCATAATAATCTATAATCTCACCAGTTCTATCGCAGTTCGATGCCGAAGCTATATGTGGCTGACCATTGATTTCCACATATAATTCAACATGTCCATCACTAATTCTAATGTCGCCAGGCTGCAAAACACCTAGTTTGTTTTCCACTTCTTGATATTTCTCTGGATGCGATTTCATATAACTCTCCACAGTGTCTACCATACAACAATCAAAATCTTTATCAACACCAGAATACTTCATTACAGTCGTCACAAACACATCACAACTTGTGCCAGTCATAACACATTGATCATCACAAGATGTAAAGCCCACTTCCTGCAAAGCCTTAGCATATGCAGGAGTCGGATTGAATGGCCCGTGTCCAGTTTCTGGCCACGCTAGTTCAATAGCCGTTGCATTAATATCGCCATTCCCCCCAGTAGAACAATAGTTGCTATTACTACCACCCTGCCTATCAATGGCCTCACTTACGTACTTCCATATATCACCAGGGTCAGTATGGTCATTGCCAGGTACATGCATATGCCCTAGCACCCCTTTATAATCAATAAATTCCTGGTCGCCCAATCTTTCGGTTCCCTCTGTCCAACTTACCGAGGAAGTCAATGGAATACCAGTCTCCTCGGAAATTGCTTTTAATATTTTTGCCAAATAATCCCAATCTTCATTTGAAAAATTATTTAAGTCAGCTTCTTGCGAATAGCCCTCGCTTCTCGGCGTGCTAAACCCTACAATCTCAATCTGAATCGGCCCAGATTTATCGTGTCCCACAATCGCCAATGATGGCTGATAGATCGAAAACTCCTGCGATACTTTTCTTTCCCTAGGATCTATCACGAAATGCGCCGGATATTTATTGTCAAAATATGCCGCAAAACCATTCGTAGTACCCTCCGTACTATGCAAAAGAATTTTATTAGGCTTCCCCCCCTCCGTAGTATAGCTACCCATCGGATTAACTGGTTCTTTTAGATCATTCATTTTATTTGCATCCTCTATTGTCAGTCCATCAACAGACCCCTCAACCAACCATCCATTCTCCCATCTGATCTCAGTACTCGAAGGATTGCAACATACACTCGAGCTTCCATGATAATTGCCAAATTGCGTAACAATCGCTTGTCCATCAGCAGAATCAACATACTCCTGTAAAGAATCTACAGACTTCTTCATGCCTTCTATACTAGAATATCCTGGGCCATTTGGATCTCCCTGTACCCACAAAGGACCTATTTTCTCCAAATACTCCTTTGGATCAGTAATACCATGCACTGGAGCATACCAATCATCAGACAATGTTTCTCCATACTGAGAAAAACCTTCTCCTAAATTCTCACCCTGTATAGTAGATCCTCCTCTATAGGCATGGCTTGGATCACACCCATTCCCCCAAAAATTATTTTTACCACAAACAGAATTTGGATCCTCATATTTCATCTGAACTAAAATGGCAATCCATGGCGCTCCAACAGCCTCGCCCAACTGATATGCTAAGTCGCCATAATTCTCTAATAATTTCTTCATATCTTCTTTATTACCATCCCCCCACATTGCGGACCACTGCGAATAATCTTCCACATCAAACACGCTCTCATTTGCATTTTTTGCCGCATACACCGCCGAATAGTCTACATTCCCGCCACTGCCTCCTCCACCAGAAGGGGCGCTCACTCTCATATTCGTTACATTGTTTACCGATTCACGTACCAATTCCGCGAGTTTCTTCATCCCCTCTTCAGAAGGATGAATGCTATCATCCATATTCATATATTTGGCTGGATCCGAAGAGGCCACCTCATACCAATCCATCAATGAAAAATTCTCATGTTGCTCTACCGCCTTTCTAATCACCTCATTCGAACTATTCATTTGACTGTCAGCATAATGGTTGGCATAATAAATCGTCGTCAATATTACTTTCAAGTCCTTTCCTTCAATAGCAGCAAGCAATTTATTAATATCCTCATCCTCCACCCCGCCATTACTGCCTACCTCCATTACCAAAATATGCTGATTCCCCATTTCTCTTATTCTATTTACACCACTCACCCCATCCGCATCACTAGAAAACCAGATACCACTCTGTGCGTTAATAGTTATATTAGGCAAAGCCTCTTTTATATAAGACTCGCTAAGTACCGTGTCAGAATCACCTATCATATATACATCACTACCGTCCGAGTTTCCACTACTACCCACCTCTACACAATCATCTTCCGCAGGATCATAAAACAATATATCATTCTGCGCAAACTCATCTAATACTCCCTGTGGCAATTGAGACTTCTGACCCCCAACACCAGTCCTTACCGTACTACTGCTAGAACTAGAACTATTGCTGCTACTATTTTCAGTCTTATTG
>JAFOJM010000018.1 GCA_017420185.1 Candidatus Saccharimonadota bacterium | reverse complement strand
ACTCATAAAGCGTTCAATTGAGCCAATCAAGGCACAGTGGATCATAATCGGGGTCTTTTTAGAGCCGTCAGCATCAGTGTATTCTAGGTGGAAGCGGGCTGGCATAGCGTAGTCTAGCTGCACGGTAGCGAGCTGCCATTCACGGCCTAAGGCATCTACTGCCATAAAGTCCATCTTGGGGCCATACATCGCGGCTTCGCCCTCGCCAATGAAGTAATCCATCTCAAACTTATCGGCCATCTCTTTAATAGCGCTCTGGGCTTTCTCCCACATTTCTGGGGTACCGATATAACCATCGCCATCGTCGCGGAAGGAGAGGCGAAGCTTCAATTTCATGTCAATCTTCTTGTACAAATCTTTGGCCGAAGCGATAAGTTCGCCGAAGATATCGCCGACTTGGTCTTCAGTACAGAAAACGTGCGAATCGTCTTGCGTAATGGCACGTACACGAGAAAGGCCGCCTAGCTCGCCTTTGCGCTCGTCACGGTAAACCATAGTGGTTTCTAGGTATTTAATAGGTAAATCTTTGTAAGAACGTGGATTACTAGCGAAGATTTGCGAGTGATGCGGACAGGATACTGGCTTAATGGCTAGATGATCGCCACTTTCCTGAGAGACAAATTGCAGCATCTCGGGGAATTTTTCGTAGTGGCCGGAAGTTTTGTATAAATCTACATTGGCAATGTGCGGAATACAAACTTTTGCATAGCCATTTTTCAAGCGATAGCTTTGAGTAAAATCATTGAGCAGATCGCGCAAAATAGTTCCGCGCGGGGTAAATAGTGGCAGCCCAGAGCCGACCAAATCTGAAAAACAGAATAAATCTAGCTCCTTACCAAGCTTGCGATGATCTCTAGCCTTGGCCTCTTCCTGGCGTCTGAGGTAATCTTGCATTTCGTTTTCGGTAGAAAAGGCTACACCATAGATGCGCGTGAGCATTTCCCTTTTTTCGTCACCACGCCAATATGCGCCTGCAATGCGGATTAATTTGAAGGCGTTAATTTCAGAAGTATTTGCTGCGTGTGGCCCCTTGCATAAATCAGTAAAGATGTCGCCAAGGTCATAGAAAGAGATTTCTTCTCCATCTGGGACTTCTTCGATAAGCTCGATTTTGTAAGGCTGATTACTAGCGTGCGCCCAGTTGAGTGCCTCATCTTTGGTAACGATACGCTTGGACATGGGTAGCTTAAGCGCAATAATACCGCGCATTTTTTTCTCGATTTTAGGTAGGTCTGTATCGGAAATTTTGGTGTCGCCAAAATCAATATCATAATAAAAACCATTGTCGATGGCTGGGCCAATGCCGAATTTTACAGTAGGATAAAGCTCTTTGATGGCAGCGGCCAATACATGACTAAGAGTATGTCTGATTTTATTGATGTTTTCCATAGATATTCCTTTGATTCTCTCTAAGATTATATCACATAATTACAGCTGGATACTTGAACTTAGGACTTTACTTGAGTTTTTTGAGGCTACCGCGCAAACGTAGAGCTTTGCAGATTTGGCGTAATGTCTGGTTGTAACTATCATAGATGCGGACTTTTTTACCAAAATGTTTGGCAAGTATGGGCTTAATATCTTGAAATTGTGCGCAAGCCAATATTATTTCTTCGGGGCAGAACTTTTCATTTTCTAGAAAGTTATCAATCGTATTAAGGACATCAGCCTCAGATAGTTCGCCGTCGTCTATAAGTGCTGGCCAAGAGTCCAAGCATAGGGTTTTGGTCTTGGTCTTGAGGCGAAACAGAAAATTATGATAGTGCAATGTCTTAGAGACTGCTTTTGTGGTAAGGACAAGAACTTTACGTTTGATGAATCTATCTGGTTTCGCAAGCTCGAAACCAACGAACTTTTGAGTTTTGTATTTACGACGGAAATAAGGTAGACTAGTGGTGGTGAGTAGATGGTTTGCGAACACGATTATGTCCGCTTTGCCGATGTGCGGAGCGAGGTTGGTGGCTGCGATTATGCGAGCTTTTTTGGGACTCTCTAGGATATCGGTGGCATTGCGCCAGTCAATAACCCGTGTTACTTTGACAACCGGGATTTCTTCTTCTAGCCAATCAGCGAAAAACTCTCCGCCATATCCACTATCAAATACTACGACATTAAGCATATTAGAAAAATGTATCCTTCTATGTTCTATGAACAATATTATATCATATTTTTGATTATATTTATATATGATTGTATAACTTTTTAGCACACTTGTGATTTTATTTATAGCTAAGTAGTGTATAATAGACAAAAAGGAGGTATTGTGAAAAAATTTTGGTATTATATGGATTTGGTAAGACTATCCGCAGGGGCTAGTCTACTAATAGGGATAGGTGATTACGTACTGCTAAAGATAGGCGCGCCTATAGGGCCGTTTTTGTTCGCTTTTGGACTGTTGGGGGTCTGCGCACTGGGACTTAATCTATTTACTGGTAAGTGTGGGTTCCTAGTAGAAAATGGAATAAAAATCTGGGATCTTATAATAATACTGGCAATAAATTTAGTGTGCGGATATATTTTTGGTGTATTGTTTGGTCTCATGGATACAGAGATTGTAGAAGCAGCTGCCGCAAAAATGGCTGGGTGGAGCTGGAGCTGGGAGTTCTTTTTAAAGTCTACAGCCTGTGGTGCTATTATGTATTTGGCCGTAGAGCTATACCGACGTAATACGAAGCTGGGGATCTTGCTAGGGGTACCACTTTTTATCTTCTGTGGATTTCAGCATTCGATAGCAAATGTTATCACTATGGGCGTAGCAGTAGAGTTTAGCTGGACAATTTTGTTATGCGCAGCTGGAAATTTTGTGGGTGCTATTGTAGCTTGGTCTATGTGTCGTAAAAACGGCACTGTGGATACTATCAAAGACAACGTTAGCGAAAATCCGGTGGAGGTTAAGATTCATGGCATCTATAGACATTTCAAGGGGGATTTATATATAGTAGAGGACATTGCCTGGCATAGCGAGAGCGGAGAGAAATTAGTGTCCTATAGAGCACTCTACGGAGACGGCACACTATATGTACGTCCATATGATATGTTTATTGGCAAAGTTGATCGCGAAAAGTACCCAGACGCAGCACAAGAGTATAGATTCCAGCTGCAAGATATTGGGAATAATAATAGCTAGCAGTATGTTTGGGTGGGTTGTGAGGGGCTAGGCTTTTGCCCTGCAAAAGCCTTCCGTTCCTCCTCGCTCAAGAAATCTAAAACATAGTTCTAGATTCTATTCACTTCGTCGTCCGGTCGAACCCTACGGATTCTCGCATCCCACTACACCATTTATAGAAAATGCCCAACCAGAAGGTTGGGCATTTTCTATGGTGGGTTGTGAGGGGCTCGAACCCCCGACCTTCTCGGTGTAAACGAGACGCTCTAGCCAACTGAGCTAACAACCCGTAATGGTATTATATCACATACGAAGAGAAAAGGCTAGCCTACCTACAGAAATTATAGGAGGACACGATGCTACAACGGAAATTTTTACCAACGTTTATTTTCTATTAACCAGTCAGGGATAGGGGTGAATTCGATACGGCTCCAGTGTCCAGCACCAGTGTCGACATCATGTTTATCTATATGGTAATATAGCGCATATATGTTCCCTACGCTGCAGTAGAGGGCATCTTGCATATTAAATCCTAGTTTCTCCGAGACTGAGACCATGTTATCGACAGATTTCCCCTCTACCTCGACGTAAGTAGGTAGCCAAGGCCAGGTATCGATACATACTTCGGCACCGTCTAATTCCCAAGTTTCACGCATCGATTCTTCGTATGATTTTTCGCGTAGTCCAAGGGATCGTAACATTTCTACCGCGGTATCATAATCATTTACCTCTATGTTAATTTCTAATACTCCGGTAGCAGAACTATCATGAAACTCTTTATATGTCATTACTATCTTGTCGCCTTCATCACGAACGCGAGCAAAGCAGTTCCCTGGGTCTGGCGAAAGGTGAAAAACAGTACGAATCATTTTGCGCTCCGGGGCGACAAGTTTAGCATTCAATGACTTTAATTTTGCACGAATCGTTTTTTTGTCTATATCCAGAAAGACAGCTTCAATTTCTTGTTTCATATTTGCTCCTTATTTTTTAACGACTTTTTTAGTAACATCGAACTTTTCCATATACAAGCCTAGCATGAGGCGAGTTTGCGAATAAAATGCCGCCAACGACTGGTATAGTATGGAAGTAATAGGCATAAGAATCCACTGAAGAAGCATCAAGACATTGCGACCTTTCCTATACCTAGCTGGGCGCTTGGGTAGCATTTTGAAAGAAACCAGGATAGATACAATAAGCCCTACTGAAGCAAAGGTCTCTACTATACTGACGATGTTGGGGAGGTTGTATGCCACCATAGTGTGCGAAGATAAATTCATAAGCATTGGGACCCAACCACCAAAGGCCACTATAGGCGCCAGGATGGCCAGAGTGACGTGGCCATCCAATAAACGCCAAAATCTAGGAAAAAGCTGCCAAAAAGGCACCGTGCGCTTGTCTTTTTTGACAAATAGTCTAGAGCCCACGTAGGCGACGTCGGATGCCCCATAATACCATCGCCGCACCTGGATGAATTGAGCCTTGATAGTTTTCCAGAGGGTATCGTCTATAACAGCGTCCTGGTAAATGGGTATACGGATAGGCAGTACCGAATAATCTCCAGAGAAAAAGAAGTAGCTGCGCCAATATTGGTGCCCGTCTTCCACTATAGTGCGCTTACTCCAAAAATCCATCGCTTCTAGAGCCTGTAATGGCTGGGAATGCGAAGCGAAATTACGAAGCAAATGTGGCCGCATAGTGGAGATGACGTTAAAAAAGGAGTTGGATATAGCTATGATGCGAGATGGGGCTGACGCATCCCAGATATTGTTCATGAATAAAGATACTGGCTGGTAGCTGAGACGTTGACGGTTGGGGTGAGTAATAAATTCATACGCCACAGAGTCTAGGTATTTGGAGGCCATATGGTTGTCACTATCTAGCGAGGTGACTACTATATTCTCTACAGGAAGATGTCTTTTGGAAACATATTCGGCAACAATATGACCGGCATAGGTGAGATTGGGGCCTTTTCCGACGACCTCGCCTGGTAGGCCGTCTGGGTGTTCGGACAAAATAAAATCACGAAATACGCCCTGGTACTGTTTTTTGAGCTGTCTGGCAGTAGTAGCCATAGCTTCTCCGCCCCTAGCCTCATAGGCTAAGACAAAAATAATATGGTCTTTGGGAAAAGTGGACTTAGCCACGGCACGAATAGATGGCTCGATAATCTCTATGCCTTCGTTATAGGCAGCCATAATAACTACGTGATATATTTTGTCCGGTGCGGGATATTCTTTACTCATGGTAGCCATCATCTTGAGATTTTCTATGTGCTCTTCAAAATGATAACTTTTGTCGTCTTTATCGCGCAAATGTTCATAAGCAAGGTGAGGGCTGGACAAATCCTCAATACGCTTTCGCCAGTCTATACGCTCAGCACGCTTGATGACTTTGTAACCTTGGACCGTACGATACGCTACACCTACGGCTTTAACCAAAGTGGTAGCTATTAACGCAAACAAATAAATAGCGCCGAACACCGGATCTATTAGCGACAAAATGAACAATAAAATTATTGCTCCGTATGAAATAGCACCTGGGAGAATTTCTAAGAACCGGTATAGTTTGGTACGTTTGCCTTGAGGAATTTCAAGATCTTTACGCATTATCCTTCTCCGAGCAAGCGAAGTAATACCAAAAACGTACCAACTATAAGAGCCGTAGTGATAATTAAGAAGAATTTAGCCATACCTCCGCCGCGCTTATGAAAAATTCTTAACGCTAGTAGACTGTGTGAAATACCGAAAATTACTGCCAGTAGTGGAAAAGCCAGCATATCCGTCCAAGACCCGTCGCGATAACCGCCAATGTCACCATAGCCAGTCTTGACTATGGCGCCACTGGAGTCGAGATGAGTAAGAGAAAATACCAACAGGCCAATGGATAATAATAGATTGATACAGATAAGGAGTAATATACCCCGCTCGGTATGATAGATAGCAATAATATCTTCTTTAAAGGTGAAACGTTTCATGATTATTTGGTGAGTTTGTCAACAACTGTGTTGATTTGCTGAATAAACATAACGTCACCGACAATGCCGACAACTCCGGCAAACACCATAACCCATCCTATTAACTGGAAAAGTGCATCAGTATTAAACACCACAAATAGCCCTAGCGCCAACATAACTAGCGCAATAGCTAGTACATAGCGCCAGACGTTTACGCCTACGGAGTGAAGCTTAATAGCGGTATTGACGCGTACTAGTGATTCGTAAATCATCCAGATACCGATAATAATGCGGAAAACATTGGCGATGTTCTCGCCGATAACAATAGCCGCAATGCCGATGAGAAGCGAAATGACTCCAACAAGAAGGCCGTTGTTGAAGAAATCATTCTGGCCTTTAACCACGAAGTAATTGACGATTTGATAAATACCGCTAACGATGAATATGGCGCCCAAAATATTGGCGATGACCGTGACGGTAATATCTGGCCATACGATCATTAGTATACCAAATATAATGATAGCTAATGACTCCGCGACCGCAAACCATGCGGATTTCTTAAGGTCCAAACCGATTTTTTCGATAGGACGTTTGATTAATTCTGTTTTTGGCATAATCTTCTCCTTGATTACTACAATTATAGCACAAATATGATATAATGAAATAGCGTTATTATTTAATGCGTGCTCACCGCATTGTCGTAATGGCATTGCGGTGAAGAGGTGCCGATGTAGCTCAGTTGGTAGAGCAGCTCATTCGTAACGAGCAGGTCACAGGTTCGATCCCTGCCATCGGCTCCATATTCTGATGAGAGTGTGGAGTATAAAATTCCTTATTAGAAGCCGCCAGCTCGGCCTTTTTTTGTTTTTTCTTCTGTGGCTATATCTGCCATGTGTGATATTGATATACGACGCTAGCGAGGTCACGAAGGACATCGCGGCCATTCCATTTGCCATGATTGGTGAGGATTACTACAATATACGGTTCGTCGGCAAAAACAATTCCGGCATCGTGACACCATTGGTCATAATATCCAAACTTATGCATAGTGGTGAGTCCGCCTATCTTGATGTGGTTGTAAGATTCGTTCACGAAAGGAGCTTTGAAGTCTCCATTCACAGAGGCAATCTCATAAGCCTTTTTATAATAGGCTAACTGATCCATTACGGTAGTATCACCATAAATACTACCTTCGTACGAAAGAGTGTTGGGCGCGCCTATGCTGATACCGTACTGCCTTAGCGCTTCCCTGCCGATATAGTCAACCAAGTAGGCGTGGGCGCTGTTGTCACTAATCGATATGGCTCGGTCTACATATGGCTTGGTGTCGCCATTCACCATATCGTGCTCATACATATATATTGCGTCCAGAGTCTTAATAAGACTGGCGCCATAGTAGAGCACATCGCCTCGGTAAAAATACTGTCGTCCAGTAGCTAAGTTGTAATACCCCACAGATACGTCGTAGTCACGACTAGCGATATAGTCGGCAATAGGGTCGCCAGAAGCGGCTGGTACTTCCGTATCATCGGCCGATGTATCCCAAGCATAGTAAGTGGTGTTCGCTTGTGGCGGAGTATACACGACGACAGGCTCTGGCTTTTTCTCTACTATCACTCTACGGGTAATACTGGCGCTATTGCCAGAGCTGTCCGTGATGGCGTAGACAATCTCATACTCGCCCTCGTTGGAAGTATCCAGAGTGCTATCTATTTTTATATAATCAGTAATATCACCATCGTAATTGTCATGAGCGGCAGCGCCAGCCTCAGTATACTCGTCGTCCATATATAGCCTGACCTCGTTGTCGCCATTTAGTGCGATAGTGGGCGGCGTAGTGTCAATTACCTCAACATGCCTATGGAGCTGGTGGGTTTGATTGAGAAAAATTAGTGTATATATGATGTCGTATTCGCCTATGATGCTTACGTCTACTGTGTTATCAACCTGAACCCGCTCGCTAAGATCTGTATTCGTAGTATAGGCTGTGTAGCCTGGCTCTTCGTATGGTTCCTCTAGCTCTAGTACTATATTTTCTTGCCCTTGCAGTTCAAAAACCAAATTGTTTTTAAGAATGCTGATGATGACTATCGCAGAGGTCTCAAAGGCGACAATAGTAACCAACAAACCCAAAATAATTCCCAATATTTTGTGCTTAACCATACTTAGTAATGATTATAGCACAACCATTATGTATGGTGCCATACTTTATTTGGCTTTGTTTTTCTTGGTGCGAGGCTTTTTCCTTTGCTCGGTAGCAGTGCTAGTAGGGGCGTTAAGACGATGCAGGAGCTTGTGGCGGGCGTGCGAGGTAATGATACGGTCTAGCCAGGATGTCTTGGGGGTCTGATTTTTAGAGGTGAGAATCTCCACAATATCTCCTTGTTCTAATTTTTTGTTCAGGTTGCTCATCTTGCCATTGATCTTGACGCCCACTACATGATCGCCTATTTCGGAGTGCAGGCGATAGGCAAAATCTAGCGGCAAAGCTCCTGCTGGCAGATCTATGATATCGCCTTTGGGGGTATAGACGAAGATTTTGTCTGCGAAGAGATTAAGCTTGAGTTTTTTGAGGTCTACTTTTTTGCCTTCGCGGAGCTTGGCGGCAGTCATCTGAAGCTCGGTAATCCAGAGAAGGTTGGTGGGGAGATGCTCTATCTTCCCTTTTTTGTAATTCTCTGTGAGCTTTTGCTCGTTGTAATAGAAGCTAGCAGCCAAACCACGCTCGGCGTACTCATGCATTTCACGAGTGCGAATCTGAAACTCCACCACGTGCTTGTCTTTGGTAATAACAGTGGTATGCAGGGACTGATAGCCGTTTTGCTTGGGCATAGCGATGTAATCTTTGATGCGGCCATTCATAGGAGTATAGAGCGAGTGAATAATACCTAGCGCAAGGTAACAATCCGTGATGTCGTCCACTATGATACGCAGCGCGGTGAGGTCGTAAATTTCGTTGATGTTTTGATTGTGTTTGGCGAGTTTTTTGTGAAGTGAGTAAACTGACTTCACGCGGCCAGAGATGGTAAACTTAATTTTCTCTTTTTTGAGGGCGGCGCTTATCTCGGACTCTATCTTGTGCAGGGAC
This sequence comes from Candidatus Saccharimonadota bacterium, assembly GCA_017420185.1. Classification (GTDB taxonomy): domain Bacteria; phylum Patescibacteriota; class Saccharimonadia; order Saccharimonadales; family Saccharimonadaceae; genus Nanosyncoccus. Next base: position 4,663 of record JAFOJM010000018.1, on the reverse strand, counting down.
TCTTCGGCGGATTTGTTACTCCTAGTAATAAGGGTCTTGAGCTCGTTAAACCTCTTGGGGTCTACATATTTGAAGGCTAGGTCGGCTAGCTCCACCCGGAGCTGGCCCATATTGAGCCTATCCGCTAAAGGTGCAAATACTTCCAAGGTCTCTTTGGCTATCTTTTTTTGCTTGTCTGGAGGAAGAGCTGAGAGAGTACGGACATTGTGTAATCTATCTGCTAGCTTGATGATAAGCACACGGATATCATCGCCCAAGGCTATCATAAGACGGAGAAAATTATCCTTGGTGGCCGGTAGATAAGTGTCTATGTCGCGCATACCATTGCGGGCGGTAGAGAGCTTGGTGACGCCATCCACCAAAAATGCTACAGAATCACCGAATTCTTTGCGGATATCATCTAGGGTAAGGCTAGTATCTTCCACCGTATCATGCAGCACGCCGGCTATTACGGTATCTTCGTCCATTCCCCACTCCTCCAGAATCTTCTTCACAGCCAAAGGATGAATAATATACGGCTCGCCAGTCTTGCGGAGCTGGCCCTCGTGGGCCTGTTTGGCTACCGCTACGGCGTGATCTACTCTGCTGGAGGATTTGATGGTCATAATATAATTATACTATATAATTACGGAATAGGGAGCTGAGCAGCATTATCACATCGTCTATCATATCTCGGGAGCTGCGTGATACGGTAAGGCTTGCGGGTCCTGGCACTCAGTGCTATAAAAATGGCACCGCCAGGTGCTACAGTCAAATACTTTCGCAATCGTGATTGTTTACGCATTGACTCCTTACGGTGCCGTTTTCTGCGTATACAATCCCAATATGAAATATCCGATTGCATTGAAATATTTAACTGTAGCGATATAATTATAACATACTGGTTTTGCTTATTAGGGAGAAGAAGCAAAATACTGTTGTAAAATTTACAACAGTCTGTGCGGGACAGCCCAAATGGAGGCTTAATTTTCCAGCAGCTTGCAGATGAGCGAGATAAGAAGCTGCTTTTCTGTAGGATTGGACTCGGCGATAAGGAGAGCCAGAGCAGTGAGAGCGCGGTCGCTTATCTTGGTCTCACCGGCGGTAGTGAGATGGCAATCATTAATAGTCAGGAAGACGATAAAAAGCAGTGCACCGATACGCTTGTTGCCATCGTAGAAGGGGTGGTCTTTGATAACAAGATACAGGAGATTGGCGGCTTTTTCAGAAATACTGGGATAGACATCTTCGCCATCAAAAGTCTGTAAGATAGCGCCCATACTAGAGTCAAAGGCGCCACCACGAGGCTTACCAAAGAGGTCGCCACCCTTGACATTTGCTCTGAGTTGTGATATAATAGAATTACACTCGGTGAGAGTGAGGGTTTTGGTGGCTCTCTTCTTGCCTTTGAGGAAGGAAATGTGACCTTCGTCGAATTCTTGTAAAACTTGGAAACTAGGGGCGTATTTGGTGATTACCTCTAGAATACCGCCCGCTTCGCCGGCGGACAACTCAGAGGCAGCCACTAGGCGCTTGATTATGCCAAGGGTACCCTCTAGCTCGCGAAGCTTTTCGGTGTCTAACTCTTGCAAGCGTGGGCGGTTGACGGCTACGCCGTCTACTATATAGTGGTGCAATACTTTGGTGGCCCAGATACGAAAATCTGTGGCTTTTTTGGAGTTGACACGGTAGCCTACAGAGATAATAGCGTCGAGATTATAAAGCTTGATGTGCCTTTTTACTTTGCGGCCGCCTTCTATTTGAACTTTTTCCATTTTGGAAAAAGTTGCGTCTTGCTGGAGTTCGCCGCTTTTGTAAATATTGCTGAGGTGTCTGGCGATAGCTGGAACCTGTACGTCAAAAAGCCGCGCTATCTGCTCTTGAGTAGCCCAGATGGTGTTTTGGCTCTTGTCTACATTGAATACAACTTCGCCTTTGGAAAACTTGTAAATCTCAATTCCCTTTTCCATATATCTATCATAGCACACTCATATGCTAGAGCTAAGCCGAAAAATAGTGGAGGGCAAAGTGAGAGCTACCCAAGGAGCGTCTTGATAAGAGACTTGAGCTCGGCCTCGGTCTTACAGCGGAAAGTAAGGGTGTGATTGGCGCTGATGCGTGCGGTGATGCCGTATTTGGCGCTTAGGGAATCCTCGTCTTTCATCATAGCGTGCTGCTTGATGACGGCAGTACTAGACTTGGGCTTGATGCTGGTGAGGTAGCGCTCTACCTTGCGGGCGGTCCAGCCTTCGGAGACGATCTTGGGGAGGACTTTTTTGATGGTGGCCTCATCGCGTGAGATGAGCGGCCGCATCACGCCTTCGGTGAGCTTTTCTTTGACCATGATTTTTTTGGCATCTTCGGGAAGGTTAAGCAAGCGCATGGTATTTTGGATGGTGGCTTCGCTCTTGCCGACTTTGGCGGCGATATCTTCGATGGATAGATTAAACTGAGTCTGAAGCTTGGCATAGGCGGTGGCTAGCTCGATAGCATTGAGGTCTTCGCGCTGAGCGTTCTCGATGATGGATAGCTCGAGGCGGTTTTGACTGTCTAGAGTGCGGATGATGGCTGGGATTTTGTCTAGTCCGGCTATTTTGCTGGCACGCCAACGACGCTCACCAGCGACTATTTTGTATTTGCCGTCTTCTTTGGTGACGACGATAGGCTGGAGTACGCCGTGCTCACGGATAGATGCGGCGAGCGCCTCCAGGGCCTCGCGGTCAAACTCGCGGCGAGGCTGATCTTCGTCGCGTACGATATCCGAGAGCTTTAGCTCGGTGAGCTGGCTGTCTTTTTTGTCCTCAGCGGCGGTGATATCGAACTCTTCGTCGATGAGCTCTGTAGGGATGAGGCTCTCAAAGCCTCGACCTAGACCTTTGGTCATGATGTGGTCCTTTCTATTACTTCTGCGGCGAAAGCTTTGTAAGCTTTGGCGCCTTTGCTAAACTTATCGTATGCGCCTACCGGTACACCGTGCGAGGGGGCTTCGGCAACGCGAACATTGCGCGGAATGGTAGTCTTGAAGGTGAGAGTCTTGAAATATTTCTTGATTTCTTCTAGTACTTGAGAAGAAAGACTAGTGCGCTTGTCATACATGGTAGCCACCACGCCGAGCAGTCTGAGGCGCGGATTGGCTTGCTTCATTACTAGCTTCATACTCTCAAGCAACTGCGCTACGCCTTCTAGTGCGTAGAATTCTGTCTGGACTGGGAGAAGTAGATAATCTGAAGCTATCATACCATTGACAGTGAGAAGCGATAAAGAAGGCGGGAGATCTATAATAATATACTCGTAATTGTCTGCTACGCTGCGTACAGCGTCGCGAAGGCGGACGAATTTTTTCTGCATATTGGTAATCTCCACCTCGGCATTAGCTAACTCTGGAGTGGCAGGAGCGAGATCTAGTAGCTTGTACTTGGTGGGGCGAACGGCGCTAGACATATCGGCAGTGCCGAGGATAACTTCTGTCATGGTGGTGCCAAGAGACTTCTCGTCGCCTTTGTCTATGCCAAGGCCGGAGGTGGCGTTGCCCTGAGGGTCGAAATCCACCAGTAAAGTACGATGCTTATCTTTGGCGAGATAATAGCTAAGGTTGACAGCGGTAGTGGTCTTGCCGACGCCGCCTTTTTGGTTGGTTACACATATTACCTTCGCACTCATAATGCTTATATTATATCACAGGTTTTGATAATATGCAAAAACTAGCTCGCGAGGAGCTAGTTTCGGTAATCTACCGGGGTTAACCGATCTTGGCGATCTGAATTTCGGTGTATTTTTGGCGGTGACCAGTCTCTTTATGGACGCGCTTTTTGGCTTTGTAGCGGATAACGCGAACTTTGTCACCTTTTACCTCTGGCGTGACTACCTTTGCTGAAACTTTCACGCCTTTTACTGTCGGGGTACCTACGGTAGTAGTGTCGCCGTCAATAAGAAGTAAAGCGTCAGTTTCGAGCTCTTTGGTGCCTTCCGGGAGGAGGTCCACCCGTAGGGTCTCTTTTTCCTCGACGAGATATTGTTTCCCGCCTACGAGGATAACTGCTTTCTTCATATTATTCCTTTGTTTACTGTGTAATATTGTATCATATTTTGGCTTTTTTGTGAAGAGGCGCGTATTGGCCATATTAAAACCGAACATGGTGTTCGGTTTTAATATAATTTATGGCTCCCTACGGTGCTTGTGAGGATTATCAAATGGCACTGGTAAGGCAAATATTTAATTGTAAAATAGTAATGAAGTCTATCTTATAGGCTTGTCCTTTCTCATTAATTATTAATATGTTTAGTGTTTGTGTTTAATATTACATTGGTGTTTCCTTTGTTTGTGTAAATATTATTAAGCTAATCACCTGAATTAGGCTGCAAGTTCGTGCTTGTGTTGTTTCCTCCAGCGGTGAAGGCCTTCAATGGCTGCTGTGGATATTTCATCCGGGACAGAGTAGTCTGTTTCCCCGTCGAAGACCTGAAAGGCATCTGGATCCATATTAGTTTTTGTTATTTTTTCTTGGATGTTGTTTGGCATTTTTGCTCCTTTTGTTTTTATTATTTTTGTTTTATTTTGTTTGTTAGATTGTTTGTTTTGTTGTCTAACTTGTCTTGAGTATAGCACACATTGCGAAATTTGTCAATAGTATTTATGCTTATTTTTGATAGTTTTGTCAAATGTACAGGGGTAATTTGGCGTTGT
>JAFOJM010000017.1 GCA_017420185.1 Candidatus Saccharimonadota bacterium | reverse complement strand
TGGCTCAGGCATTTTTTACGGTCTTTTCCACTTTTTTGGCTTCTTTTGCCACAGTGTGACCTACTTTGCTGGCCCCTTTTTCTATGGCCTTCTCTGTTTTCTCTGCTTTTTTGACTAAATCTTTTTTGGCTTTTTGAGCCTCTTGCTCTATATCTTCACCAAAATCAGCAATATCATCTTCTATTTCACCAATCTTATCTTCTATCTTGTTACAACTTTCCCCGGCCTTCTTTGAGGCAAAAATACCTGCTACAGCCCCGGCTACTGCACCTAGCGCCGCACCCAGGAAAAATTTCCCAGCGCTACCTCTAGTGTTTTTAGTCTTTTTGCTATTTTTTGCTACCATTTTTGGCTTTCTCCTTTTCCTTAGAATTATTAATTTTTTCTTTTATTTTTGGCGCGATATAATTGTCTACCACCATTTCCATAGTGCCACCGATAGACGTCATGCCTTTGACATTTGACACTATGCCATTGGCATTCTTGGCTATATCTTGGCCTTCCACTACTACCTTACGTACTTCTTTGCTAAGGTCAATCAGTTTAACTAGTAGTACTATGCCTACGATTAAAAATACCAATAATGTAATACTAAGTATAGCTACCAATATCCATTCAGCTGTATTCATATTTTCTCCTTATATTTATTATACACCTTTTACGAATCCATTACTATTTTTCGTACCTCGTCTGCGTAGTCGGTATTACTAAGCACATATTCCAAATGCGCAAAGAAGTAATTCTTCGGATCACCAGTGGTAATCCACTTGCCGCGGCTTTTGGCTACTATCACGTCGCCATGCTCGGCTAGCTTAGTGATGGCGTCTACCGTCCATAGCTCACCATCCAGGCCGGTATTTGACGGTACTAAGTAGTCAAAAACCTCTGGGGTCAGCAAGTACCTACCATAGCTAGTGAGATTACTAGGTGCCAAGTCTGGCGTCTTGGGCTTCTCAACGATATGGCTCAGAGTGCCATTTTCTTTTAAGGCTATCATGCCGTATTTGTGCCATACTTCCTCGGGCATTTCCTGTGCAGCTATCACGGCCTTTGCTTCGGGAGTTTTCTTGTATTCTTTTATTAATACTTTTACGTCGCCCTCGCCCAAGATTAAATCGTCGCTGTACAGCACCACAAAGGCTTCCTCGTCTTTGACGTAATCTTTAGCAGATACAATTGGCGAGCCGTTGCCATATGGCAAGTTCGGGTCTTGCTCTATTACTGTGATTTTAGGGAAATCTAATACCTCTGCTACTGCCTTAAATCTATCAGACTTGCCTTGCTTGTCTAGTAACAGCTTGACATTATCTGCTTTGTTGTGGAAATAATCATCGTAAATCTCTTTCGATTTGGTGTTTGGCGTAGCCACGATGATAATTTCTTCTATTCCAGCCTCTACGCATTCTTCTACGCAAAGTTGCATTACTGGTTTGGCGCCTATAGGGATCATCGCCTTCGGGATGGTCTTAGTGATAGGCAAATATCTGCTGGCGAACCCAGCATCTGTGATTATAGCTTTCTTAATAGCTGACATTAAAGCCTCCTTTTGAAGATATTATATCACAAGTGTGCTATTTTTTACGTTTTCTAGCTTGCCTTCTGGCAACTTTGTCTTCTATATTTTGTGCACGGTTGTGTACGCCATATATAGCGCTGGTTATGCCTACTATCAGCATATAAGCCCCGAAGAATCTTACGAAAGTAGTAATCTCGTACCCACCAGCATTAAGTATGGCTATACCTATTACACACCCACAAATACCAGCCAGTACTCTAATAAACCTATCGGTCGGGTCCACCGTAGAGACAAACCCATGAAATATATCAATCGCGCCAGACACCACCGTATATATAGACAGTATCATTACGCTAGTAGCCAGGTCGCTGTTAACAAAAAACAACAATGCTGCCGCCGCCACTACATCTATGCCAGCATCTATTACAGAATTAATCCAGCCGCGCTTTCTGCTAGAGTTGTACAATGCACTCACCGAATCTATCACGCCGATAAGCAGCAAGAACACGCTAATCTCTATCATCACGTTATTTATCTGATCTGTGCCGCTAAAAAGCAATAGTACGCCAAAAGTGCCTGCCAACAAACTGCGAACAACAAATACCAGCCAGTGCTTGTCTATATATTTACGATTGATTTTTGCCATAATTTTCCTTTTTTACTTATGATTATTATACCATGTCTGCGATTAAAAATGCCAAAATTGATTATGTTATTAATGCCAAGGTATTGTTGCATAATTAGCCTAAAGACTGGTCACAACCTCTATTATTGGAGCCATAGGCTTGGCCGAACGGTCCTCGTTCGCCAAAGGCGCACGAAGTTGTGTGTCCCAAGAATAGAGGTGCGACCAGACATCGTATGATTTATGCAACAACGCCTAAGACCAATCAAATAGTATTATGGAATACCATAGTCATTTTTCTAAAAACGCATCTTTTGCTATAATATAGGCACGCAGAAGAGGGCATACTTTTATATGCCCGTGATTATATGCTGTACTTTAAAAGGAGTGATGAAAAATGGTACACATTATTGCGTTAATCGTCATCTCTCTCGCTGTAATTTTTATGTCGCTAAATTATCATAGCCTCAAAAAATTAGGCGAAGGTGACACCACGATGATAAGCATCGCCAAAATCATCCGCGACGGAGCAAACACTTTTATGCTGGCAGAATACAAAACTATTCTTGTAGTCGTGCTGATTGTGGCCGTAGCGCTCGCGTTGCTTATCGAAAAAAGCTCTGGTATTACTTTTATACTAGGAGCGTGTATGAGTAGCATGGCGTGTCTGCTCGGTATGAGGAGCGCCACCTACGCAAATGTCCGTACCACCAACCAAGCTCGCAAAACGCGTTCTATAGGCGATACGGTTAAGGTAGCACTAATGGGTGGTAGTGTTAGCGGCTTATCTGTGCAAGCCTTCGGGCTGCTTGGGCTGGTACTTATAACTATATTTGCCGGAGAGATTAACGCCGGAGATACCGGGTCGGGTTTTATCCCGGTGTTACGCACCAACCCAGCTATTATGCGGCTAACTGCGTATTCACTAGGGTGCTCACTGGTGGCAATGTTCAACCGCGTAGCGGGTGGAAACTACACAAAAGCGGCCGACATCTCTGCAGACATTGTTGCAAAAGTTCGCCACAGTATGCCAGAAGACGATAGCCGTATGCCCAACACCATCGCTGATTTTATCGGAGATAACGTCAATGATATTGCTGGCAACTGCTCAGATTTGTTGGAAAGTTTTGTGGCTACTATTGTGGCCAGTATCCTAATAGCGATGTCAATTTCCGGCAAAAATGAAAGCCTTTTCCAGGCTGCCATTGCCTACCCCATTATCCTGGCTAGCGGTGGATTGTTTGGCTGTATTATTGGGTTATTCTTTGTTCTGAAGCACAAGCCTAGCAAAGATCCAAGTAGAGAGCTAAATCTAGCTACCTACATCTCTGCTGCGGTAGTCTTGGCAGTAGGCTGCGCAGCTGCCTACTGGGTATTTCACGATATGGCCCCTCACAAAGATTTTATTTTGGGCTGGGCGTCACCATGGATATCTTCTATTCTTGGTATTGCTAGTGGCGTAGCTATCGGCAAAATTACCGAGGTTTACACCTCCACTAAGTTTAAGTCTGTGCAGAGTATCGCCAAAATAGCCGTAGAAGGAGACGCCTTCGTTGTCACCAAGGGCGACGCGGTCGGCTCTAAATCTTGCCTCCTGCCGATACTGGTTATTGGTATTTCGCTGTTTGCTTCCGGCAAGCTTTGTGGTGTATATGGCATCGCTATTGCCGCGCTTGGTATGCTGTCGTTTGTTGCTACCACGGTATCTATCGACGCATTCGGCCCTATCGCGGACAACGCAGGCGGAATTGCGGAATCTTGTCGTTTGGGTCCAGATATCAGAGCCATCACAGACAAGTTAGATGCTGTGGGCAATACTACAGCGGCCATAGGCAAGGGATTTGCTATTGGCTCGGCGGCCTTCGCTACGGTATCGCTGATTTTTGCCTACGTCGGCAGCTATTCTAATGCGGTCGAGCCGGTGCTAAACATCGCTAGTTTTACGGTAATAGCCGGAGGAATCATAGGCGGTGCCTTGGTAGAATTTTTCTCGGCATTACTTACCGACAATACTATCGAATCGGCCTATCTTATGGCTGAAGAGGGTGATAGGCAGCTATCTATGCCAGGCGTACTGGAAGGATACGTAAAACCAGACTACAACAAATGCATCAAGATGGCCACAGAGCAGGCCCTCAAAAAAATGCTCATACCATCCGTTTTGGCGCTTTTTATCCCGGTAATTGGCGGTATACTGTTCGGCCCGCAATTTGTCGGCGGAATATTGATAGGCGCTACCATCGTGGCTATTCCCAGAGCTATCTTTATGGGCAACTCTGGCGGAGCATTTGACAATGCCAAAAAACTGGTCGAATCTGGTTTCCTCAAAGGTCACGTCAAAGGCTCACCAGCACACAAAGCCACTGTAGTGGGCGACACTGTAGGCGATACTCGTAAAGATGTCGTAGGCGTAGCGCTGGACATTTTTATCAAAACTATGTCTACCGTGGCTAATACCTTGGCGCCTGTGTTTGCATCATTCCACATTTTCTAAGCTAAGTTTCATTGGCTTGACTACAGCCCCGGTTCCGCCGGGGCTTTTGTAATAATATAGATATTTCATGACATTGTTGCATAATTTGCCAGTATTGAGGAGCGTTAAAAAATCTCAGATTTTTTCGCCGGAGTGGCGGAGCTTTGATGTATAATCTCTGATTGCATCAAAACGCAGCTTCCGAAATACGGTGAATTATGCAACAATACCAGTGCCCGTTACACGTGACGGATTTTTTTGCGGGCAGTCTCTACGAGCTTATTTATTTGGTATTTTGCGGTATTCAAGATCATGTCATGTGCCGGTGTGTATTTTAGCTCCTCGCATCCAAAAGATCTCTTAAACTCGCTTACACCATAAAATCTATGCGTTTTTTCATCCAGTCCCACTATCCCCCACAAATTATACCGTATGCATCCGCGCGCTCTAGCCTCATCCATTGCCGCCATATGTAGCAGCGGTGCGGCTGAATATTTCGTACCTAGTTCGCTCGACACACCATAATGATAGCTAGCCTCCGCTCCGTAAAATATTATAAAATTCTGTGCCAGTATCTCACCGTCCTTTTTGGCCGTATATATTAACACCTCGTTGTTCTTGGCAAAAGCATCGAACTGTTTTGTAAGAAAACTCTCCGAAAATGCTACGTATTTTTGACGTTCGGCGTGTTTCTTCTCTAGCTTGCAAAATTCCTCTATAGACCACTTCTCGGTATTTGCTGTAATCTCTATCTCGGCTTTTTCGGCTTTGCGCAGCTTCCGCCGAAACCCTTGCGATGCTCCAGCTAGTATTTCTTCTTTTGCCTTTGTCAGGTCCAAAATACCCGCATATTCCACCGAAAGATACATCGGCGCCTTCTTGAGGCCCAGCTCGTGCATCAGCTTTAAAGAATCGTCAGATAGTGGCAGCTGTGGCCTTACCCGTACAAATACGCAGCCAGCCCGCTTCCCTACCTGCTGGATATCGGCAAAAACCTCATCCACCATGGCTCTGTCGCTCCATTCCAATATAGGTCCCCCAGCTATAGCCATATATCTTCCGCGCTTCGCAGTCTCTACTACTCCGGCATACGCGGCTAATATTTTACCATTGGAGTCTACTGCCGCGCGGCGTACTACCTTCTTGCCGCGCATCTTGTGAAACTCATAAAAATCCCACGACTGCAAGAAGTTTGCCTCTTTGTGCGAAGTGATAAATTCATCCCACTTTGCTTGCTTGTCTATGTCTATTATTTTCATAGATGCCTCTTTTTCTTACGCGCAGTTTCTACTATTAGATTTTTAATATATCCTAGCTTATTTATTACTAAATCGTGAGCGGGCACGTATTCTACCGTCTTCCCGCCAAACCCAGTCTTAAATGTAGTTACTCCCGCGTAGCGATGATGCGGTTGTCCAGCTGGTGCTATACCCCAGAGGTTAAACCTCTCATATCCCTCGTCTTTCAAATCTTGCACTACTTGCCACAGCAGAGCATATGCCCCTGGCAACTTTCTGTTTAGTTCGGTGGAGGCGGCTTCGTAGTAGTCTCCCTCCTTGCCACCTTTTATAATCATCCCATATGCTACCGGCTTATCTTCTGATGTCTTTGCTACATATATGGCGATATCATCACCAAAAGCCTGTCTTTCTGCTAGCAAAGTCTTGAGACTAGGCGGAACAAACCCCTGCCGCTTAGCAGTATTAGCTTGCACTTTGCGAAATTCCCTAAAAATCTCCTCGGAATTAAATTTTTCTACTTTTATCCCTAGCTTACTAGCTCGTCGCACCTCGTAGCGGGTCTGCCGCCGCATATTAGCCATTAGTTCCTCTTTGGATTTTGTCAAATCTATCATTACGGTATGTTCTGCGGCTAGATGCATAGGCGCTTTTCTGAGTCCCAATTCTGCCAGTAGTCGGAGATTTTCGGGAGTATTCATTAGCTGTGGTCGCACGCGTACAAACACGCACTTTTCGGCTTTGGCTATCTCGGTAATTTTTGCAAATACGTCTTTCGCTGCATCCTTATTTTTCCAATCTATCAGTGGTCCACAAGGTATTTCCAGGTATCTGCCACGCTTCGCTGCTCGCACTACCATTAGTGCGCCACCACCTCCGGATAAACTCTCGGTTATCACTTTATCCCCCAATAATTCATTCATCTTGCCGTATTTTGGAGACTGTAAAAAGTTCGCTTCTGGATGCCGTGCGCTTATTTCGTCCCAATTCATTGCTCCTCCTTATTTTTGCCAATTATTTTTTTTGCTTCCGCCAAAGATTGCTCAGCATAGTACGTCGGCAGATTTACTATTTCTTGCGCCACTTTTGTCGCTACCGGGCATCTATCTTCTGGAAAATGCACTTTTTTGTAATATCTTATTGGCGATACTGGTTTTTCGTACCACAGCCCATCAAAGTAATATCCATTCTTGCGCAGCTCCCCCAGTACTTTCCCCCGGTCTCTTACCAGATAATACTTTCGCAGCGGCGACTTTATATCGGATATGTTTTTTAGCTGACCTAGGGCCATCTTGGCTTCAAATTTGGCAATCTTTCGGGTAATATCTAGCTTATTGTCGGCAGACTTTTCTACCCAGTGTATTTTTACTAGCGCCCGCATCCAGATTCCGCCAAGGTGAATATAAGACAGCCCTCGAGCTACCGCCCCAAATATCGGGTAAAATCTGGCCCTCAAAGTGTCGGATATTTTCGGAAGTTTGTTAGGCGCTTTGATGGGTGATTTTAAGGGGTCGCGCAGGACTACTGCCCCTCCAGATATGGCATCTATAGCCTTATCTTTACCAAATGACAGCGCCGCTGCTACCCCTACGGTTCCTACTTCGCGTCCATCTGGATATTTCGCTCCTACACAGTGCGCCATATCTTCTACGATCATAAGATTATGTTTTTTTGCGATTTTTTCTATCTTGGCAATATCCACTGGGTTGCCCAACGAATTCTGGACCACTATTCCTTTAATATTGGTGGTCGATCCGGCTACCGAGGTTGCGGCGCTAATGGCTTGCTCCAATGTGTCTTTGTCAAAATTTAGACTATCTTTATTAATGTCTGCCCATATTGGTACAAGCTGGGCTTCTTTTACTGCCTCATATACGGCATAGCAAGTAAAGCCATTTAGTATAACCCCGTCACCTGGCTCAAAATATGCCTTGAGCGCCAGCGTCAAAGCCGAACGGCCGTTTTTGGCAAGAATCGTCTCACCCTTATATCGCTGCGTCAGATACCGCTGCAATGCTCCCCGGTCACGTTCGCACCCTATAGCAAAGGTATGTTTCAATATTTGTTTTGCGCTATAACCTGCCGCCAACCCTAGGTAATAGTGCTTCACTTTTGAATCCTTTTGAGTAGCGCTGTTAGTGCTCTGGCTAATTCTTCTGGACTAGAAATATATGGGGCATGTGTCCAATTCGCATAAAATTTCAGCTCGGCATTTGGTAGCTTCTCATACATCATAGTGGCTTGCCGTGGCGGGGTGGTGGTGTCTTTTTTGCCCCACAGTAAATAGGTTTTGGTAGTAATTTTTTTAAGATCAAGATTTTTGTCGGAAGCCAGCATATTGGCTAGTGTTTGCTTCATATTTTCTGGGGCTTTGGAATAATCTGTAGACCCGGTAATCTTATGAAAAGCTTTATCTACTACCGGTACTTTTTTGAGCGGCTTGCCCAGCTTGGCTATTTTTTCTACTACTTTTTTGCGCACCGAAGGCTCATATATGCCTGCCGCGTCTAGTAGTATTAGGTATTTGAGTTTTTCTGGGTTCTTGGCGCAGAGATTCAAAAGTATTCTTCCACCATTAGAATGCCCCAATGCTATAGCTCCATTCGGGATATTTTTGTCTGCCCACGCTACATAATCTTCTATAGTGTAGACTTTGTCTGACTTTTCCGTAAGCCCTGGCACGTGTAGCATCTTTACATTTATACCGTTCTTGTGCAATGTGGCCAAAGTGTTTTTCCATGGCTCTACTGTGTATGTCCACCCGTGTATTATATACAAATCTACCATTCTTTACCTCCGTTTTTTATATCAATATCTATTATCATTAGTCTAGTCCCCAACTTTTACGGCGTTGCACTGCTGCTTTTTCCCGCCGGCACAACTTTTTTGCATCTTTTGGGTCTGCCAGCAGCTTCTCTATAATCCATTCCAGATATTGACTACCCTTAAAGATAATCGTCTCTGTACCACGCATTCTTTTTTCGATATACTCAAGTGCTTTACGCGGGTCGGTGGTAGCCACTGCTGACACCCCCAGTTTCTTTAACTCTGGCGCGGTGTATTTTTTGGTACGCTTACCCACTAGTATCACCTTGTTTGGAGACACGTCGGCTATTAGGTGCGCTAGCTTCTTGTGCTCTTCTGCTTCCATAGACCCTTGGTCTACTATGTCTCCTATCACGAGCCATTTTTTTTCAGCGTGCATCCTCTTTGTCATATCTAGTACCGACGCCATTGAAATCATATGTGCATTGTAGCTGCTATCTACTATCTCAATACCTTTTTTGCCCTTAAAATACGAGCTTCTACCTGGCGCTATGCGCATATCTGAAAAATCTGATTTGAATGGAATCTTGAGATATTTCATTAAATCCTGCAGCACAAGCAAGCTAAAAGCAATGTCTTTTGGCTCTGGATGATTAAAATGAAAAGTCGTATCACCATATGTAAAGTCGGTTGAATCCGGATAGACTACGTATTTCTTGATAATGTTTTTCTTGATAGGTATTACTTTAGCTTTTATGCCTTTTGTGGCGGCCTCCATTACTTTGGAACTAGCATCTATATATACTCGCTTGGTGGTGTTTTGTGGGAGATTGGCAAACTCAGCTGTAATAGCTTCGTCTAGACTGGCGAATCTGCCTTCTTCTACCTCTTTTTCAAATTGCGCAGCGTGCGACCTTCCTATAGACACCCATATCGTTACCTCTGGCTTCAGCCACTGAGCTAGGAATTCTGTTTCGTGAGGCCTTTCTCCGTCTATCTCTACTACGTAAAATTTTTCTTTGCGTCGTGAAAATAGTGCCTTGCAGGGTGCCGCCGCAAAAAGATATATCCATCTAAGTTTAGACCCACGTACTCCGTCTAACCCCAATATGTCAAAACTCACACCAAAAGCTGAATTCGCATCATGGGAATAATGCGCCTTGTCGCCCATCTCGTGCTCGACCAAGTTTAGCATAGTGGTCTTTCCCGCTGAACCAGTAATAGCTATTACGCGGGGGCTCCACCTCTGTAAAGCTCGGTCAGCAAAGTGCCGAAAATATTTCGCAGCCACGAAATAAAAGCGCTTCTTGAGCTTAGCAATTTTACTCATGTATCAATTATAGCACATAGCACCAAACTAACCTATGCCTAGACATAATGAGCCCGTATTTAAGAAAAACCCTGGATAAATCCCGCCAGACAGAGCATTTCCGGCGCAACAAAAAAATCTTGAATAAATCCCGCTAGATTAGCATTTTCTCCGAATGAAGCGCGTCTATTGGACGAGCAAATGAGGAAAAATGTCGAGATAGCGGGATTTAACAAGATTTTTACATTTTGATTTCGGCGTCTACACCAGCCGGCAACGAAAGATTCTGCAAACTCTCAATCGTCTTTGGGGTAGCGTTAGAAATATCAATCAAACGCTTATGCACTTTCATCTCGAAAGCTTCACCACCGGTCTTGTATACGTGTGGTGATTTTACCACAGTAAACGTGCTGCGCTTGGTGGGTAGTGGTATCGGTCCACTTACGCTAGCGCCAGTACGGATAGCAGTATCTACTATCTGCCTTGCGCTTTGGTCGATCACGCGGTGATCGTATGCCTTCAACCTTATGCGGATTGTTAGGCCTTCATTTTTCTTGGCTTCTGCCATTCTATCCTTTCTTCCCTATAACCTTAGATGAGCACTTAGATGACCCGTCGATAAGTTTTTAGGGGTAAATAATTAATTAACCTATGTCCCCATTATACCACACTTCGCCCCAAAAGTAAAGGCCCCGCATTACTGCGGGGCTAGGGCTAGGGGGTATAAAAATCGTATGTTTGGGCGGAATCACTCTGGTAACCTACAAAGCAGAGAAATTTATACTCTACGTCATAATTGGTGGTAGTAATAAGTAAAAATGCCTTTTCGTCTAAGCTGCTACGATGCTTAAAATACTAATAAACTTGCCCAATGCACATTCATCACCTCCTAAATTTGTTAATGTGCATGGTCAGAAATATAGTACAATGTCAACATATTGTCAATGCTAGGAATAAAGGCCAAGCTACACACACTTATCCAGCCACTTA
>JAFOJM010000002.1 GCA_017420185.1 Candidatus Saccharimonadota bacterium | reverse complement strand
GCCGGCAAAAATTCCATTTTGGCATAATTGTCCATATATACATTAATGTAAAACTCCGCGATTTCATATACGCTTTTCCCTTCGCGTAAGGCACCTTTTTCTAGCTTGTCTTCGCCTTCATCGCCGTCCGATACTAAATGCCCTACATCGGTAAGGTTAAGCACACGTTTGACATTGTATCCATTTGCCTTCAGTGTGCGCACCAGTAAATCCCAGTAGGTGTAAGCTGCGTAGTTGCCAATATGCGGATAGTTATATACTGTGGGTCCGCAAGTATATATCTTTACTATGTCTCCAAGCGGCTTGAAATTTTCAAGTTTACGAGTGGCGGTATTGTATAGTTTAAGCATTCAGCATCTCCTTTAGTATTTGTGCTACCTTTGTGCACTTTTCGCGTGAAACTCCATGATGCCCAATGGTTTTTATAGCGGTGAGATGATCTGGATTTTTCTTCAATATATCAGGAAAGTTCATTATAGAAATAAATTTATCCATATCACCATATATCAATGTTGCGTCAATGTCCAAATTCGCGAGCCGGTCGTAATTGGTTTTATTTTTTACGATATTGTCTAGCGAATTATTAAATGCTTTTGTTTCGAGCACTTCGCGATTTTTTACGCTTACCGCATCGCGGAACATTTTCAGCGCTATATCAAAAGCTGGATTTTCCAAATCTTTCTTGGTATATACCGGTGGCGATACAAGTATCAGGCTGCTAACTGTGCCCTTGTAGGTCTCGGCGTACTTCGTCACTATAAAAGTACCCATCGAATGCCCTACTAGTACTAGCGGCGTAGCAATGTTTAGTTTTTTTATTGAATTATGCAACGCGGTAATCTGCTCATCGTAAGTATAGTCTAGCAACTTGTCGTCGCTTAATGATTTACCCGCCCCGAGCAAATCATAGGCCACAAGACGCACTTTTTTCAAATGCTCGTCTTTGGCTAGATAATCCAAAGCATTTGCAAAGCTCGACGAGTCCGACGCAATGCCATGTATAAACACAGCGGTTAGCCCCGGAGTATCTACAGCAGCACGGTCAAAAGTTTTTTCGAGAAACAAATCGGCTTTATTCATTTGCAGTTAGCTCCGGGATTATTTTTACCAAGTCTCTAACCACGTCTTCATAAGTAGTGTCATAAGTGCGAAATCCAGCGGCACACGGGTGCCCGCCGCCACCAAAATATCCTGCAAGTTTTTCTGCTACTGGCATGTCGTGAGATGTGCGAATTTTGCCCGTCACTTTACCGTCTGGGTAAGTTTTTACGGCTACTGCTATGTCTACGCCCTCTACGAGTCTCATTTCCTCCAGGATTAGAACATTGGGGTTGTATTCGTCTGAGTATTCACGGATATCGTCCCACGGTATATGTACTGTGGCCAGCTTTCCGTCTAGCGAGTATTCTATTCTATCAATCAATTTAGCTTTGTAGGCTAGTATACGCGGTGATTTTTTCATAAACTCTCGCCGGCGGTCTTCTAGCTCGCTTATGTTAGCTCCAAGCCTTGTCAG
This sequence comes from Candidatus Saccharimonadota bacterium, assembly GCA_017420185.1. GTDB lineage: Bacteria > Patescibacteriota > Saccharimonadia > Saccharimonadales > Saccharimonadaceae > Nanosyncoccus. The sequence continues at coordinate 3,889 of JAFOJM010000002.1, read as the reverse complement.
GGCTGCTGCCGTCTCAAAAGTATCAGCTGTTACCGATGCGCTTACTAGCCCTAACGTATCCGACAGTATACCTTGAAATATCGCCTCGGCAGCACTTTTGTCTATTGCGATGTTCTGGTCTACGGCTATTTTGTAAATTAAGTCTGCACAGGCTGGTCGCACCTCTATAATACTCTCATGCGAAAAGTTAAGGTCGTCGGGTGTCTCATGGTGGTCTATTACTAGTACTGGAGCACTATATAACCTATTTTTTATTGCGACATCTTCGAGCAGCTTAGACAATAATATCTCCGCTGCAGTATCTACAATGATATACCCGTCAGCTTTATAGTTAAACTCGTTCGTCACGCGCGACCAATCAGTAAAATACCGCAGGTATTTTGGTATATCTACAGGGCAATACAAAGTCACATCTTTGTCTGCCAGTAAATAATCCAGAGCAATAGCACTACCCAGTGAGTCTCCGTCTGGATTTTCCGCTTGAATAATACAAAGTGAATTTTTATCTGCTACAAATTCGCTAAATTTACTATACATATTATATATTATATCACGGACAAGATGTGATATAATGAGCATATGGATAAGAATTTCCGTGTCAGAGTGATTTGCGGATTTGCACTATTCTTTGTAGCTCTTGTAGCCATGTATACTTTTGAAGCAGCCCCATTCAAGATTCTTTATGGAGTATTCGTCGCCGTAGCGGGTATAGAGCTACTAAGTTTCTTTAAAAAGTCTTCACATTTCAAAAACGTCATTCTCGCGATAGTAGAAATAATGCTTTTAGTGTACAGTACGATTTTTATCAATCAGATAGATGTGGTACAGATTTGGTATATCATATTCGGTGTTTGCGGGTATGATATTTTTGCATATTTGTGTGGCAAACAATTCGGCGGTAAATGGTTCAAACATAGTCGTCCATTTCCTAAGATTTCCAAGAACAAGACCTGGGAAGGCACTATCCTTGGTCTAGGTATCGCTACTGGCCTACTTGCTATACTTATTACGGCGCTTGGCCGCACAGACTATATATTTCTATTATGTAGCCCGCTCGCCCTCATAGGAGATTTATTTGAAAGTTACCTCAAGCGTCAGTTCCGCGTTAAAGATTCCAATGAGATTCTCATCAAAAACAAGTTCTTTGCAAAGCTAGAAATACTAGTGGGCGGCACTGAAGGCCATGGTGGTTATCTAGACCGTATTGATTCTACGGCTTTTGCTGCTTCGGTTCTACTTATTATCGTGACAATATTTTTCTAAATACTCGACGCCCAACTATTTTATTGCTTTACGCCAGCCTCTTATCAGATAATCCGCACCAGATATTGCTGTTAGTATTAGCGCCAAATATAGCGCTATACTACCTAGTATTGTAAAGAATTCTATATTTACGATCAGATTAAGCAGCAGTATTATTAGTGCCGTCATCTGTACCGTAGTTTTGAGTTTACCATAAAAAGACGCAGATATTGTTATTCCATTTCTCGCCACCATCATACGCATACCGTCCACGGCAAAATCACGTACCAGTATTATAGCAAACACCCACACCGGTACTATACCTAGCGATACAAGCGCTAGAAAAGCCAAATTTATCAGCATCTTGTCGGCTAGTGGGTCTAAAAAAGCACCCAAATCTGTCACTATTTTTTTCTTGCGTGCCCAGTTTCCGTCTATTTTGTCGGTAATCGCACCAACAATAAATAATGCCAGGGCTACTATCCTCGCCCAGGTTTCTGGTAAAAGTACAAAAAATAAAAACACTATGGATATTATCATTCGTGCAATAGTAAGATATGTCGGCCCAGTTATTTTGGTTGCGGGAGCTTTCATACTATATCTCTCCTATGGTCTACTTTATATGCCCTAATCTTGGCGAATCTAGCCGCGAGTACATCTGTGGACCATTTATCTCCTAGCATTACCGTCTCACTAGGGCCAAATCCGTATTTTGCCATCGCCTCGGTTAGCTTAGTACTCATAGGTTTTTTGGCCCACCATACGCACGGGACTTTGATGGGCTCACAAAATTTTTGCATCATTTTTTTGCGACCGTTGTTGGATATTATCACTATCTTCACACCGGCCTTGCGGCATTCTTCTATCCATTCTGCTAGCTCATCCGCCGGCTCTTTTTCGGAATGTAGACGCAAAGTATTGTCCAGGTCACAAAGCAGCAATTTCACCCCCTCTTTCTTGAGGAGCTGAGGTGTAACGTCTTCAAATCTTCGGAAATTTTTGTCTGCACGCAAGATACTCATATGTTTATTTTATCATAAATATAGTATAATATATAGCATGCCTTTAGAATACGTTTACAAAAAAATTAAAAACACTTTACGTAAAATAGATATACGGATAGAGCGCGCCAAGCACGGCTATATTGAAAAGCTCCCCGAAGATATCCAGTATTTCAATGGCGGGCTTTACGACGCTATCTATGAAGCTGCCTGCAAATGGCCACATAATACCGCTATTCGGTATTTTGATGCCGAAATTGCCTACAAAGAAATGATCAAGAAAATCAACAAAGTCGCTGCGGCCCTCAAGGCCTTTGGCGCCGAGCGTGGCGACCGTATCACGGTATGCATGCCCAATACCCCCGAGGCTATTTATATGTTCTACGCCATCAATGAGATAGGTGCTGTAGCCAATATGGTGCATCCTCTTTCTTCCGAAAAAGAAATAGAAGAGTATCTTACTCAGTCCAGCTCTAAGATAATGCTCTGTATAGATATTGCCTACCCCAAAGTAGAGTCTATCATCAAAAATACCGAGCTAGAGCAGGTTATAGTGGTGCCAGCTACTAGGTCTATGGATATGCTAGTGCGCGCTGTCTACAAGGCCACCAAGGGCCGCAAAAATCATATCAAGACCTCCCAACATGTTGTGACATGGGATAAATTCTTGTCTAAGGCTAGTAGATTTGTTGGTAACCCTCACGCCAGAGTAGAGTCCACCGACGATGCAGTTATTATGTATTCAGGTGGCACTACCGGCAAGCCCAAGGGCATCGTTTTGTCAAATCTAAATTTCAATGCTCAGGCTCTTGGTGCCAAATATCTCGTCCCAGAGCTTTTCAAGACAGAGTATTCCTTTATGGCTTTCTTGCCCAACTTCCACGCTTTTGGCCTAGGGTGTTGCATACATATGCCATTATATTTCGGCGCTACCACAGTACTGATACCTCAATTCAACCCGAAAAAATTCAAAAAGTACATCCTCAAATACAAAATCACCACCCTGGTCGGTGTCCCCACGGTATTTGAATATCTCACCAAGATTAAGTTCAAAAAAGACGCTCTCAAAAATGTCAAATTCGTAGTCTCCGGTGGCGATATGATTAGTATGACCAGTAAAGAGCAAATCAATGATTACCTCAAAGCGCACGGCTCCAGGGCCATCATAGAAAACGGCTACGGCCTTACTGAGGCGTCTGGTGGCTTTATCTTCTCGCCACGCAGTATAGCTAGAGAGCCAGATGTCATTGGTTATCCTATTCCCGACAACGACGTCCGCATATTGGACGTCAACACCCACAAGGAAGTCCCGACTGGCGAAGACGGCGAAATCGTCGTAAACGGTCTCTCAGTCATGAAGGGCTATCTCAATAATCCCAAAGAGACCGAGCAGGCTTTTGTACAATTCGCCGGCAAAAAATATCTCCGTACTGGTGATATCGGTTACATCGACGATCGCGGCATAGTGCATTTTCGCTCTCGTCTCAAACGTATGATTATATCAAATGGCTACAATATCTACCCTGCTAATATCGAAGATGTTACCCTCAAATGTAAACATGTCGAAGCTTGCGCTGTAGTTGGTCGCGAAGACAAGCTTCGTGGCGAAAAAGTCGTGGTATTCGTAGTAGCCAAAAAAGACGCCT
>JAFOJM010000016.1 GCA_017420185.1 Candidatus Saccharimonadota bacterium | reverse complement strand
TCCTAGAAGAAGACTAGGTTGATAGGCGCAAGGTGGAAGCATGGTAACATGTGGAGCCGAAGCGTACTAATAGGTCCATCGCCTTTTTATGCTCCGTGTTCTCATTATAATTGTTTGCCTTTGCGGCGACGCGGCGAATGATTTACGGCGAGAGCATGGAAGACTTAGCTAGCAACCGGCGTTTGACTATGGTTAAATGCTGTGTGCGTCATTAAAATCTTTGCACCTGATGGACATCAATAGTAATAATAGTGACGCTGTTATTATGATTTGGTGCCCATAGCGCTGGGGAAATACCTGTTACCATTCCGAACACAGAAGTCAAGCCCAGTAGCGCCGATTATACTGCTTTGCGGGAAACTAGGAAGGTGCCAAATTATGAAGAATCACTCCGAGAGGGGTGATTTTTCGTTGTTGAAAAAACGTGTGGCCATTTCGAATACATACGTCAAGCCACAGCAAAAGCCGCTTATACTGCTTTGCGGGAAACTAGGAAGGTGCCAAATTGTCAATTATCCACCCGAAAGGGTGGATTTTTGCTTGTATTATGGTATGATAATAATATTCTATATAAGGGGGTGCAGAAATGCACGGAAGCACATTACCTATTTGGGCCGTTATCCTTAGTATTGCGTTTGTAGTCTTGTTTATTATGGGATTTGCGGGCTCATATATTCCCAAGGATGTAAGGGTGAAATTTCACGAGAGTGGGGGCAAGAAGCTTGTCATGCGGATAGTAACTCCTATATTTGCGTCTGTTATTTCAGTGTTTTTTGCGGTGGCTGCGGAAATATTTGTCTTAATAGACTATTTCTCCACTATTGATTTTGATGGCGATGCCGTTTGGCTTGCCGTAATCTGTGTAATGGCGACTCTCATAGTAACCTTTGCTATTACCGTGGTAGTATGGGTGGCTTTGCTGCTTGTCTATTTCTTGGGGTCGTATGTGCACTATTTTTTCGTATGGAGACATTACAAAAAGCATTATGATCTTGATGTGGAAATATCTATCGCTAGGTAATGGCCTAGAACCCCCGCTCGTGTTGGTGCGGGGATTTGTCTTGTCAAAAAAATCCCCAGCCGAGGATTAATAGGTAGTATTTTCCTTATTTTGGCTGGGGGTGGAGTGTTTGCTACGTCTTTTTCGGCGTCGCCTGTCGCGATCTACGATTTCGGCAACGTGGGCCCATATGGTCGCGATAATTATCAGCAACGCCAGGGCTAGGATACACCCGAAGACAAGATTGCCTTCGAGCATAGTTTTTGCTGCTCCGTCTAGGCTTAAAAGCCAGGCTATAGCGCCTAGCAATACCGTGGCAGCCAGTTCGCCCAGGATGCCTCTAAGGGTCTTTAGATAGATCCCCACTACGATGGTGTCTAGGGCCAGCATTCCCGTCATAAATGAGATGAATAGCGAAACATTTGACATTTTCTACAACTCCCTTTGGAAAATTACATAACTTCTAATAGTTACTTTTTTGATTATATCACAAATGTGGTAAAAAGTCAATAGCAATATAATAACGACCCCTGTGACAGAGGTCGTTATTTTGCGCTAACGAAATATTGTCTAATTTTCGCTGGTTTCACCTACGGCCGACTCGGCTGCGGCTTCTGGGGTGATAGGCGTTGATTCTGAGGCGCCAGAAGATGTAGCGGAATCTGTAGATTCTTCGGTGACATCTGTGGGCTCATCTGAGCTTTCTTCGAGGGCGCTGAGTAGGGAGTCTTCAACATTTTTCTTCTTTTTCTTAGGGGTAGACTTAATGAGCTCAATGTCGATATCGAAGCCGGTGAGCTTACTGGCGAGGCGGACATTCTGACCTTGTTTGCCGATGGCAATAGATTGCTGGTCTTCAGTGACATAAACTTTGGCTTTTTTGCCGTTGATTTCCACGGTATTAACCTCGGCTGGGCTTAGAGCTTCGCGAATATATTCGGACGGATTGTCGCTCCAGGTGATGACGTCGATTTTTTCGCGATCGCCGATTTCATTCATAACGGCTTGTACACGGATACCACGACCACCGACAAAGGTACCGACTGGGTCTACGCCTGGTACTGTGGACGTAACGGCTATTTTGGTGCGACGACCAGCCTCGCGCGCGATGCCACGGATTTCTACGGTGCCGCTTTCTAGCTCTGGAACCTCTTGACGGAAGAGATATTCGATAAACTCAGCATTGCCTCGAGAAAGAATTAGCTGAGCACCTCGGTCGCCACGTTCGATATTTTTGATGAGGACTTTGATGCGGTTGCCAACTGTGTAGTATTCACCTTCGATTTGCTCGCTTTTTGGCATAATGCCAGAGGCGCGACCGAGGTCGATACGGACTAATTTTGGCTCAACACGAGCGATGGTGCCAGTAATGATGGTGCCAACTTTGTCTTCGAAGGCGGCGAGGACAGCGTCGTTTTCAGCCTCACGGAGGCGTGAAATCATAACTTGCTTGGCTGTTTGGGCGCCGACGCGTTCAAACCCAGTAACTTTGAACTTTTCTTCAACTATGTCGCCAATTTTAGTGTCTTTGTTGGTTTTGAGGGCCTCGGCTAGAGGTATCTCTGTGGCTGGTGTATAAGCTAGGCCATCTTCGATAACTTCGCGAGCTACATATACGTCGGCTTCGCCGGTAGTCGTATTTAGAGTGGCACGTACGTTCATAGTACGGTCACCATTGTCGCGGCGCCAAGCTGCAGCTATAGCCTGCTCGATAACATTTAGCACGGCTTCTCTAGGTAAGCCTTTTTCTTCTGCAATAATATCTACCATTGCAGACATTTGTTTGAGATCTAGATCTTCCATTTTACTCCTTTTTATTATGTTTTGCGCTTTTAACTATAATTTTATATGATATTTGAACCGAGATATTTTTATGAGGGGAACTCCTACCCCCATATTTACTTTCAGCGATGAAATGCTCGCCAAGATAATTTTTACAACGCTAGGCGGTTTTTCGCCCCGGAACCTTCCGGGCTC
>JAFOJM010000015.1 GCA_017420185.1 Candidatus Saccharimonadota bacterium | reverse complement strand
TTGATGCCATTTGTAATTGTAGCATTGTGCTGACTATCTACATTACCAGAGAAATTACAAGCGGTACCTACAGTGACTGATGCACCTAGACTACTACTGGCAGAGCCGAGATCTTCGTCGCCCTCGGCATGAGCGTAGTGAAGCTCCGTAGTGTACACCATAAAACACACCGTGCTGAGAGCAAAAAGCCCCGCGATGGTACGATGTAATAATTTTTCTAATTTTGAGATCTGATAGTCAGACTCCATTGAACACTCCTTGTTTATTATCCTTACGTCTATAATAACATATGCATGATGCTAATGCTAGTCTTGATTTTTGGCGAAATTTGTGGTATAATGTAGGGATATGACTATTTCTAAAGACAAGATACGAAATGTAGCTATAATAGCGCACGTAGACCACGGTAAGACCACCTTAGTAGACGGCCTACTTAAGCAGTCGCGGACATTCCGGGACAACCAAGCCGAAATGGAGCAGACTCTGATAATGGACAGTATGGACCAAGAGCATGAGCGAGGCATTACCATCACTGCCAAGCAGACCTGCGTATACTATGATGGATATAAAATAAACATTATCGACACTCCAGGTCACGCGGACTTTTCTGGCGAAGTAGAGCGCACGCTAAATATGGCAGACGGTGTACTACTGATAGTGGATGCTCAAGAAGGCCCGATGCCACAGACGAAGTTTGTATTACAAAAAGCCCTCGCGCTGAAGCTTCGCCCAGTAGTGGTGATAAACAAGATAGACAAGCCTGCCGCCCGGATAGACGAAGTAAAAGACGAGATAGAAAGCCTATTCCTAGAGCTAGCTACCGACGAGGCGCAGCTCAACTACCCGATATACTACGCCATAGCGCGCGAAGGCCGAGCTGGCCGTACCACCACACTAGACGACGATATGCATGTGATATTTGAAGCTATCATCAATGATATCCCAGCGCCCAGCGTAGATACCGACTCCGCGTCGGCACAGCTGCTAGTGGCAGCACTCGCGGCAGATAATTACCTCGGCAAATACTGCATAGGTAAGATATTCCGCGGGAAGCTAAAAAAAGGCGAGAGTGTAAAAATATTACAAAACGATACTACAAAAACTGGCAAAATAGAAAAAATATTTGTATACCGTGGCCTGGGCAAAGAAGAGGTGCCAGAGGCGATAGCGGGCGACATAGTAGCTATTACTGGTGTAGCCGAGGCCAATATAGGCGATACCATAGCTACTGGAGATAATCCGGAGGCCTTACCTACTATAGAGCTAGAGGCGCCGACGCTATCTATATACATCGGCCCAAATACTTCGCCGTTAAAGGGGCGTGAAGGCGAATTTACCACTTCACGACAAATAGCCGAGCGGCTGGAACGTGAGCTAGAGACCAATATCGCCCTCAAGATCCAGCCAGATGGCCTAGGATATAAGGTATCTGGGCGCGGTGAGCTGCACTTGTCTGTACTAATAGAAACCATGCGCCGCGAAGGCTACGAGCTAGAAGTAGGTCGACCAGAGGTGGTATATAAGATTGTCGACGGGGTAAAATGCGAGCCGGTAGAGGACCTCACTATAGAGGTAGCGCCAGAGTATGTAGGCGCAGTTAGCCAAGAGCTAGGTGTGCGGCGTGCCGAGCTAGTATCGCAGGAGCTCACTACATCTGGCACTACTAGGTTCGTCTATCATATCTCTACCGCCGCACTTATTGGCCTACGCAATAGTCTACTCACCGCTACCAAAGGCACCGTGATAATGTCTAGTATTCCAGCCGGCTACCAGCCAGCTGATGCCAAATACAAGCCAGAGCGAAATGGTGCATTGATATCATTTGAAACTGGCACATCCACCGCCTATGCGCTAGATGCAGCCCAAGCGCGTGGTACGCTATATATCCCACCACAAGTACCAGTATACCAGGGCATGATAGTGGGGTTATCTAACAAAAAGGATGATTTAGACATAAATATCTGCCGCGAAAAGCAGCTCACTAACATGCGTACTCACGCCAGTGATGGCGCTATACAGCTGACACCATATACGCAGTTATCCCTAGAGCAGTGCCTAGATTTCTTGCTAGATGACGAACTACTAGAGGTTACGCCACAGTCGCTGCGCCTGCGCAAACGCCAGCTAGACCCAGTCAAACGAAAGCGCGAAAACCGTGTTAATTGATACCCACTGCCATCTGCATGATCGGGAGTTTTTTACCAAAGATCAGGCAGAGAAAATGCTAGAGAATGCGCGCGAAAACAACGTGCAGCAGATAATATGTATAGGTACGTCGCATGAAGATTCGCTAGTGGCGGCAGAGTTTGCAGCTGCGCATGATAATGTATATTGGACATATGGTATACATCCGGAATATGCGACCAGTAACAATGCGGGGATCCCAGATGGGGTGGCGCTAATGTCCTGGCGAAGGGGGGTCCGGAGGCTGGCAAACCGAGGTGTAGCGCGCGAGCCCCGTGGCGACGGGAGCGAGCGACGCGCCCCCGAGCGGGATATTAGCGACAGGACCCCATCACCGGTAGCTATCGGCGAAGTAGGACTGGATTATCATTATGCCGGCTACAATCGTACTGCGCAAATACGGCTATTTGAACAGATGCTGCAGCTAGCGGTGGACAGTGACTTGCCGGTGAGCTTTCATGTGCGGGAGGCTTTTGATGATTTCTTCCCGGTGGTGGGGAATTTCCCGACGGTACGTGGCGTGGTGCATAGTTTTACCGATAGCAAAAAGACTTTGCGTCGAATACTTACTGAGACGGATTTTTATGTAGGAGTCAATGGCCTTGCGACGTATTCTACCCTTCCTACGCCGCCGCTGGAGCGAATTTTACTAGAAACTGACGCGCCATTCTTGACTCCTGTGCCATTTCGTGGTATAATTAATGAACCGGCCTATGTAAGTGCCGTGGCTAAGTGGCTAGGCACGCATCTAGGCCTAGAATATGAAATAATAGGGAAGGAGACTACCAAAAATGCAAACAAACTCTTCAACCTACAGCACGCCATCGTTCGCCAAGCGTAAAGCGTATGACTTTGGCGCTGACGAAGCTACCCTTGCCGTATACAAAGAACTAACCGCCATAGCGGAGGAGATAGAAAAATGTCGCGCAAGAAACACCTAAGAAAATCCGCACACTACAGCAATAAGCTTAGCGTAGAAGACCTTATAAATGCAGAGTCGGAGCTAGGAAGAACAATATTTGGCCCGATACCGGCTGGACACCAGCGGGAATTTTTTGCACTAAAGAAAAACGTATGGATATGGCACGAAAACTGGTCGGACAAATTTGGCAAGCTCCAAGAAATGACCATTCGCTACGAAGTATACCCCACCGGTGTATACAAAAAACCTAATGGTGGCAAATACCAGAGAATAGAGGGCGCGGAGCTAAATAATTTCCGCCAAGCCGCCAAAATGTATTTGGACCTTGTCAAAACTAGACTTTACTGCTAAAATGTGCTTATGAATAAAAAGCGCATTTCTATAATAACATTGATAGTAGGCCTCGTCGTACTAGCAGTTGGCGTGGCTTTTTTGATAATTCGGCTGACGGCTAGCCCAGGAATAGCCGATGGGGAATATTTGGTATCTATAGGAAAGTGGAAATTGCAAGGGGAGGGCTGCGAGCAGCTTAAATGTGGCGAAGATACAAAATGTGCAAACTCAGCCGGGGAGACGACAACAGTCTGCGCCAATGATGGTGTAGTATGGAACTTTACTGAGGTAGGCAAAGGCACGCTCACCACTAATAATCACGTAAATGACTATGATTTTGTCTGGGCGCTGGAGGACGGTAAGCTTAAGATAGAGACGGAGTGGCTATACACGATGGATAATACCTACGAGTACTCACTAGACCAAGGCGCGAATATCCTGACACTTACTAGTGGTGCCGAAACCATTACATTTGTACCGGCGGAATAGCTAACTATACTGGTGTATTAGTCGATATCTATATCTGTACCACAGGTAGCGTCAATGCCGAGGTTTGACAAGACTATCATTTCGTCGTCTGGAATCATATGTGTGGCGTGGAATTGAGCGCCGCGAAGCTTGTCTAGGCTAGCGAGGGCTTTTTTGGCCATAGGATTGGTAGTGGAGCAAATAGAGAGCGCCATTAGTACCTCGCCTAGGCTTAAATATGATTCGTTGAAATTGGAAATTTTGTTTTTGATTTCGAGAATAGGCTCGAGCACGGCGGGAGCGATGATATCCATATCGTCTGGTATGCGCGAGATAGACTTGACGGCGTTGAGCATAGTGCTAGATACAGGAGAGAGATTGCTGGTCTGTTTGCCGGTGATGCATTTTTTGCCGGCTTTGATACAGGCGCTCGGTAAGCCACCCACAGATTCACGCTTTTTGGCGGCCTCGGTAGCTACGATACGATCTGCCTCAGAGATATCTAGCTCGTTCATAAGAAGCTTGATACGCTCGGGAACAGCCTCGTCTACTGCACCTTTTTTGAGGTCTACCAGAGCGCGATAATAGCGGCGAATAATTTCGTCTTTGGCGGCACGCTGGATAGCCTTGTCGTCGGTGATGCACTTGCCAATAACATTCACACCCATATCGGTGGGAGAGTAATAGACGCTCTCGCCATTGATGCGCGTGAGGATTTCTTTAAGCACCGGGAAAGTCTCGAGGTCGCGATTGTAGTTTACCGCGGTGATGCCGTATTTGTCTAGGTGGAAATAATCTATCATGTTTTTGTCGGCAAGGTCAGCAGTGGCAGCCTCGTAGGCAATGTTGACAGGGTGCTTGAGCGGCAAATCCCAGACAGGGAAAGTTTCAAACTTAGCATACCCAACTTTGTGGCCCCGCTTGCTCTCATGGTAGAGCTGAGACAGTGCCGTGGCGAGCTTACCAGAGCAAGGGCCCGGAGCGGACACTACTACTAGCGGCTTGGTGGTCTTGATGAATGGATTCGCGCCATAACCCTCATCAGAGACGATAGTATCTACATCGGTAGGATAGCCTTTGGTAAAAGTATGGAAATATGGGGTAATATGGTAATCTTTTAGCTTTTTGGCAAAATCGCTGGCTTTTTTCTGGCCGTCGTAGAGTGTAATTACTACAGAGTTTACCGTAATGCCTCTAGAGCGCAAGAATTCGATAAGCCTCAAGACTTCAGTCTCGTAAGAAATCATATGGTCGGCACGGATTTTGGAGTGCTCTATAGCATTGGCATTGATACATAAAATAACCTCAGCGTCGTCTTTGAATTCTTGGAGAAGACGAATCTTGAGGTCGGGGAGAAAGCCGGGAAGAGTGCGGGCTGCGTGCTGGTCGTCTATCAGCTTGCCGCCAAACTCTAGGTAGAGTTTGTCAAACATCCGGATACGCTCTTTGATTTTTTTCTTTTGAATTTTTAAGTATTTTTCTGCGTCAAAACACTTTTTCACTATTGCCTCCTTACTGCTTATATTTATTGTAACATAAAAATTTAGCCATTGCTGCATAATTCATGCAGGGCCTGGTCACACCTCTATTGGACACGCTCTAGGACCGTTCGGCCAAAGCCTATGGTCCCAATAATAGAGGTGTGACCAGTCTTCAGGCTAATTTTGCAATAATATCGCGTAAAAAGCGAAAAATTGACATTCATAGCGAAGTGTGCTATATTAATAAGATAGGCTTTGGCCTTGTATTTTTATTTAGGAGGGATTGCCATGCTGGTAATCGAAAGAGATACGTTACACAAAATTATCTCGGAGAACGACGCAGAAAGCCTAAAAAAAATCTTCGACGCTGTTGGATTTGATGGACGGAATGATTGTAGCTATAATTCCTTCAATAGCCCCACCATTCAAACTATTCTAGTCATTGCGTCATCGTCGGCCCGCGAAAACACACTTTCTGACGAGATGGCCCATCTTTTGATAAGCCGCCTCGCGATAAGCTGCGATATCTTTAGTTTTTTGGAATTCAGCGTCTATGCTACAGAGACCAAGACAGCAAACTATGATGCCATACAACACATGTTGAAGGAAGCGCTGGCTAGCAATACTTATTGCGATCATGTCGGCACTATGATCGGCCGGCTTCATGAGCAGACATTTCGCGAGATGGCTATGTTCATCATAGATAGTGATAGAGTCTCTATGCTAAGCCTATGCTTTAACGCGCCAATCATGCAGTACGTGTATGATCATGAAGTCGTAGCTCGCGACCAGATGTTCTTAATGTGGGCAAGTACATTGTTGTGGCCACGGTTAGGTACCTGATAGCACCACATCATACATCGTCAACACACCTCCGACGCCCCCTGCAAAGGGGGCGTTTTTGATGAGTCTATCATGAGCAGCTAAGTTTTGTTTAACTACTCTTGATCTGTAAAATTGACTTGTTATGCACAGTATGATATAATATGGAGATAGGTTTTGGCCTTGTAATTTTATTTTGGAGGGATTCTATGATACCCAAAAGAGATGACCTAATCAAATTGATCCGTTCGGGAGATACTTCAGACCTGAATTATGTACTCGACTCTTTCGGTCTGGTAAAAAAAGGCGCTATCTTCTACGGAGACAGTCAAAGGAACCTTTTAAACGCCGTTTTCGGGCTCGTCTCTGCACACATGCACAGCAAACCCCTTAAGGAGGATTTTATCACAGAACTAATAGCACATACTGCCGCTTGCTGCGAAATGTATATGTTGATTGATTTGATCCGGGTTGCAATACCTGATAAGATCAAAGAGAGCATAGGGCGCTATATTCCCGAGTGCATCAGCGCGGCTATCTCCGAGCAAGGCTATTACTGCGACGATGTGGCTGCTGACATCCTCGATTTAGATGAAGCCGATTTCTTCGCCATGATAGCCTATCTCGATGCTGGGTGCGAATTGGGATACGAACTGAGGGTCGGATATAACGCACCGATCATCCGACAGTTGCATAAGTACCATGTGATCGGCGATGATTTGTTGTTTAGCTACATGGCACTTTGCCTGAGATGATTACACCTCCATATCGAACAATGCCTCCTCTTTGCAGAGGGGGCATTTTTCTATTTATAGGAATTATGTTATAATATTGTTATGATATATTTGGATCATGCGGCGGCGACACCTGTGTCAGCTAAGGTGCTTAAGGCGATGGAGCCGTATTTTTCGCGTGATTTTTTTAATCCTAGTGCGGCGTATTTGCCCGCTAAAAAAGTGGCTAGTGAATATGAAGCAGCGAAGGACATCATAGCTCATGCTATAGGGGCGAAAGCAGCAGACCTGGTAATCACTGGCGGCGCGACAGAGGCGAATAATTTGGCTTTTACCGTCCTGGACGACCAAGTGCGGGTCCTGGCATCACCATCCCGCTCGAGGGTGCGTCCGTCCGGCCTGTCGCCACAGACGGACGGCGCTACACCTCGGTTTGCCAACCTCCGGACCCCCCTTCGCCGGGACAGTGATACCACCCACACAGTTGTCTTATATCTAGAAACTGAGCATGATTCCGTGAGAGCGGTGGCCAAAAAACATAACGGCACAGCTATTAGGGTACTACCAAATGGATTGATAGACCTAGATGATTTGAGGGCGAAGATTACGGATGAAACTATGCTAGTCTCTGTTTCTTTGGCTAATAACGAACTAGGCACTATCCAGCCAATGGCAGAGATTAGCACAATACTAAAAAATATAAAAATAGATAGGCTCAGGCGGGGGATAAAGCGGCCGCTGTATCTACACTCCGACGCTTCGCAAGCTTTGAATTTGTTAGATATCAATGTCTCTAGGCTAGGTGTAGACGTGCTGACTCTGAACGCCGCAAAAGTATACGGGCCGAAAGGCGTGGGGGCACTGTACGTGGGGCACGATGTAAAGCTAACGCCAATCACAGTTGGTGGCGGGCAGGAAAAAGGGCTACGCTCTGGCACAGAAAACGTGCCTGGAGTGGCAGGATTTGCTACAGCGATGAAAGAGGCGAAGGAACACCTAAATAGTAATCGCAAAAAATATAGGCATCTAAAGCAGATACTGCTTACGGAGCTTGACGGCTATGAGCTGATCAATAAAAAACACTCATTGGATAGTTTTGTCGTCTTATGCTACCCGGGTATAGATGCAGAAAGACTGATTTATCTCTTGGAAGAAAAAGAAGTCTATGTGGCTACTGGTGCGGCCTGTGCGGCCAGCAAAGGACAAGGATCGCATGTACTAGCTGCAATAGGGCTTAGCGATGCCGAGATAAATGGGTCACTCCGGCTGACTTTGGGAGAGACCAACGACGAAAAGCAGATACATGCCACAGCGCGGATAATCAACGAAGTTGTCAAGGCAGAGAGACAGAGAATGCTAGCACGCGGATAAGGGGTTACGACTTGACTTTTGTGCTCAAGTATGATATAATTAAATGATAGTTGCCTAGGTCTATAATCTATAAAACCTGGGAGAAATTTAAAAGGGAGGGCTTTCTAATATGAAAGTGTCAAAGAAAATCTGGTCGCTGGCTACTACGACTTTAATCACAGTAGCTTTCATGGGCATGATGTACTACCTGGCTTTGCCGGCGTGGAACTTTCGCAGCCCTGGGCTGTGGTGGTTCTTGTTCTTTACGGCACTGGTGTTTGCTGCCGTAAGTTCACTCAAAAAGGCAATCGTGTATTTTCGAGATGAGGATTATAGTGAAGAGGAATTTCACTTTAAGGTAACCATAGGCTCTTGGATTACAACTGTAGGATTGCTGCTGACCATTGGCGTGCTCGCGCTGATCTCGGCGGATTGCTTTCATGCTGGGGCGGCTTATGCCGTGGCAGATGTACAAAAGTCTGAGGCTGGCATAGGTGAGAGCTTTGCCGACCTGTCAAAAGCAGAAAACCAGTCTAGTCTGCCTCTGGTAGACTTAGACACGGCTATTACACTAGGTGACAAAAAAGTCGCCGGACTAAAGAATGCGTCCTGGTACGACGTGGACGACGAATACAACCTCATCAAATACGGGGAGAGATATTACAGGCTGTCGGTGATTGACTATGTCGACCTTTTCAAGTACAATACGGCAAACTCTACCGGTATTCCCGGCTATGTGCTGGTGGATTGCACGCCAGAAAACGGCGCAGTCACGCAGTCGGCTCAGCTGGTTGAGCTTGAGACGCCTATCAGGTACTCGCCTGGCGCATTTTGGGGAAATGACCTCAGGAGGCATCTGAGAGGCCAGTATCCTGGATATATGTTTGACGAGTCTTTCCTCGAGATAGACGAAGAAGGCACGCCTTACTGGGTAACTGGAGTAAAGGGGCCTACATGCGGAGTATGGGGAGTGATGACTGTAGAAAGTTTCATTCTGACCAACGCCCAGACTGGAGAATCGAAGGAGTATTCTATCGAAGAAGCACCAGACTGGGTAGATCACGTGTTTTCGCTGGATTATCTTATGCAAGTAGCCGGCTGGCACTATGCATATAAAGATGGCTGGTGGAATAGCTGGATTGGCCAGACTGGAGTATGGAGAACTTCCTATTCTTACAGAGATGAACGTAAAAATAAAGATGATGGTGAATTTGCCAATTTCTACGGATACAGCTCTACTGTAATGGATGGGGAAGTGGTATTTTACACTGGCCTCACTGCCGCCAATAGCGCTGAGTCCAACTTGGGCTGGCTGACAATTGACACCAGTACCGGCAAAATGACCGAATACTCTGTGGTCGGCGCCGAAGAGAGTTCCGCACAGGCCGCTGTAGAGCAGCTGGTGTCTGCACAGCGGTATCAGGCTACATTCCCACTGCCGACCAATATCAACGGCGAAGCTTCATACGTAATGTGCCTCAAGGGTAATGCTGGACTGGTGCAGGGATATGCGATTTGCAATATGGAGAATTATTCTATCGCTGTACAGGCTGCCACCTTGCCAGAGGCCGTAGATGCGTATTTGACGAAGCTGGGCAAAAAGCCTGCCACGGACAATGCAGCCGAAACGCAGCCGAGCACTGAGGCTTCAGGCACGAAAGACGTGCATGCTATATTTGACAGCGATCGCGTGGTAGAAAGCTATTCTGTAGAGGTAAATAATACTGTTCAATACTATTATATCCTCGACGATGGCAGTATTTACTGCGTAGTCAAAGTTAAATAACCCTCCTTGCAAAAGATAGGGGACCGAAAGGCCCCCTTTTCTGTTGCCGAAAATTATGTTATAATATGCGATATGAAAACGGTATTCGTAGGCATGAGTGGAGGAGTGGATTCCTCTGTGTCGGCTTTGCTTCTAAAAGAGCAGGGCTACAACGTGATAGGTGTGTATATGAAGAACTGGTCCAAGGACCTCCCGGGAATGAAATGCCCCTGGGCGGAAGACCTGGCCGACGCTAAGCGCGTGGCAGTAAAACTAGGGATAGATTTTGAGGTATGGGACTTTGAGGAAGCCTACAAGGAAAAGGTAGTGGAATATATGCTGAGAGAGTTTCGTGCCGGCAACACCCCAAACCCAGATATAATGTGCAATCAGGAGATAAAATTCAAGCTATTCTATGAAAAAGCTATGGAGCGAGGCGCAGACTATATAGCTACTGGGCATTATGCTAGAGTAGTTGCTGGCGTACAGGATGATTTGCGGGTCCTGGCATCACAATCCCGCTCGGGGGCGCGTCGCTCGCTCCCATCGCCATGGGGCTCGCGCGCTACACCTCAGTTTGCCAACTTCCGGACCCCCCTTCGCCGGGACAGTGATGCCACCCGCAAAGAGTCATCAATACTTCGACAGAAAGATAATACCGATTATCTTCTTGCTCGTGCCGTAGACGAAAATAAAGACCAGACGTATTTTCTCTACCGGATATCCGAGGAGGCGCTGGCGCATACCATATTTCCGATTGGCGAGATGACAAAACCAGAGGTAAAAAAGCTGGCCGAGAAAAAAGGCCTACACAACGCCTACAAAAAAGAGTCGATGGGAGTGTGCTTTGTGGGGGAGGTAGGGATGAAAGATTTTCTCAAGGGGTATATCGACATACGTCCGGGAGAGATTCGCGAAATAGAGAGCGAAAAGGTGCTCGGATACCACGAAGGCGTGATATTCTACACTATCGGGCAGAGACACGGACTGTATCTTACCGGTATAGCAGGCGAAGTAAATGACGGGTTGCCATACTATGTAGTGAAAAAAGATATTGATAACAATATCGTGTACGTGTCAAAAAATCTGAATAACGAGTATATATGGGCAAAGAGGTTAGAGCTAAAAGATATCGTCCTGAGGGCGCAGGGCCTGGCACCACCATCCCGCTCGGGGGCGCGTCCGTCCGGCCTGTCGCCACAGGCGGACGGCGCTACACCTCGGTTTGCCAACCTCCGGACCCCCCTTCGCCGGGACAGTGATGCCACCCGCGCCAACATGGGCGATATCCTGGTACGTCTTCGCCATAGGGCACCGCTGATCCCGGCGAAAATGGTACTTGGCGAAAATGGTACCGCTACGCTGGAATTCGAGAACGAGGTGAAGCGTCCGGCGGCGGGGCAGTCGGCCGTGGTATACGACGGTGAGATATGTCTGGGCGGTGGGATTATACAGTAAACTTGATTTGGATAGGAAAAATCCCCTCGTGAGAGGGGATTAGTAGGTGATTTTCTGCTGGCTGCGCCATTTTCGAAACTCACGCTCAAGAATGCGAGCAATTCTAATGGACCTAGCTTTAGGCTGACGACGTTTCGGGTTTTTGACGAAGTCGCGAATAATACGAGAGGAGATAAACTTTCCTCCTCGATAAAGCGGTATCATAAAGGTGCCATCGGTACCCCTGAGTTCTCGCCCAGAGTAACACCACTCGCTGAAACCATCTTCTTCTATAATTGGGCTGCCAAATTCATTTAACTCCGCCAATACGCAAGAGGTTCCTCTGTTTTGCATAGATTTATACAGCACATTTGGAAATGGTAGATCCCAGAAATCTTGATAGCTACAACTCCATCTTACTTTGAGCTTACCACTATCCATATTTCTGAAATAAATTTTCTTCCGAGCAAACCCCCCGTGTATCCAAGAGAAATCAGCTACACACCACCCGCAAAACGGTATTCTGAATTCTACCCAGCCATGACGCGTTTGTAATTTGCCGTTTCTGTTCCAATAATCACCCCGGCAAAGCCTAGCGGTCTTGTTGTGCTTTAGTACTAGCATTGCTAATACTGATAGCTCATAGCACATACCGCAGCCTAGCCAGGCTTGCAATCGCAGGAATGCTTCGCTGCTTAGATAGCGGTGAACCTTAAAGCCATGAAAATAGAGTGTGTCTAGCTCTTGCCAGATTTTGTCTAGGTATTTTTCTATCATTTTGGTTCTAACAAGAGAAGCGATCAAAACGATGTAAAAAATAGTAAAGACGACGCTCGTAAACCAACAAATATAGCCTAAAAGTTCAATCACCCCACATAGGCTAAGCACGAAATAATACGCGTCGATAGCCAATAAGATTACTAATGCCGACACGGATGCTGCTATCTTATTCTTGTCCAGCCAGTTTTTTAGTTTTTTCAATAAAAACACCACCTTATAAAAATACTAGGGCTAAGGCCCTATGGTATAGTTATATCACAGAATTACTCAAATGTCAATTTTATTTCATAAAAAATTTACAGTGGTATTGTTGTGTAATTCACCTTGCCTTCAGAAGCTACGTGATGTGATAATCGGAGATTATATCACATCACTCCGCCCCTCCGGCGGCCAAACTCGCTAAAGCCAAGTTCGGCCTTAATGCTCCTCAACACTAGTGAATTATGCAACATATCCTTGAGGCCTACATTGCAACAAAAATCCACTCATAGTATTTGAGTGGATTTTACAGGTAGACTACGCTACCATCATAAGAATATCAGCAAAGAGCAGAGAAGCGGCTAGTACGCTCATGGATACCACAAAGAACATGTTGGACTGCTGACCACGCTCATAGCGCTCGTAGCGTATACCTTTTTTGCTGCATTTTTTGCAGCATTTCTTGGTGCCAGTACCAGTGGACCTTTTGGCTGTTTTGGTTGATGTTTTCTTTTTTGCTTGTGTCATATTTTTCCTTTTATTATACTTATGTTTATAATATCACAGCTTTACGGCGAATGCAAGAAATGATATAATATTTTTATGGATGCGAATGAAATTAGACAAAAATTCTTAGATTTTCAGACAAAACACGGGCACAAAGTCGTGCAGCCGGCGCCGCTAGTACTAGAAAACGACCCTACCACACTATTTACTGGTTCTGGCATGCAGCCGCTTTTGCCATACCTGCTTGGTAAGGAACATCCAGAAGGCACGAGACTTTGTGACGCTCAGCCCTGCATGAGATTGCAAGATATCGAAGACGTGGGAGATCCTAGGCATACCACCGTATTTGAGATGCTGGGGAATTGGTCGCTGGGCGACTATTTTAAAGAAGAGCAGATTCGGAATTTTTTTGAGTTCCTAACAAAAGAAATAGGGCTAGACCCAGAAAAGATTTACGTAACTTGTTTTATAGGGAACGAAAAATACAACATCCCACGAGACACCGAAGCGGCGGAGATTTGGCAAAAAGTATTTGCCGAGGCTGGCGTAGAAGCAGAGATAGCCGAGATAAGGACTGCAGAGGCCGGCAACAAGCGAGGTATTAAGCCGGGCGAGAGAATATTTTATTACGACGACAAGGAAAACTGGTGGAGTCGAGGTGGCGGGATAGAGTCTACACCCATAGGTGACCCGTGCGGGCCAGATAGCGAAGTATTTTATGATTTTGGCGAGGAGCTGCAAGACGAGGCTAAGTACGGCTTGGCGCATCCAGCCAGTGACGGTGCAAGATTTATGGAGATAGGCAATCAAGTATTTATGCAATATCGCCGATGCGAGGATGGCAGCTTTGTCGAGCTAGAAAAGAAAAACGTGGATTTTGGCGGCGGGCTAGAGCGTATAGCTGCAGCAGCCATAGGGAGCTTTGATGTGTTTCGCACCTCGCTAATGCGGCCTATTGTTGCTAAGTTAGAGGAGATTTCTGGCAAATCGTACGACAATAATACCGACGAGATGCGGGTAATTGCAGACCATATCCGTGGTGCGTATTTATTAGCCGCGCAGGGTTTAATACCGTCCAATAAAACTCAGGGTTACGCCATGCGGCGATTAGTAAGGCGGGCGATTTTACGAGCGCTAGATCTTGGGATTTCTGCGAACTTTTTGGCCGAAATAGTGCCGATCGTAGCAGAAAATTACAAGGATTTGCCAGATTCAATTTTGACGCATCGGGAAAACGCTTTGGACGTGCTTTTGCATGAAGAAAATGCTTTTCGTAAGACTTTGAATAAAGGATTGAAAGAATTAGGCAAGTTGACCAAAAATAATAAGATTTTAGATGGCAAAGACTTGTTTAAACTGCAGGATACTTACGGATTTCCACTAGAATTATCTGTGGAGGAGTGTTACCGTGAGGGAATTGAATTAACTAAAGATTATTTGAAAGAATTTGAAGCGGCTTTGAAAGAGCAGCGCGAACGGTCGCAAACCGCTTCAAAAGGAATGTTTAAAGGCGGGCTAGAAGACCACGGTGAGCAGACGGTGAAATACCATACGGCGTGTCATTTATTGCTGGCGGCCCTACAGAAACATATTAGCCCAGACATTATGCAAAAGGGCTCCAACATCACGGCAGACAGAGTAAGGTTTGACTTTAACCTAGATCACAAAATGACACCAGAAGAAATTACCGCGGTAGAGGATCAGGTAAACGAATGGATTTCTGCAGATCTTCCGGTAGTGTTTGACGAATATGAGAAAACCTACGCACGCGATACCTTGAAAGCACACGGACAGTTTTGGGATAAATACCCGGAGATTTTGAAAGTTTACACAATTGGGGATTTTGACAATCCCGTATCGCGCGAAGTATGTGGTGGCCCACACGTAGAACACACTGGGGCGCTAGGGCATTTTCGCATCAAAAAAGAGGAGTCGTCCTCTGCTGGTGTACGGCGGATAAAAGCGGTACTAGAGTAAAATTTGACTTTTTTGAATTAGTGTGATACAATTATAGTAGAAAGGGGGTGTACATTTTATGTCGTGTTGTTATAAGGTGAATTTTTCGCTTACCTTTAGATTTACCCGTGGGTATGTTGATTTACAAGATGAGTATGAGCTTTTCACTACTCCTGAGTTTTCTGAGTTTTTCTACACTGACTCTGAATTATCCAACATGCCACGGAAAGACGCGGAAAAGACGATAGAACAATGGAAAGAGAAGGCGCGTGGAAAGGGTATTGAACTTGCCGTAGATAACTACGTACCCATACTGGACGATGTTCTAGACAGGATAGACAAATGGTACAAAGAAAATACTACATATTCCCCAAAGGAATTCTATTTACTACCTGATTATGCGATTGTCCACGGGGTAAGATATGAATTGCCGCAAGATCCAGAAGAGTATATCAAGTTGCAGACAATACTAATAACCGACGTAACTCTAGTAAGATAGAAAGCCGCCGCAAGGCGGCTTTTTCCTGAGCTTAGTTCTGGAGAAGTTTGGCGAGCTTGGCTTTGAGCTTGTTTTCTTCGGGAGCGCCAGCTAAAGTATCCATACCTACACGCAGCAATCCTAGTGCAGTAGCAAAAGAGTGGTCTAGACCGCAATTGTCATTAATGATAAGATCTGGCAGCTCATTGACGTCTAGCAAATGAATAACGGGTCGGCGGGAAAAAGGCAAATCTTTATACCAGTCTGATGTGGCTAGAGCTTCCTGAAGCAGTGATAGACCAGCGCCACCGCCACATAACAAAACATTGCGCGGAAGACTGCCGGAAATGTTAAAATCTTCCAATGCTACTTCTATTCCCGTAAGCCACACGCTGAGATTACGCGACAAAGCTGTCTCTACCTTGGCTTTGATGCGGTCGTCTAGCTTGCCACTGTCGTAGTCTAGCTTGTAGCGTTCTGCCGTGGCGGTATCTACACCAAGACTCTCAACTACCTGGTGCGTAAAGCTACGGCCACCGATAGAAAACATCTTGGTACCCTCTACACCGCCATCTTCTACCACGGCGACATCGGTAGTGCCACCACCAATATCTATCACCACGCTGGAAAAACTAGACTCGAGATCATCACCCAGGCAAGCCCGACACACGGCAAATGGCTCTACTGCCACAGTAAGTAAATCTAGATTGAGCTCGGCGCAGACTTTCTCGATAGCGGCCACGTGGATAAGTGGGGCAAAAGCAGTATAAAACTGTATCACCACATCGGAGCCCTTAAATCCTATAGGATTTGATATCTTATAACCGTCTATTGTAAGAGACACAATGGCGGAATTTATCAGCCGGACTTCGACATTTTTGTTGCCAGTCTCTAACGCTACCGTCTTCCTGGCAACCTCACCGGACTTTTCTTGGACTTTTTTGATAAT
Organism: Candidatus Saccharimonadota bacterium; assembly: GCA_017420185.1. Taxonomy (GTDB): domain Bacteria; phylum Patescibacteriota; class Saccharimonadia; order Saccharimonadales; family Saccharimonadaceae; genus Nanosyncoccus. The sequence continues at coordinate 569 of JAFOJM010000015.1, read as the reverse complement.
ATTATCCATTTCGGCCTCTGTAATGGGCTTGTTGGGTGAGCGACGAGTGTATCGCACAGTAGTGGTATTGCCCTTGATGAGCTCACCCGCAATACCCACCACGGTAAGCTCGGCGCGCTCGCCAGCCTGGCGCTCTACTTTGACCAGAGCTTCTTCGCAAGTGGCTACCACAGCGGGAATATCTGCCACAGCACCAGCGTGCATATTGCCTTCACGCTGCTTGGATTTGCCCACGCCCAATATTTCGAGCTTGCCTTTTTTGGCAGGGCGAGCTAGCACTGCCTTGACAAACTCTGTACCAATATCTAACGCCAAAATTGTGTTCATAGCATCATTATAACATAAACATGTTTTTGCGCAATAATACCCATAACGACATGGCGTTGCTGTGTAAATCATACGATGCCTGGTCACACCTCTATTGGACACACTCTAGGACCGTTCGGCCGAGCATCCAGATTGTAGTGCAAAGAATCACGCTGGTAATTATTACAACTGGTCTGCTGCGGCAACTAATAATAATACTTCCAGTATTACTACTGGGTATGATAATGCACCAGATTCTATCT
>JAFOJM010000014.1 GCA_017420185.1 Candidatus Saccharimonadota bacterium | reverse complement strand
TACTATTACTTCCGTCATCACACCTTTGGCTACCTATTGGTTCACCGACATAATAACCTTTATCATTGTAGTCCTTGGAGTTAAACCTTGCCAGCCCGCTATTCCCACAAGACATATCCAATACGATTTCAACATTACTATTACTCGATATGCTAGGCCTCTCCAGGCTCCATTCCGCCGAATCGACCATTTCACTGGAATATATATTATGAGAAAACACCACATATACATCATTGTTCTTACCAATATCGCTCATAACATCTTCGGCCTTTCCGTTGGAAGTGATATCCGTATGCTTCCAGTGCAAATCACTGGTCAATGAATTTCTTGCAGACACATTTGACTGTGCATAATAGTTAATATTGGACTGGCTCACCTGTACTTTTGCGCAAACACGTGTTAGTGGAAATTCCATGTTGCTGCCATTCTTAGTTTTTGCCGTACGCACTTCGCATCGCTGGTATGTACCGTTTCCCTGAAATTTTATAGTATAATTCGTATTTGCTATATTCGCCGCGTAGTATTCACCTGACTTAGTATTTAAAGATGCCGACCCGGTCTTCTCATTATTATCATATGAGCCACTTACAACGGTGCCGGTCAATCCTGTTGAAAACGTCTCCGTCACCTCTATGGTCCAATCTGCTTCCACGGCCACAGCACTATCCAAGTAGTGAGAAAACTTAATCTCTACCGGCTCATCAGAACGGACGCTCGCCTCAGCCACCTTCTCCCCTTCGTAATTCGACACAATCCCGGTATCCTCGCTATCACTCCCCGCACTCACCGTCGACTGAGCATATACCGCTCTATCTATCCCCTCCCAATAGCAAAATGCATATACATCACTTGGGATATAGTTTAGTTCCTCATACTCCTGTCCTAGCTGTTGTGCAAATGCCCTAGCGGCAGCATTATAATTATCAAGCAACTCCTCTGGGCTAACAATGTCAGGTCCCCCTAACTTATTGACCATATACGTATCATAAGCATTTTGATCGCTCAATCCTATTTCGGTAGCCTCATAATATACAGTGCCGTCCCCAATCAGCTTATGTCCCAAGCCACCGATATTCCAATTCCAACCATTAAATCTTCCACTATTAGCACCGCCCCAGCCTGGCACTTTTTGTGGAAAAGGCATTTTCCCATTTACAGTTGTCCAATGTCCCCAAGTATAATCACCATCCGTCATGTATAAAGTAGGATTCCAATTGCTATTTATTAGCGCATAAAGTCTAGTACCTATCGATGATTGTGCATTTACTCCGAAATGCCAAAATCCACCGTTTCCATTATTAGAACATATTGCTGGTATCTGAACCTTCTTACCCGTAGTAAGGTTGCCAACATAACTAAATGGCGCAAATTGTACCGGCCTATCAGCGGCAGACTGAGCCTTATAATAAATCCACGATGTCCCAGCACAATCTTCACGATATCGATAAACATCTTTATCTGCATTCGAGCATTCAACCCCCTCACTGCTTCCCACGGCACCGTTACCAGACCCGACCCAACCGCCAGCATGTACATCATTCATACATATGACGCAGATAAATACGGACGTAATGCAAAGCATCACTATTCTCACCAGGCGCATCATTCTTCCCCCTTAGCCATATTTATAGCTACATCATTATACTCACTAGCTTCCGCGTATCTCTCGGCCTCTAGACAAAGATTTCTTATGGTGACATAATACCCCTCCGACATTTCTCTCGGTACGCTTGGCTCAATACTCAGTATGGTTTCCAGTGCCGCATCAAAATCCTCCGTCGCGTCATAAATAAATTGCGCGTATACCATAATGGCATAGATATGCCGCTTGCCACTACTTTCTTCTATTAAATCTTCAAAATCTCCTTCCGCCTCCGCCAATGTACACTCTTCATTTTTCAAACAATCTCGAATTTCGCTCGCTCTATCATCAATACCATATGCCAATTCTGCTTCCTCCATCATCATATCATATGTTACCTGACTTTCATCTGTCGCCACATCGTCCCCACGCTGAACAACGTTTATCACAATAGCACTAGCCAATCCAATAACAGTCATCATCAAAAAGCCAAATACTATCCACAGCACTCGATGATCAACTCTTTTTACGATGTTTTCCATTTAGTCCATTTTAGCATAACTTATATGACAATACAATAAAAATCCCGCGGACAAATCGCCCGCGGGATCCACCACATTATAAAGCCTAGAAACGAAAAGCAGAGCCTCTTGCGCCACCAGAGTTCTGCCTGGCTCAAACAACCCTTTGTCGGTACCCTTTGCGATACCGGTAAATGCGAGCCAATCAAGCTCTATCCACGAACAGTCGACATCTGGAAAGCAATTTTTCGGCGCAGAGTCTACGTCTACGCCGAGAACTCGTGCCGCACGAGTGAGTACGGTTGCAGACTCGCCTCTAGTAAGAGTGCGCTCAGGGAAGAACATGTTATTGCCGCCGCCCCGAAAAATACCAAGAGCAGTAAGCGCCAGAACGTCCACATCGCTAGTATCCTTATATGACGCCGATAGTCCCATTCCTTGTTCTTTAGCTAACTGAGCAAGGCTCTCCCCAGTAACGGCTCTAAACATATCGGCAACGTAATGTGCGAACTCGATTCGCGGACAATTGCACTTGTAGCCTACACGCCTATCACTCGGGATGCCTTTTTGGGCAGCTTTTCCCAAAGCATCAATCGCCCAGGACGATGGCTCGTCAACAACGATAACGGGTTCGCCAACAAAGGAAATAGTAGCGTTCAGAATGGCATTGCTGTAGTAACAATTCGAGATTTGATCAAAATCATTATCAATCTCGATCCCGGACCACTGTCTTTCCGTACCTAAGAAATGCACACTAAGTTTATC
>JAFOJM010000013.1 GCA_017420185.1 Candidatus Saccharimonadota bacterium | reverse complement strand
ATTTTACTCCTTTTTATTATATTCTGTGCCTTTAATTATAAGTTTGTATGATAGTTAATGAGATATTTTTATGCGGGAGCTCCTACCCCCGTATTTACTTTCAACGATGAAATACTCACCAAGATAATTTTTACAACGCTAGGCGGTTTTTCGCCCCGGAACCTTCCGGGCTCTCAAACCGTAGAGATTGTAAAAATTATATGGGAGATTACACATGTTGTAAGTAAATAGGGAGTAGAAGCTCTAGAGACCACAATGAAAAATCTAAGCTTCCATATAAAATTATTTAAAAGTGCACTTATGTTTACACTAAAAAACCGCCTCTATCGCAAGAGTCGGTCAAATCAGTATGAATCTATTATAGCAAAATCCTTGAAAAAATGCAAGGATTTTGCTATAATAGGGTTAGCAAATATTACTTGTAACAAAAAGGAAAATATGAATTTAAAAGAAGAAGAGCGTAGGGCACGCTTGTTAAAGTCCAGGGCTGAAAGATTGCCAGATATAAAAAAACAATTTGAAATGGCGCAAAAGCGTAATTTTAACGCAAATTTTGCCCCAGGAGGCAAAGATGCTGCGAAGGTGGGTAATAGTGCCAAACCAAGTAAAAATGCCGCTAAGGGGCCAAAAATGGCCGCTCAGGGCAAAAAAGCTGATGCTAAGTCTGCAAAACCAGCTAAAAAGGCCACGAAGTCCTCAGCAAAGGCCACTAAGGCCGTAAAAACAGAGGCGGAGAAGCGCAAAGTGAATTTGTCTGTGAGTACTCGCAAGGGTGAGATGGTGCATCATCAGAGGATGCTTTCCCAGGATGTAAACGCACAGGCTACACAGCATATAATAGGCGTACCGGTAAATAAATCTCGCTACAATGGTTATAATGGTGCACAGGTAACTAATGCGCAGCTGAAATCGGCACGACCAGACCCTGAGGCGGTGCGGATAATACCAATAGGAGGATTGGGAGAGTTTGGTATTGGTAAAAATATGACCATTATAGAATACAAGTCTGAAATGATAGTAGTGGATATGGGGGTGCTATTTGCTGGAGAAGATTATCCAGGGGTAAACTATATGATACCAGATATACGCTATTTGGAGGATAATCGTGATAAGGTAAAAGCAATATTGTTTACTCATGCACATTTGGACCATATAGGAGCATGTAGGCATTTGCTGCCGAAATTTAACCCATTAACGCCTATATATGCTACTGATTTTACGATAGGGATGATAGAGCGGCAGATGAACGAACTAGACGATGTGCCGGATCTGAATTATATAAAGGTGGACCCATTTAAGCACGAGAAAATTAAGGTAAGTGAGCATATGAGTGTGGAGTTTATCCATACTTTGCATTCTATACCGGGAAATACCGCTATAGTAGTGCGGACGCCAAATGGCGTAATATATCTCTCTGGTGACTGGCGTCATGAGGAAAAGCCAATGGGTACACAGACTGATTATGTACGGATAGATGAGATAGTGGCTAAAGAGGGGATAGATTTGATGCTAAACGAGTCTACGAATATTGACTCGCCAGGGCGACATCCACATTCTGAATATGACGTGGGGGAGAATTTGGGTAAAGTGATGGATCACTATGCTAATGGTAGGGTGATAATATCGTGCTTTTCTTCGCAGATACAGAGGATAGAGCTAGTACTGAAGGAGGCGGCCAAGAGGGGGCGCAAGGTGGCTTTCTCGGGGTTTTCGATGATAAACAACGTAGAGGTAGCATTGAGGGCTAAGTCTATCAAGGTACCAAAAGATACTATTGTAAAAATGGAAGATATCATCAAGATGCCAGACGAGAAGGTATGTATAGTGTGTACCGGTAGCCAGGGCGAGTTAAATGCAGTGTTGAACCGTATGGTGACAGGGGCGCATAAGTATATTAAGATTAAATCTTCTGATACAATAGTATTCTCATCGAATCCTATCCCGGGCAATGAGCCACATGTGGTGAATACCGTGGATGGGCTGCTAAGAGAGGGCGCGCAGGTGATACAAAATGGCAAAACTCATCTTACCAATATAGGGCCGCTGCACCTGTCTGGACATGCGTATTATGAAGACCATGTAGAATTTGTGACAAGGCTGCATCCGACTAACTATATGCCATATCACGGGGAATTTTATATGCTAGAGCATAATGCCGAGATGGCAGAAAATGTGGTAGGATTACCAAAGGACCGCATAATGATAGCAGACGATGGCGATGTGGTGGAGCTAACTCCGGACAAGAAAATTCGCAAGTGTGGCAGAATACACGTGGGAAATAAACTCTATGACGATGCAGATCAGCCTGTGCATGAGGCGGTAGTAAAAGACCGGATACATATCTCTAGAGAGGGGATATTTGTGGTAGTACTAACCCTCAATAAGAAGACTGGACACTTGATGAAGACTCCGGATATAGTATCTAGAGCTTTTGTGTATCTAGATAATAGCGAAGAGCTGATAGGAAAGATAAGGCACTATCTCAGGCAAAAGACGGATAAGTCTATCTCTACTGACCCGGAGATGAAGGTACTGAAAGAAGAGATAAAAGAAGATATTACGCATATACTCTTTGATGCGACGGGGCATACGCCGATAGTGATACCGGTGATTAATAAGGTCTAGGCATACTATCTAGAAGTTTTAGTATATAAAAGTTGTGCTGACTGTCTGATTTGTTTTGTTTTTGCGTGATGAGAGTGTTGAAAAAAAGATAGATTTAGGTGATAATGGTAATATAAAAGGAGAACGGTATGGCAAGTATCTATAGTTTCAAAGTGAAGAATCGCAAAGGTGAAGATGTGGATTTGGCGGATTATAAGGGTAAAGTGCTTTTGATCGTAAATACAGCGACTGGATGTGGATTTACGCCGCAATATGAAGGATTAGAAAATTTATATAAAAAATATCATAAGAGTGGATTGGAAATATTGGATTTTCCATGTAATCAGTTTGGACATCAAGCGCTAGGAACTGATGAAGAGATACATGAATTTTGTACCGCAAAATATAATACGACGTTTGATCAAATGTCAAAAATAGAGGTAAATGGTGATAATACGGATCCGTTATATGAGTATTTAAAACGTGAAATAGCTGATGATCCTGAACCAAAAGGAATGAAGAATAAGTTGGCAATGAAGGCTATTGGTGCTATGCCTGGAGTGAGTAGGGAAAAAGGATTTATAAAGTGGAATTTTACAAAGTTTATTGTAGATAAAGACGGTAAGGTGGTGGGGAGGTATGGTCCTACTGATACGCCAGATCAAATGGAAAAATCAATAGAGGAATTAGTGGATAGTATTGACAAGTAATCATAAGCATGATATAATAAAGAGATATGGAGGTTTTATGAAAGAGATAGGCGCGAAAGAGTTTGAGGCGGAAGTGCTGCAGGAAAATGGGCTAGTACTAGTGGATTTTAATGCCGACTGGTGTGGGCCGTGTCAGATGATGAAATCTGTACTGGAAGAGTTTGCCGAAAATAACCCTACGGTAAAGGTAGTAGGGGTAGACGTAGATGATAATGAAGATTTGGCGAGAGAGTATATGGTGTCTGGGATACCGTGTATGGTGCTTTTTAGCAACGGCAAGGAGACTAAGCGTGTGGTGGGCGTGCAGTCAGTGAAAAAAATAGAGAGAATGATAGGGGTATGATATACGATATTATAATAGTAGGCGCCGGAATGGCGGGTTTGACGGCAGCGATATATGGAAGTAGAGCTGGAAAGTCGGTATTGGTCTTAGAGGGCAATATTCATGGTGGTCAAATAATTAATACTATTAATATAGAAAATTGGCCTGGAGATTATAAAACAACTGGGGCTGAGTTGATGCAAAAGATATATAAGCAAGCTGTAGATTTGGGAGCAGAAGTAGAATATGATGAAGTTATAAAAATAGTAGACAAGGGTGAACAAAAAGAGGTGGAGTGTGAAGATGCGAAGTATACCGCACGTGCGGTAATACTGGCGATGGGGACAGAACCAAGAAAAATGAGCGACAAGCAGGCAAGAGATGCTGGAAATCGGCCAGTATCGTATTGTGCTACTTGTGACGGCGCGTTGTATAAAAATAAGCCGGTAGTAGTAGTAGGAAGCGGAAATACTGCAAAACACGAGATGACTTATCTAAAAGGAATAGCATCGAAGGTGTACCATATTCATCATGATGATCCGATACCGCGGGATACTGCGGCGGTGTTTGTGGCAATAGGGCGAGTGCCAAGTACTGAGTGTGTAGAAGGTTTGGTAGAACTGGATAAGGAAGGCTATGTGGTGGCTAATGAAGATTGTGCAACCTCGCAGGAAGGTATATACGTGGCTGGTGATTGTCGTACTAAAAAGGTGCGACAGTTGGTGACAGCGGCGGCAGATGGTGCTACGGCAGCGGAAAAGGCAGTACGTTATTTGAACAAGATATGATATAATATAGGTGTGCCCGAGTGGCGGAATTGGTATACGCGTTCGACTTAAAATCGAATGGAGAAAACCATATGGGTTCAAGTCCCATCTCGGGCACCACTGGATTTATGGCGCTTTGCGTCTTTTTTGATTATTCTTCGGGGAGATCTGCGCTATCTATATAGTTTGGGATGGAATAGTTGATGGGTTCTGGGGCGGAAATGAAGTTGATGCTAGGCGATTTTATATAGGCAAAATAATTGCGATTGTATTCGATTTGGAATTCGGCTGAGCTTTGCCAATTGCAAGTGACTGGGTTTTCTTCTGTATTAAGGCAGTAAAGAAGTTGTTCGTTTTTAATATTTTCTTTTTGATAAGAAAGATATTTTTTGGATGGATGAATGGTGAGGGTGTGACCATCTATCTTTAGAAGTCCAATTTCTGGCAGGGGAAGAGCTGTTTTGTTCACTGTGCGAGATAAAATTAAGATTCCTAAAATCACAATGAGCAATGCTGATGTAAATATGACGCGTGTTTTTTTCTTGTTTTTTAAATTCATATTAATAATTAATATCTTCACTTATTTCTCCATTACCACAAATAGGAGAT
>JAFOJM010000001.1 GCA_017420185.1 Candidatus Saccharimonadota bacterium | reverse complement strand
TTTCGAGAATATAAACCAGAAGTGATAAATATTCAGTCTAGAGATGATTGGATTGCTGCTACTAGAATTGCTAAAAAGATGGGGATCAAAGTGCTATGGACAGATCATATGGATTTGAGAAGTTGGGTACTGACCAATGTGAAAATTTGGTATAAGAACTTGATAGGTAAGTGGGTACTTAGGTCTGCAAAAAAGGCGGATGATATAATAATGATTAGTGATTACGAGAGAAAGAGTTTTGAGAAGATTGTGGCGCCTAGGGAATTTGATAATATAGTGACGATAAAGAATGGCGTAGAAGATAAATACGAGGATTGTAAAAAGATGCGGGCTACCAAAAACAGCTTCTGTTATATTGGTAGAATAGTAGATTATAAAGGTATAGGCGAGCTGATTGCGGCATTTGATGTGATAAATAAAAAATATCCTGATGCGAAGCTTAATATATATGGCGATGGCGAGGGTTTGAATAAGTATAAGGAACTGGCAAGAGACAACAAAAATATATGTTTTCATGGCAAGACAGATGAGCCTCTGGTAAAGATGGCAGAGAATGAAATATTTGTGCTACCGAGCTATCGGGAGGGGCTGTCACTCTCGCTGCTTGATGCGGCGATGATGGAAAAGAAGATAATAGCGTCTGATGTGGATGGGAATCCTGAGGTGGTAATAAATAAGAAAACTGGTTTACTGGTACCGGCAAGAAGTGAAGAAAAACTGGCCGAAGCGATGATTTATATGCTAGACAACAAAAAGCAGGCAGAAGACATGGCAAAGAATGCCCGGAGATTGTATGAAGAAAAGTACAATTTTGATAAGATTTTTGAAGAAAAGATGTTGTCGTTGTATAATAGTAGAAAAGAGGAGGAATAATGAAAATACTACTTACTGGGGGGACGGGATATATAGGATCGCATACTGCTGTAGAATTGATACGACAGGGTTACGATGTAGAGATATTGGATAATCTATTTAACAGTAAGATTACGGTACTGGACGATATTGAAAAGATAACAGGCGTGAAACCGAAGTTTTATAAAGTAGATCTATTGGATGTGCCGGCTATGAAGAAGGTATTCGAGGAAGGTAAGTATGATGCAGTGATGCATTTTGCTGGATTAAAAGCAGTAGGTGAGTCTGTGGAAAAACCACTAAAATATTATGAAAATAATGTAGGTGGTACGATAAACTTATTGAAATGCATGAAGAAATATGGTGTGGATAAAATAGTGTTTTCGTCTTCGGCTACAGTGTATGGCGATCAGGGTACGGCAGAATTGACGGAGGATATGCAGACTGGTGTGGGAATAACAAATCCATATGGTGAGACAAAGCATATAATAGAAGAGATGCTAATAGATGTAGCGGAGGCTGAGCCGAAATTTGAAGTGACCATACTACGGTATTTTAACCCAGTGGGTGCGCATGAATCTGGACTAATAGGTGAGGACCCGAATGATATACCGAATAATTTGATGCCCATAATAATGAAGGTATCTACTGGCGAGATAAAGGAACTATGCGTGTATGGCGATGACTACGATACGCCGGATGGTACTGGTATGAGAGATTATATACATGTGGTGGATCTAGCTAAAGGGCATGTGGCGGCTATAGAAAAGATGAAGCCTGGAGTGTCCATATATAATCTAGGCACTGGTAAGGCTACATCGGTGTTTGAAATGGTGGCGGCTTTTGAAAAGGCAAGTGGTGAGAAATTGGCCTACAAGGTGGTAGGAAGAAGGGCGGGAGATCTGCCTAAAATATTTGCAAATCCTAAGAAGGCCAAGGAAGAGTTAGGCTGGGAGACGGAACTAACCATAGAAGATGCGATGAACGATACTATTAACTATTTGAAACATGATGCCGAAAGACAATGAAGACAATAATCTCGGTGATAATACCAGTATATAATGTAGAAAAGTATGTGGGGAAATGCTTGGATTCGGTCGTGCGGCAGAAGTACGAGAATTTGGATATCGTAATAATAGATGATGGTGCTACGGATGGGTCTGGCGCTATATGTGATGAATTTGCAAAGAAAGATAAACGTGTAAGGGTATTTCATAAAGAAAATGGCGGATTGTCCGATGCAAGGGATTTTGGGATAAAAAAAGCAAAGGGTGAGATAATTGCATTTGTTGATAGTGATGATTTTATTAGTGAAGACTATGTGAGTGCAATGTATGATGAGATGGTAAAAAAAAATGCAGATGTAGTGGTGTGTGGCTACAATATGATGAAACCGAAGAGGGAAGCAATAAGTGGTGAGGAAGCTACAGTGAAGCTACTGACGGAGCAGGAGAACGTGGATATGGTAGCGTGGAATAAGTTGTATAAGAAGAGTTTATTCATAGACAACAATATATGGTTTCCTAAGGCCAAGAAATATGAAGATACGCTAACGACTTATAAGATTTTGTCTAAGGCTGAAAAAGTGGCCTATCTAGATGAGGCCTTGTATTGCTATACAGAAAGGGGGGATAGTATTATGGGGACGGGTAAATTGGAGGAAAGATTGAAGACGCGGGGATTGGCAGCAAAGGAAGCGGTGGAGTACTTTAGGGGTAATAAAAATTTGGAGCAGGCTGCATGGATATCATTACTGCTAGCAAAATATGCATATATGAATTATGCAACTAGTGGAAATATTTCAAAGGAAGACGGAGAGGCGGCAAGGGAGTGGATAAAGAAGCATAAGAAAGACTTTGTAAATAATAAATACTTAACAAGGAAATTAAAGATTTATAACCTGATGAGCACAAATTTAGGCGGTGTACTGTATTGGGCGTTTCGAAAAATTAGACACGAGTAGCTAAGCCCAGAGATTGGTATAGGCTTCGGCGATTTCCTTGGGGTCTCCACTTTTTATGATATGTCCGTCGTCTATAAGCATAGCGCGAGTACAGAATTTACGAACGTTTTCCATGGAGTGAGTAACAAGTATTACGGTCTGCTTCTTCTCTTTGAGAGACTCGAAATAGGTTGCACATTTTTTCTGAAAGGCTGCATCGCCTACGGCTAGTACTTCGTCTAGGAGTAGGATGTCGCCACGTGCACGGATTGCAATAGAGAAGGCAAGGCGGACCTGCATGCCACTGGAATAGTTTTTGAGTTTTTGATCTTGAAAATCCTTGAGTTCAGCAAAATCCCATATGTCGTCGTACATTTGGTCCATTTCTTCGTTGGAAAAACCAAGTAGAGCGCCATTCATATAGACATTTTCGCGGCCGGTAAGCTCAGGATTAAAGCCTACACCTAGCTCTATAAACGGAACAAGATTACCGTTGACGGTGATGTTGCCTTTTTCGGGATAGTAGATACCGGCGAGAATTTTGAGAAGAGTGGATTTGCCGGAGCCGTTGCGGCCGACAATGCCGATAAACTCCCCTTTTTTAACCTCAAAATCTAAGCCTTTGAGAACTTTTTGTTCTGTGTAACCTTTGATACCGCGGAGCCGATTGAAGAAGGCCTGTTTGAGACCGAAGGCTTGCTCGGTGGGGAGCTTGAAACTTTTGTGAAGGCCGGAGACTTTGATTGCGATGTCGCTGATGTCGTCATATATTTCTGTACGGCTACCGATTTCGCGTTTCATTACACTTCCTCCGCAAAGAATTTAGATTTTTTTCTGAAAATGAGCGCACCGATGACTAGAAGTACTATAATGATAAGTACCGGTATGATAGCGATAAATTTGTTGTTGATATAATTCCAAGTGGTAATGGTCTCGTTGGTAATGAGAAAATAACGGATATCTTGGATGCATTGGGAAATAGGATTAAGTAGGATGACTTTGGCTGCGGTAGCACTGCTTTCTGCTACTAGAGCTATAGGGTAGATAATAGGGACAGCATAAAATAGTGCTTGCGTGAGCACATCCCAGATGGATGTAATGTCGCGATACTTGACATTGATAGAGCCGAGTAGAAAAGCAATACCAAGTGCAAGGAGATACAGGCCAATAAGCGGAATAAAAACTAGGAGCCAGCTCCAAGTGGGCGTGACGCCATTGATAAGTGCAAAGATGACGATGACTGCTAGATTAATTAGCATATTTATGACAGCTGTGAGGGTGGCGGAGACTACGACTATGTATTTGGGAAAGCTGATTTTGCGAAGAAGATCACCGCGATTGACGATGGCTTGGATGCCTTGCGATGCGCATTCAGTGAAAAAGCTCCACATGGCAGTACCGCAAAGTAAGTAAACAGAGTAATGGGGAATGTCACTGCCGATTTTTAAAAGCTTAGCAAAAACGATGTAGAGGATCGCAAACATTAGAAGAGGGCGAAGGAGTGCCCACAAATAACCAAGTACCGAGCCCTGGTAGCGCAGCTTGAAATCTGTCTTGGTGAGCTCCTTTAAGAGGATGCGATTTTTACGATTTAAAACGAGTGGTATTCCCATATAATAAGTATTTTAGCATATTTTAGCGTTTTGCGCGACGTTTTGAACGGACGCAAGATATGCGCCAACGGAGACGAACGAGGTGGAGCCAAAATTTCTCTTTGGCAGTGGGGGATGGACCTAGCCAGGTTTTGAGGTTATCATAGGCGGTTTGCCAATTTTGCCAGACGGTGGCTGTAGAGCTCATGGTGCTGGTTTCGGTACCGTAATTATAGATATAGAGAGGCTCAAGGATGAAGCTAATTTTGCCTTGAGTTTGGTCTAAATAATCTAGGACGAATTTGGTATCTTCGGCGAAATTAAGGTTTTTGTCAAAGGAGAGACTTTTGATAATATTTGCTTTGTATAGCTTGTTGACAGAAGAATACATACGCCCGTCGATGGCGAGAAGGTAAAGAATGTAGGCCTTGCGGGATTCGGATTTGTGACGATTGCGGATGGGGGCAGTGTAGACATCTGAAGCGGAGGCCTGTCTGAGGCGTTTGTAATGAATGCCGCAAACAGAAAGAATAGTATCTTTGGCACCGAAAGGTTTAAGTAGTTTTTCGATAAAATCTTTGGTGATTAGGTCGTCGCTGTCAATGAAACTGATATATTTGCCGGTGGCGAGTTTGATGCCATGGTTTCTAGCGGTAGATTGTCCAGAGTTTTTTTGATGGACAAGTTTGATGCGAGAATCTTTTGAGGCGTATTTTTTGGCAATTTTGTATGAATCATCGGTAGAGCCATCATCGATGATAATGATTTCTAGATTGCAATAGGATTGATTGATGATGGAATTAAGACAATTGGGAAGATACTTGGCAGTGTTGTATACTGGGATAATTATAGATACCAGAGGATTAGTCTTCATTTGTTGCTTTCTTTTTACCGAAGACGAAGCGGTCGTAGAAGAGGAAATTAAGAATCATAATAACAACGGAGTTGAGGACGAAGGCGCCGGTGGTGAGAACGAATTCATAAGTAAAAGGCAGATGAATGGCGCTAGTGATATTGAAGGCGAATTCATATAGTGGAGTGAATAAGCTAAAAAGCTGAGTAAAGGCGGGCGCGATGGCTATGGTAAGGATAGCATTCCAGATGAAGAATCTGATGATGGAGTGCTTGGTGACTGTGCGCTCTTTCCAAGTGATTTTGGAGTGCGCGAAATACGCGACGATAGTGGTGACTGCGGTAGCGATGAAATTAGAAAGCCATATGAGATCGTTGTTTTTGATGACGAGATTGGAAAGAATTGCGAAGAGGGCATAATTGAAGCCGGTGACACAAATACCCACTATGAGGTAACGAATGGCGTGCCGGGAGGTTTTGACGTCTTTGGTGGCTTGTGCACGGGTAGTTTTTACTGATAAATCTGGTTCCATGATGTATATTATAACATTTTAGGCTGAATTATTTGCAAGGAAGAATTTGTTTGCCATAGATAGGCTCTGGCTGGCCCCAATCGACAATCATATTGGCTTGAGAGAGATCTAGTAGGGGGATGCGGGTAGGTTTGGTGTCTTCTGGGCTGATACAGATAGTGGACTCTTTGGAAGTACTGATAATATTTAGGACTTCATTCATCTCGAAATGATATTTGATAATAAGAATAGTATGGACAATAACGACGACTAATGCGGAAGCGGTAATGATGGTGATGAAAATAGCATTAAGCTTGAGATGAGGAAGAAAGATTCTAAAAACAATGATAAGTCCGGCGAGATAAGCTGGAATGAGCAAGCGGGGTGGGGATTTGATAAGGGAAGCGCCGAGAATATGAATAACAATAAAGAGGACAAAAACAAGTGCTAGATTGATGGTAGTAGAGGAAAGATGGGTGAGGTGGGGTTTGGAAAAGAGTTTTTTGCGATTTTTGAGGAAAATGAAGCAAAAGACAATGACTATGAGAAGAGGAATTATGACAAGCGCGAAATTGTAAAGATTGTGAGAGAATAGCTTGGGTATATTGGTGAAGATATTGCTAAACGGAATATAATCAAAAACACTACTAGTAGAAGAAGTGCTGGTGTAATGGTCAACGCCAGAACCAGCGAGCCAGCAAATGAGAAAGCCAATGGTGGTCCCGATAATCCCAATGTAAAACCAAATAGGCGGTTTGGTGAGATGATTGCGGCGTATTATGGCGTATATAATCACAGTAATAAGAAACGCCAGTGGAGTGATGGTGGCGGACATACCAAATATTATGCCAATAACAAGCATATAGAAGATATAGATGGGTGTCGATGACTTAGCTATGGATTGTTTGGTAATAAGTTTAATATATGGGATAGCGAATAATAGTGTAATAAGTGCAAGAGGTACGTAATTATGAATCATGGAGAATTCGCGATAAAAAGTATAGCCAAATGGGGTAATGATAAAAGCAGTAAATATAGTGCAAAAAACTAAAGCATCTTTTAATAACAATTTTGGCTTGTGACTAAGAATAAGATAAGTAGAAAGGTAAAAAACAGCATTAACCATGACGATGTCTATGATTCTAAGAATAGTATCTGGACCGAATTTAAACTGATAGTCATAAAAATCTATGGCGGTCCAAGCATAAATATCGGTAATTCTGGAGTTAAATTCGAAGGCGTTTTTAGCGTCTTGGGCGACGTCGATATCGACATGATTGGAAAGATTGCCGGCACCCTGAAATATATCTTCACCGGAAGTAGTAATAAAAAGAAAAGTGAATAATGAGAAAAGGATAGGGAGAGAATAAAGAAAAATGACCAGAGCTTTGTAAAAGTAGGGATGTTTGGAGAAAAGCCGTGGTTTCATAATGTCATTATAACATGCGTGATATAATGAAGGTATGAAAAAGGTGATTTCGGTGGTGGTGCCGATGTTTAATGAGGCGGATGGGATTATAGGGTTTTTGAGTAAGCAATTAATACCGGTGCTAAGTGGGCTTAAATATGATATTGAGATAATACTAGTGGACGATGGGTCGGTAGATAAAACTGTGGAAAAGGTTGTGGAAAAGTATGGCGACAATGAGGAGATTAAACTGATAGCGCTTGCGAGAAATTTCGGCAAGGAAATAGCATTAACAGCGGGATTAAATAATACTATCGGTGACGCCGTGATAATGATAGATGCGGATGGACAACATCCGGCAGAAATGATTCCAAAAATGATAGAAAAGTGGGAGCATAGTGCATATATTGTAACTGCTGTGCGTGGTGAAAATACTACCAAACATAAGATAGGCTCTAAAATATATTATAAAGCGATGAAGATGTGTGGGAATAAAAATATGGTAGTGGGGGCGATGGACTATAGACTGCTAGACAGGAGTGTAGTAGATGAGTTTAATAAAATGCCGGAACATAACAGGCTGACTAGGGGGCTAGTGGATTGGCTGGGATACCCTCAAGAATACGTAAAAGTGCATACAAAAAGTAGAATGAGTGGTAAGCCTACGTATAGTCATAAAAAATTGATAATGTTGACTATAGACGGGCTAGCGTCTACTTCTAGAACGCCATTGATAATATTTGGATATATAGGAGTAGGCATAATGGTAGTGTCGCTAATATTGGGGCTTTTTATATTGATACAGCAATATATACTGGGCGATCCTTTAAAATTAGATTGGAGTGGTGCGGTGGCAATGAGTGTGTTTATAGCTTTTTTGGTGGGGTTAGTTTTGGTGTCGCAAGCTATAACGGCGCTGTATATTTCGCAGATACATGTAGAGGCGAAGGGGAGACCGCTATATATAATAGACAAGAGAAAAAGTAAAGGAATAAAAAATGAAGAAAAATAAGGTACTGCTAAGCTTTGACGTAGAGGAATTTGATTTGCCTAGAGAGCATGGTGCAGAAATCTCTTTGACAGAAGGTATAGGGGTGTCGGCACAGGGCTTGGAGAGGATAATGAGAGTGCTAGATAGGGTTTGCGTGAAGGCAACTTTTTTCTGCACTGGGAATTTTGCGGAGGGCAGGCCAGATTTGATTACGAGAATGGTGGAAAGTGGGCATGAGGTGGCTTGTCATGGAGTGGATCATTTTTCGCCAAAAAAGACTGATTTGGAGAAATCTAAAGAAATAGTAGAAGAGATTGCTGGGATAAAAGTACATGGGTATCGTCAGCCACGGATGCAGAAAAATGATTATAAGGAATTGAAGAGATGTGGGTATAAATATGATTCAAGTGTAAACCCAGCATATATTCCTGGAAGGTATAATAATAGAAATGTGCCGAGGCAACCATATATGAAGGATGGAGTATTGGAGATACCTACGTCTGTGGTTACCGGAATGAGGGTACCGATGTTTTGGCTGGCTTTGCATCTTTTTCCAAAAAAAGTATATTATAAACTGGCAAAAATAACGATAAAAGAAAATGGGTATTTTGCGACTTATTTTCATCCATGGGAGTTTGCTGACCTTGCAGAATACAGTGCGGTGCCAGGGTATATAAAACATAATAGTGGAATGAAAATGGCCGGTAGGCTGGAGGGATTGATTCGCGAGTTGCAAAAAAGTGGATGTGAGTTTGCGACTTATAGTGAATATGCCGATAGCTGATAGGGACGTGATATAATATTTATATTAATAAGGAGGTAAATATGTGTGGAATAGTGGGGTATGTAGGAGAAAAAGAGGCGCAGGGGTTTTTGCTGTCTGGACTAAAGAGATTGGAATATAGAGGGTACGATTCTGCTGGAATTGTTACTTTGGCGAATGACGGTAAGGCAACTTTGATTCGGGCAAAAGGAAAGATTAATAATTTGGAAGAAAAAATGGCGCAAAACCGGCATAAGGATAATATCGGGATAGGGCACACGCGGTGGGCTACGCATGGTGAACCTAGCGAGACAAATGCGCACCCTCATAAGGCTGGCAGTATATATGTGGTGCATAATGGAATTATTGAAAACTATAAGGAACTAAAGAAGAATTTGTCTCAACACGAGTTTGTGTCGGATACAGATTCGGAAGTACTGGCTGCACTGATTGAATCTTTCTATAAGGATGGGAAATATCCGCTAATAAATGCTGTAGTGCAGGCCCTTAAGCTAGTACAAGGGACATATGGCGTGGCCGTAGTGTCCGAGAAAGCACCCGAGGAGATAATAGTAGCACGGAGTGGTTCGCCATTGGTGATAGGCATCGGGCATGATGAAACTTTGATTGCAAGTGACGCGTCGGCACTGGTGGGGCACACGAAGCGAGCAGTGTATTTGAACGATGGTGAGGTGGCTAGACTTACTAAAAATAGCATTGAGATTAAGACTTTAAATGCTGAGCCGATATCTGCAAAGGTAGAAGAGATAGAGACAAATTTAGCAGCAATACAAAAAGGTGGATATGATCATTTTTTGCTGAAGGAAATAATGGAGCAGCCAAAATCTTTGACGGAAACATTGCGCGGAAGAATTAATTCGAAAAATCATACGGTACATTTGGGCGGACCAGGTCTAAGTGAAACAGAGCTTCGTAAGATTAATCATTTAATAATAGTAGGATGCGGCACGGCTTATCATGCTGGATTGCTTGCTGGGTATTATATTGAGCAGTTTACACCAGAAATAACTATAGAAACAGTAATAGCTAGCGAATATAGGTATCGCAATGCGTATATTCCAAAAGATTCGGTGGCTTTGATTGTGTCACAATCTGGTGAGACTGCTGACACATTAGCGTGTCTTAGGGAAATTAAGAAACAGGGAATAAAGACTATAGGTATAGTGAATGCGATAGGATCTACCATTGCAAGGGAAGTAGACGGAGGAACATATGTGCATGTCGGGCCGGAGATATCGGTGGCGTCTACAAAGGCATTTACCTCACAGGCAGTAGCAATGGTGATGTTTGGACTTACTATTGCACAGGCAAAGGGCGTAAAGAGCGCTACTCTGCGTCCATATATAGATGAGATAGCAAGAATGCCAGAGGAAATTGGCAATACTCTGGAGGTAGTACGGCCAGAAATAGAGAAGATTGCGAAAAAATATGCCGAATATGACCATGCTATATATCTAGGGCGTGATACTGCGTATCCGACAGCTATGGAAGGGGCGTTGAAACTAAAGGAAATATCATATGTGGATGCGAATGCGTATGCGTTCGGCGAGCTGAAGCATGGGCCATTGGCGTTAGTGGATGATAGATTTTTTGAGATGACGCTTTTGCCAAAGGGCGTATTATATGATAAGGTAATATCAAATTTACAAGAGGTGTTGGCAAGGGGCGGACATGTAATAGCGGTAACAAATGTGGAAGATTTTGATATGCCAGTAGAGAGTATTGTAAAAATTACAACAGATATCGAAATATTTGCTCCGATTTTGATGAATTTAGCGTCACAGTTATTTGCGTATTATATGACAGTGGCCAAGGGATACAATGTAGATCAGCCAAGAAATTTGGCAAAATCTGTGACGGTAGAGTAAAGGCGGAAATTAGCTTTGATTAAGGAACGGTTGTTTAGGGGTGCTTTGGATAGCTTAAACGTTTTTATTATGTTATAATATGTATATGCGGAAAAAGTCCGATTTTATTTTAAGGTTATGTTTGGTAGTGGGCGATGCACTTGCGTTGATATTGTCATTTGCGATGGCGTATTTTATACGAGTGCATGTAGATCCACGTCCGTATGAATTTGAAGCGCAGCTTTTGGAATTTACTGTCACCATTATATTGCTTGTGCCGATAATGTTGGTGATATTGGCGGCGCTTGGGCTTTATAAGAAATCAATTTTTTTGGGTAAAGCTAGATTGCCAGAGAGGGCTAGACTAGTACTTGCGGCAATACTTAGTGTGGCAGCTTTGATAGTGTATGATTTTTTTACGGGTGAGAATATATTTCCGGTGAGAATAATGGCTTTGACGGCAATGGTACTTTGTTTTGTGTTTTTGCTGAGCGAACGAATAGTAGTGCGGATGGTGATACGACAGATTTTTAGGAGTGAGTATGGTGCAAAGCGTGTGATAATCATAGGAAATAATAAGAATACGGAATATTTGGCCGACTATATTGCAGCTACGCCAGAATCTGGGTATAGATTGGCTGGGGTGGTGGCAAACCAAAAGTATATTCCGTGTGACTTGAAGACGCATCAATATTCATCGCTAAAGGAAGCTTTGAAGAAGGCGCGGGCAGATGTAATATTCCAGACAGATGAAAGATCTACCGAATATGTGTATAAACAGGCTGTACTTAGACATTTACTGTATTACTTTGTCCCAAGCGAAAACGCTCTTTCTACTAATCTTGGTGAGTTGGAACTGGTGGGGAGCACTCCGGCGATGCTGGTGATGGTTACTCCGCTTTCTGGCGGGTATGCTATTGCTAAGAGAATGTTTGATATTGTTTTTTCACTGGTGGCTATTATTATCGCAGCTATACCGATGATGATTACGTGGGTTATTCTAAAATGTTCTGACCCTAAGCATTCCCCAATATATGCAGGAGAAAGATTAACTCAGTATGGCAAGATTTTTAAGTGTTATAAGTTTCGGTCAATGAAGTTTGAGTATAGCGGCATGCCTCCCGAAGTCGCATTCGCTAAGATGGGCAAGCCAGAACTCACGGAAAAATATTATTATGAGGGCAGATTGTATTTGGAAAATGACCCAAGAATTACGAGGTTTGGGAGGTTTATTCGTAAAACTTCAATTGATGAACTGCCGCAATTATTTAATATATTAAAAGGGGATATTTCTTTGATTGGTCCGAGAGCCTTGCCGCCACAAGAGCTAAAGGATTATGGGGAGAGGCGTTCGATAATTTTGTCGGTTAAATCTGGCTTGACTGGATTTGCGCAAGTATTGGGGCGTAGGGATATTTCTTTTGAAGAGCGTAGGGTACTAGATATTTATTATGTAAAAAACTGGTCCTTGATGCTGGATTTACAAATTTTCTTTAAGACTATTGCCATTGTAATAAAACGAGAGGGTGCTAAGTAGTGAAGGTTGCATTGGTCTGTGATTGGTTGACTGGGGTTGGTGGTGGAGAGAAGGTGCTTTTGGCACTACATAAAATGTATCCAGATGCGCCAATTTATACTTCGAAATATGACCCAAAGGAAATTGATTGGTTCGACGATGCTGACGTAAGAACCGGCTGGCTGCAAAAATTCCCAAGTAAGATGCGGAGGTTACTGGGGCCACTGAGACAAAGGTATTTTTCGCGGCTAGATTTGTCTGAGTATGATTTGATAATATCAGTAACTGGGGCGGAGGCTAAAGCAGTAAAATCAGGAAGCAAGCTTTATGCGGAAGGAAAGAAAAACGTAAAAAATCCAAAAGGAATACACATTTCGTACTGTCATGTGCCTACACAGTATTATTGGCAGATGTATGATGACTATATGAAAAACCCCGGGTTTGGTTTGTTAAATCCTTTTGTGAGATTCTTTTTTAGGCTGTTGGTGGTGCCGCTGAGGAAGGCAGATTTGAAGGCGGCGCAAAATCCGGATTATTTTGTTACGATATCTGAATATGCTAAAGATGCAATAAAAAAATATTATGGGAGGGAAGCGAAGATTATACATCCACCAGTGGAGATAAAGGATTTCAAGGGTAAAACCTGTGGAAAACCTGTGGAAAACTCGTATTATGTCACTGCTAGTCGGCAGGTGAATTGGAAACGGATAGATTTGGCAGTGAAGGCTTGTTTTTTAGCGCAACGGAGATTGATAGTGATAGGAGACGGACCAGAACACAAAAGGCTTGCAAAAATGGCGGCCGGGTCAAAGCTGATAGAGTTTTTGCCATTGATGGATAAAAAGAAGCTAGCAGGATACTTGGCGGATGCCAAGGGGTACTTATTCCCTAGCCTGGAGCCTTTTGGGATAGCGCCAGTAGAAGCCTTGGCGGCGGGATGTCCAGTGATAGCGTATGGAGTAGGTGGCGCGCGCGACTACGTGAAAGATGACAAAAATGGGATGCTTTTTGAGCCACAGACAGTAGAAGCTATGGCTAAGGCGATATTGGAATTTGAGAAAATGAAATTTGACCGCGTGAAGGTGGCAGATTCGGCAGATAAATTTGGGGTGGAGAGGTTTGACAAAGAAATAAAAGAATTCGTGCAGAAGTGCATAAGAGGTAGACTACGGAAAAATGGTGAATAAACTTGGGAGATTGATGAACTGGGAGAAAGTTTACCGAGGAATGGTATATATACTGCCTGGTGTACTGTGTTTTTCGTATTATCCTGTGATAGTGCTAGGTGGTAGTGAATCTATGAATTTTGAGCTATCTTTACCTTTGATATGGTTGGTAGTGTTTAATGTAGTGGTGCTTACTCTAATGCTCAAGAAGCGGAAATTGGTAGAAGGCATGAAGGGAAAATGGTGGTGGCTGTTATTCCCTGGTTTTTTGAGTATATCGGTGGCATGGTCCTTGAATCCAGTGCGAGGAGTGCTAACTGGAGGGATATTGTGGCTAGTGTATTTTGCCATATATGGCATGTGGAGTCTAAGAGGGTTGTTGTCTGAAGTGGGGTTTAAAGATAAGTTTTGGAAGGTGTTTTTTGGGTCATATTTGGTAGTGTGTGCGTGGTGTGTGGTGCAGTGCGTGATGGACCTTGCAGGCGCTGGGCGTGACGTGAGCTTGATGTGTGCTGGGTGTACATACAGGATGTTTGGATTTCCTCATCCGAATGGTTTTGCTATAGAACCACAGTTTATGGGAAATTTATTATTAGCCCCGGCGATAGTGAGTATATGGATGGCTATGAAAAAAAAGAAATACTACTGGCTAGTATTTGTGTTTGCGGCGGGAATATTTTTGACGTTTTCACGTGGGGCGATATATGCATTTGCTGTTGCGACAATTTTTATGGTAACTATGGAGATGGTGCGGCAAAAAACCTGGAGGTTTTGCAAAACTTTTATGGTTGTTGCCCTGGCGTTTTTGTGTGTACTTGGGGTGCAGGGTATGATGGCGGCTATGGGTCCAACAGACGACACTTTCGGCAGTGGGGTGGCGAAAGTACTGAATCATCTGTCGCTAGGGATAATAGATATACGTAAGGCGGGAAAAAATGGAGATGGAGTGGAAGCTAATGGGCAAACAATAGAAGGTACTGAAGAAGAGGAAGAGAATTACAAGGTGGAGAAAGCTGTATTTGATGGATATGTAGAGGAGTCTACTGAAACACGCGTGAAGCTGAGCAGTGAGGCGGTGGAGGCGTGGAAAGGTAATCTTGGGACGGTAATTGGGGGTGTAGGGTTAGGTGGTGCAGGACAGGCGTTGTACATGGAGGGGCTGTCGGACTCGCCGAAAGAGATCGTGCAAAATGAATATGTAAGCCTGCTGTTGGAGACTGGGATGATAGGTGTAGTGTTGATGATGCTAACCGTGGTGCTGATAGTGCGAGTGGTAATAAAGTCTAAGGCGATGACTATGCTGCTAGCGCTGATGGTGGCATATGGAATAACCTTGATGTTTTTCTCTGGTCTGCCGAATGCATTGCATATATATCTGCTGACGGGGTTCTTTATAGTATTGTCGCGTGATTCATTATTAAGTAATAGTATTGCTGTATAATTCACCGTAATTCGGAAGCTACGTGATGTGATAAGTAAATATATTATCACATCACTTCGCTCCTCCGGCGGCCAAACTCGCTAAAGCCAAGTTTGGCCTTAGTATTCCTCAATACTGGTGAATTATACAATAATACTTCTATTTTTATAATGTTTTGCGAAAGAAAGCAGTATCGTAGATTTTTGCGTCGTGACTGAGATAAAAACGATGCGCGGCTTCGCGGTCGTAGCCGGAGGTGAAGATTAGCTCCGTGCAGCCTTTTCTTCTGCTCCAGTCTAGCATAGCATCCCAAAGTGCGGAGCCGATACCTTGGCCGCGGAGTGTGGTATCGGTAACAAAATCTTCTAGGTAGGCTTTTTTGTCGCGTAAATTGACGATAATGGACAGGGAGGCTATGCCAATAATCTTGCCACTATCATCTGTGGCGATAAGGATGTCGTGATATGGGGAAGCGATGATCTTCTCTAGCCACTCTTTGGTGATTTCGCCGCGGTCTTTGCCGCTACGGGATAATTGAGTCATGAGCTCGCGAATGCGAGCGGCCGACTCGGAGGTATAATTATCTAATGTTTTTACTTTCATATTACTCCTTTTGCTATATTATAACTGGGTTTATTGAATATGTATAGTTATTGCCATATTTACTACAATTTCGGAAGCTACGCGATGTGGTAGTAATTTTACCACATCGCTTCGCCCCTCCGGCGGTCAAACTCGCTAAAGCCAAGTTTGGCCTTAATGTTCCTCAACTGTAGTGAATTAGGCAACAACTTTAGAGGTTTTTGCTTAATTTTTCTTTTAATTCCTCTGCGAGGGCGGTGATGGTTTTTTCGTCGTCGCCCCATATGGTGATACGGATGAGCGGTTCGGTGCCGGAGGGGCGGACGAGGAGACGGCCGTTTACTGACTTGACTTTTTGCTCGAATTGTGATATAGTGGATTTAACGACATCCGATGTCGCTAGGCTGGATTTTTGTGCTGGCGTAGCAGACATGGTGAGATTTACTTGGGGGGATTTGGCCATAATGGCGGCTAAGTCTTGTAAAGATTTGCCGGTGGCGGCGACAGCTTTGGTGACCATGAGGGCGGTAAGCATACCGTCGCCTGTGGCCTCGCCTGGTAAGATGATGTGACCGGACTGTTCCCCGCCGATAGGGATATTGTATTTCTGCATAGCCTCGGCGACATTGGAATCTCCTACTGGCGTGATTTCTACCCTGATGTCTGCCGAGGAGGCCCAGTTGAGCAGGCCTTGATTGGCCATGACGGACACGGCAATGGAGTCTAGATGTAGGTATTCTGCTAATATAGCGATGATTTGATCACCGTCGACGATATTGCCAGCGTGATCTACCATTAACACACGGTCGCCGTCACCGTCAAAGGCTACGCCGAAATCTAGGGAATTGGTGGTGACGAGATGCTGTAATTGTCCTAGATGCGTGCTGCCGCAGTCTTTATTGATATTGGTATTGTAGGTATCGTTTATGTTGATGAGCGTAACATTGGCGCCAAACTGCTCGAAAATATTTTTATTGATTACGCTGGTAGCACCGTTGGCGCAGTCCATGCCAATATTGAGATCTGCGAAATTGGCAGAGCCGAGATAATCTATGAGGTGATTTTGGTAGAGAGTGACAGCTTCGGTGTGTAGGTCTTCCCTGATGGTAGGGGATACTAGAGTGTAAGTTTGGCCAGATTCCAGAGATGATTCTATAACTTCGCGGCCTTTTTTGCTGAGCTTGACGCCTGTGCCGCTGGGGCTACGTTCGAATATTTTTATGCCGTTGTCTGTGTAGGGATTGTGTGAGGCGGTAACATCTATAGCATAGTCAAAACCCATTTCTGGAAAGCAATAGTTGATGGCTGGGGTAGGGAGTACGCCAGCATTGCCATAGTCTAGGCCAAAAGTCTCGAGGGCTGACTCTAGATCCGCTAAGATCCACTCGGTGGATTCGCGTGTGTCGCCGGCGATGAGGACTTTGGCTGTGTTGCCAGCGTAGTCTGATAGGCCTTTTACTATTGATGTGACAAATTCGGGGGTGAATTTGTCGGATGGTTGACGGATACCGTCTGTTCCAAAATATTTCATAATTTATTCCTTTCTTTTATTATTTGATTTTTGAGGACTTTGATTGTTAAGATGATATCTTCTACTGTGCTGCCACGGGAGAGGTCGGCAAGGGGGATACTGAAACCTTGTATCATGGGGCCAGCCATAGTAAAGCCGCCGAGATGCTCCAAAGCTTTGTAGAGGATGTTGCCGGCATTGAGATCTGGCACAATCAGAATATTGGCGCGGCCGGCTACCTGGGATGTGGGGAATTTTTTCTGGCTGATATCAGGGCTAATGGCGGCATCTAGCTGCATTTCACCATCGATAATCCAGTTCGGATGGGACGTGCGGATTTGCTGTATGACATAATGGATTTTGTCGAGGTCGGGGTTTTTGCCGCCACTACCATTGGTGGAATAGGAAAGCATAGCGATAATAGGCTGCTCGTGGTAATAATTACTATAAGTAGTAGCCGTGTCTTCGACTATAGTGTAGAGTTGGTCTCTAGTAGGGAGCTTATTAACGCCGCCGTCGGCAAGAGCAAAATGTGTATTTCCCCGCTCGCAGATAAAGCAGCTAGAGAAATACTTGGATTTTAGCGGTAGCTGATCTTTGTAAGCCAATAGCACATCGCGAGAGGAATAATCTAGGCCAGAAATCATAGTATCTGCCTGGCCAGAAGCGAGTAGATGTACGGCAGTATGCAAGTTTGGTGCGGGAAGGAAGTCTATATCGGGAAACCCTTGGATAGCTTTTTGGGCCAATGGATTATTTAGTTCTGGAAAAATGATTTTCATGGGTAAATTATAACATATTACGATTTTGACTGGACAGAGTCCATATATTTTGCATATCTGCGATAGAGGAATGCTAGATGGATAAAGCTAGAAATGTTGACTGCAGAAAGTATAGTAGTGGTGATAATAGATATAATATTGCTACATTGGTGCGTGGTTGCTTATGTAATATAAACGTGACGTGATAGAGGCCAATATGCTGTGGACGCATACAAAATCTTGACTTGACTTATATATATATATATATAATTGTAAGCATAATAACAATAAATAACCATACATAGGAGGAAAGCAAAACAATATGGCTAGTACAAACACAAGTATCAAACTTAATATCGTAGCGCCAGACGCGCCTACGCCAGCACCAGTAGACCCTGCAGTCCCAAACACTGGTCTATTTACTCATGGCATAGGTGGTCCAGAAGCCACTGCCATAGGTGCAGTATTAATAATAACTATAGCTGCTATTGTAGTAGCTATTCTGTATAGAAAACAAAAGAAATCCGGTAAAGTAACTAAGCTGGTACATCTAGTAGATAGTACTAAGGCAGTACTTAAGTCTAAGAAACGTGTTACAGCTGGCCTTACTGCTATAGCGCTTCTAGCTAGTGCTGGTACATTTACCACATTACTAGCAAATGCAGGTAAAAGTAATACTAATGCTATAGAAGAAGACGGCCTAACACTAGACGTATCCAGTGAAGACTTTACCATAGAAGTGGGTGATGAACCAGTCTTTGCAGTACTTCCTGTAGAACTTACAGTAGAAGAAGCCACAGTGGCAGGCTACACTCTCACTGCATTCACAGACTCCACCGACCTAGTATCTACTACAAATCCAGATAACATCATTCCTATGGTAGCAGTAGAAGGAGCACTAACTCCACTTACTGACAATACCTATGGTTTAGCTCTAGACGAAAAACCAACCACCAAAGATGCTGAAGTATATATGCCTCTCTCCATAGATTCAGAAGAACCTACTATCCTTAAAGCTACAGACTATGTAGAAACAGAAGCTAATGATACTATCACCATCTACTATGGTTTCTATATCACTCCAGATGTTCCATATGGCACCTATACTGGTACTAATATAAACTACAACGTAGAACCACATTACATCACCAACCTATCCTTCAATGGCAATGGTAATGATGGCGGAGTAGATATGGAAGGAATGACTATCATAGCAGGAGATACTATCACTCTTCCAGAAAACACTTACACTAAAGAAGGCTACAACTTCATAGGCTGGAATACAGTAGCAGAGCCTACAGAACAAGACCCAGGTGAAGCATATGCAGACCAAGCAGAGTACACTGCTATAGAAGGGGAAACTAAGAATGTAATTCTCTATGCACAATGGGAAGAAGCTACACTCTATATGCAAGATGTAGCTACATGGGGAAGTAAACTAGAAGTAGGTGATGAGATAATAGCCGTAGATAATCGTGATAATAAAGAATACTATGTGGCTAGACTAGCAGACGGTAATATTTGGATGACGCAAAACCTAGACTTAGAGTTAAGCACAGAGAAGACGCTTACCCCAGCCGATACTAATATCTCTGCTAACTGGACTCCGAATAGTAGCACTATATCCTTTACAGGCACTACTGTACCTGGTTGGCAAGATGATTACAACATACCATATTCTGCTGATCCGGGAGATGTATATTACTACACATCAAATACTAATGATAATGATATACAATACAGCTCCCTAACAGAATGTGAAGCAGCTGGACATACGGATTGTACCCATTATCATGCTGGTAACTACTACAACTGGTCTGCTGCCGTAGCAAGTAATGATACTTCAAGTATGACAGAAGCCTATGGTAATGCCACTGATTCTATTTGTCCTGCGGGTTGGAGACTACCAAAAGCCCGTAGTGCAGAAAGCTGGACGAAAGGCAATGAGGCGAGTAATCTATTATCTAGTTATGATTGGTTGGTTGGTGATGAGTATATTCAAACATATTATAGTGAAGTTGGCTATGGTTATTATTATCAACCAGGTGGTTTTGTGGCTATTCGCAGTAATCCTTTATGGCTAGTTCGGGCTGGCTTCGTAGTTGGTGGCTCTCTTTCTAGAGGTGGCGAGTGGAGCGAGTATGCATCTAGCACAAGCCTTAACGACTTTGCATCGTTTACTGAGTTGGAAATTGGGTATAGCCAAGATACAGTACTTGCTATTGATATGCTATACAAATTTAGATCATCAGGCTATTCTATTCGCTGTGTAGCGCAGTAGTCTGCCTGTCTCCGTTTTCCGCTTGTCTTAAGCAACTCGTCAGCGGGATGGTATTTAGTAAAATAAGCGGCTCTCCGCCGCTTATTTTGGAGGTCTATATGGGCACAGTAGGAATATAGCCACTTGTAAGTGGCTATATTATGTGTGAGGTGGGTAGGTAGACTGTAGATTATTTATCTACCACTTCGCCTTCTACTGGCTCGTTGTCGGAGCTAGAAGAATCTTTGTTGTCGCCACCATCGGACTTGGTGTCTTCGCTGGCGGACTGATACATCTTGGCACCGATAGGCATGATGCGGTCGTTTAGATCCTTGGCGGCTTGCTCGTAGGCGTCTTTGCCGGCAGAGTCGTCACTCAAAGTCTTTTTGGCATCTTCTACGGCTTTTTTGATGGTGTCTTTGTCTTCGTCGCTGATTTTGTCTTTGAATTCATCTGGCATTTTTTCTGCCTGATAGATGACGTTTTCTAGGTGGTTTTTCGCGTCGATGGATTCCTTTTTCTTCTTGTCCTCTTCGGCGTGAAGTTCGGCTTCTTTTTGGGCTTTTTCGATATCTTCTTTGCTCATGTTGCCGGAGTTTTGAATGGTGATAGACTGCTCTTTGCCAGTACCTTTGTCTTTCGCTGTGACATTAAGGATGCCGTTGGCGTCTAGATTGAAGGTGACTTCTATCTGAGGCACGCCGCGTGGAGCTGGTGCGATACCATCTAGAATGAATCTGCCGAGAGATTTGTTATCTTTGGCAAATTCGCGTTCGCCCTGAAGCACGTGGATTTCTACTTGTGGCTGATTGTCGCTGGCAGTAGAGAATACTTCGGACTTAGATGTAGGAATAGTAGTGTTGCGGTCGATAAGTGGAGTGCGGACGCCGCCCATGGTCTCGATACCGAGGGTAAGTGGAGTGACATCTAGAAGCAATACATCCTTGACGTCGCCTTGAAGTACGCCGCCTTGAATAGCTGCGCCTACGGCTACGACTTCGTCTGGGTTTACGCCTTGCATGGGGTCTTTACCGAAGATAGATTTGACTTTTTCTACTACGGCTGGCATGCGAGTCATGCCACCTACCATGACGATCTCGTCGATATCCTTGGTATTGAGCTTGGCATCTTGAAGAGCTTTCTCTACTGGGCTGGCTAGGCGGTCCAATAGTGGCTGTACTAGCTCTTCTAGCTTGGCACGAGTAAGTGTGTACTCGAAATGCTTCGGGCCGTCGGCGTCAGCAGACAGGAATGGAAGGTTGATATCGGTAGAAGTGCTGCTAGAGAGTTCTTTTTTGGCTTTTTCGGCTTCGTCTTTGACGCGTTGCATAGCGGCAGCATCGCTGGTGATATCTATGCCGGACTCTTTTTTGAATTCGTCGACTAGGAAATTGACGATGATGTTGTCGAAATCTTCACCGCCGAGGTGAGTATCACCATTGGTGGACATTACTTCAAATACACCATCACCGAGCTCTAGTACGGATACGTCAAATGTACCACCACCGAGGTCGAATACGGCGATTTTTTCGTCTTTTTTGCTCTCTAGACCGTAAGCCAAGGCAGCTGCGGTAGGCTCGTTGATAATACGTTTGACTTCGAGGCCAGCGATCTTGCCAGCATCCTTGGTGGCCTGGCGCTGAGAATCGTCGAAATAGGCTGGCACAGTAATGATAGCCTCC
>JAFOJM010000012.1 GCA_017420185.1 Candidatus Saccharimonadota bacterium | reverse complement strand
ATAAGCGGAATATGTGACATCTTCAAGGCGCATCCTGTTTTCGATGGGTTTCATCGCTGGGTGAGCATTTACGCTACAGACAACACCAGTGGATATATGGAACTGAATTACGGGAAGACGATGAACAAGCTGTCCCGGAAGAGTGATAGTTCCAACATTGTGACCAGGCTGTATGTCGAGGGTGAATATGGAGATTTTGGGTACGTGGGTATTGATGATGTAAACCCGACAGGGCTTCCATTTATACTCAACTTTGGATATTATCAGCAGCTTGGCGTATTTACATCTGCACACCAAAGTCACGTTAGTAATTATCTTGCAGACTATAAAGACGCATCTGACGATATTACCGCCAAGATGAACCAGATTCTTCAAAAGAATGCTTCGCTTATTGAGCTGATTGGCGGGTGCGGATATATCTACTGCCCAATAGATAATGGTGTAATTCAAACTGATGAGATGATTGCGGGCGGTGATTATACCGAAGAGGATAAGAGTTACGAAGTGGGAGACAGGGTAACGCTTATCAAAAACGACGGCTCATATATTTATGCGAGATATGATAGCCAGATAGCTAGTCAATCATTTTTGCAAAACTATAGATATATCATTAAGTTCATTCCTGTTATTACTGGCATTATGGCAGCGCATGAAGACCTGCGTAAGGTCAGCGCCTTGTCGGTGACAAGTAATATGGAAGCACTAAACAAGTGGCTAAGGAAGAATGGGTGGATTGAAGAGGGGGCAGTCAACGATATTACAGTGGCCGACCTAGTTGACGTATATGGAGATTATCTTACCGTTAGAGATGCTGAACATCTAAGTGAAGTTGATGATGAAAACTTTGATATCAGCAATATTTCTGAACCATATAATATCGATACTGTAAGGTCGTATACTGCAATAGTGGGTGATAATACTACGCTTAAAGATCATTCTCAAACTACCATCTATTCAGATATGCTTACTGTCATTGGGCTCATAAATGGTATAGAGACAGCGCAAGATGCTATTGTGGCGGATTATGAGACACAAGCAACTTTGAATTCCAACTTGGCAAGCTACCTTGGCCCCATGCTTCGTGATGGATATTGGTCTGACACGAATTATGCCCCAGGGCAAGAAGAAAGTTTATATGCAGACGCCTTGGGTATTTCTCAAACATTGGCCTACCCCATCGTAACATATGATGTGGACTATCGTCCTGTATCTGCGTTGCCGGGATATGAAGATGAGGTTGTGTTGCTTCGTCAGGTTGTCAGGATATATGATGAGGATTTGGGTATAGACGACGTGGTTTATCCTGAGACGATTAAGGAATACCCCGATAATCGCAAGAAGGATAATGTCAAGTTTACAACCGACATATACAACCTCGCAAATAAAACGTTCAGCACGATGATTGATCGCATCAGTGAGATGGCGAATGATGTTCAGAATTATCGGGATGTCTATAAGCGGGCTGAAGCTATTACAAGAGAAGGTAAGTTCAGCACCGAGCTGCTTGAAGGTACGATCAGCACGTTAACCACAAAATTCCTGTCTGCCTCATCTAACTGGGTTACGGACGAGAAGGGTAATATCGTCTTTACTTCACTTGATGGAACCAGCGCGATGATGCTTTGCGGTTATGGGTTTATGATTGCAAGTGCGAAGGATGACGAAGGGGAATGGATATGGAGAACGTTCGGCACTGGTGAAGGGTTTACTGCGGATGCGATTATTACTGGCTTCCTAAGTACCGACAGGCTTGAAGCAAACAGTATTGAGACGAACAAGCTCTCATCTAAGGTGGGCGAGGAGTTGAACATCAGCTCGAATGCGGCGATTAACATGGTGGTTGATGGAACTCTTATGAGGATAACGCCGGATTCGATTGTCGCTACCGTGGGCAAGATGGCAACATCACTTGTAACAATAGCTCGGGCACAGGAACAACCAGAGAACCCAAACATTGGTGACATATGGGTTGAAGTAGCACCGCTTCCAAGTAGCGAACGAATAGCCGCATATCGGTGGGATGGGACACAATGGAAAGTGGACCCCGCATTAGACCCTGATGATCCTCGTTTGATTGGCGGGCAATATTATACTCCTGTAGTAGGATCGTCCATTAGCATGTTCACAAATGCGATAAACATGGTATCGGATGATATTACTCTTACTGGTAATAATAGCGTTCACATTGTTGCTGGTATGGAGTTTGACAACTTAATTGGCGGTGCGCTTGAAGCACATAGCGCTGAAATTGTTCAGATGGTCACTGGGTCGGACGAGTATAATATTCTTCGTACCAAAGTTACTCAAACAGAGCAGGATTATACAATAGCCATTGGGCGCATCGAAGTTCTTGAAGATGATATAGCTCCAATAGAAACATGGTTTACATTTACAGAAGACGGACTTGGTATCGGCAAAACTGGAAGTTGGTATACGACACTCACAGATGATACTGGATTCCATATTCTACAAAAGATGGATGCTAATAGCAATAAATATGAGACGATTAGTAGTTTTGCAAAGCGTCAGCTAAAAGTAGAAGAAATACGTGTTGGTGCTGTTAATGAAGAAGGAAGTAGATGTGTTATTCGTGAAGCCTACGATGGCGGGATTATTATAATGCCAGGAGGATAATATATGAGTACATTTTCTTCTACTGCCGCCACGTTAGCTTATGTAACAACTACTGGTTCAACCAGTTGGAATAGTAAAGGGGCGTTCCAGGGGCAGTATAAAGGATGGAGCAGTTCGCGTGTTGGCGCGATGATATTCCCAACGCTACGAGATATTGCGTGGCAGGAGCAAAATATAAGTGAGATAAGAATGGTTCTCAAGTTTGCTGCTGCTGGCGGAAATGAGAGTAAAACATTGTCGCTATATCGGGGTACAAGCAACACACTGAGTGGTAGCGGCACCAATATGCGTGGAACTAAAATTGGAGATTTTACAAGTAATGGGAATGCTTATAATGGCACTCGTACTATATACTTTAATTCCAATACTAATTCTGATACTTTTACAAATCTTACCAGTTATCTCCAGGGTGGTAGCACTATTAACACGTTGGTGTTGTATCGCGCCGAGACAATCAGTGGTTCT
>JAFOJM010000011.1 GCA_017420185.1 Candidatus Saccharimonadota bacterium | reverse complement strand
GTAAACAATTTTTATATATAAATCAATAGCATTTTAGCATTATTTTAAAGCTTATTTAATTCCTGAAGTTTTTCAAACCTAATTTTTATAAGCATAAAGCAAACCGGAGAAAATTTTTATAGATTTTAGGAAAATTTGACGAGCGAGACCCCCATCCGGCGTGAGACCGCAAATTTTCCGTTAAAAAATCTATAAAAATTTATCCCCGCGTGCAGCGTAGAGCGCATAAAAATTATGGTTTGGAAAACTAAACCCGAATTAACATACAACTATTAAAGCTTCTCTAACTCTTGCATTATTTTATCATCTATCTTGTGATGAAATTCTAGATGTACAGAAATATTTTTTTCTGTAGCTCCTTCTGGCTGATAAATAGATATAGGCGTGATTACTGCATCTGCATTATTCTGTGCTAATACCTCGTGTATTTTGTCTATCATCTCAGCGTAAGTACCCGCGGTCTTGATAGTTAGATCCCGCTTTTCTACTTCACCTACATATATCTCTCGTTTGCCACCCAGCTTGTTCAAGATTGTATCTAGATTCAGCTCCATACCGGCGGTATATTCTGCTAGCTTATATCCCATTCTTACGGACTTTCGAAACTCTCCTACCACACCTATTATTTCCTCATCCTCTGCCACTATAGTAGCACTCCGCTTTGGCTCGAAGGGCCTATTCTCAGCATTATTCCCCTGTAACGGCAAAAACTTCACCGATATCTGTAGTTCTCCCAATAATTCTTCCGCATACTTTTTTGCGCGATAATACGCCGTACCTACGCCCTTACGCTCGGCCAGCACCATGCCCATTTGAATTTTCTCTACCGGCACATTCTCTTCGTTCATCCCCCATGCTTTTTGGTATACTTTGTTTATCTCGTATAGAGCAAATTTATCAAATGGTATCTTTTGGTTGATATACGCCTTTTCTAGCAGACTCGGCACTATAGACTGTCGCACATATTGCAGCTCCGGCGAAATAGAATTCACTATTTTGTATGAATTTTTCGAATCTTGCCCAGCTTTTTCTAGCAATCTCCCCGCCACAAAGCTATACGTTAGCAGCTCATTTGCACCTAGCCGCCGCATTGTCTCGCGGATGCGCTTCTCCAGCTCCCACATTTGATTCGGCTCCGCCGTCTGATGCAGCGGCAGGGTAGGTACTATATTATCATACCCTAGCAGCCGCCCCACTTCCTCTATTATGTCTTCCTTGATGTGTATATCCGTCCGCCACGCCGGCGCAGTTATCTGTAAACTATCTTTTTTGTCTATCACCTCAAACCCTACATTTTCAAGAGTCTTTACTATTAGAGCCTTACTATACTCTGTACCTAGCAGGCCATTAATATCCTCCACGGTTACTTCTACTATATTCGCAATAAAAGGTACGCATACTTTGTCTCTTAGTTCTAGTGGCTTAGCATTCATTTCTTTCACTGCTTCGGCTAGTACATTGAATGTACCACCTATCGGCACACCTTTGGTAAATCTAGTGATAGCCTCAGTAAATATCCCATGCGCCATCTGCGTTTTCCTTAGGTGGTACAGGCTAAATGTAGCCGCTTCCAGCAAAATATTCTTGGTATTTTCATCTATCTCGGTGTTTTTACCGCCCATCGCACCAGCTAGCGCCACCGGCACATCACTAGATGTTACCAATATGTCGCTAGGCACACACTCTATAGTCTTACCGTCTATCAGCTCTAGCGTCTCGCCCACCTTAGCCGCTCGCACTATCACCTTAGAAGCATCACCACCACCTACCGCCAAGAATTTATCATAATCAAACGCATGCAGCGGCTGCCCAGTTAGCAGCATCAGATAATTCGTCACATCCACTATGCGCGATACCGGCATCATACCAGATTTAGCTATCAGCATTTGCATTTCAGACAAATATTTTTCTTCCGCCGTAGCCTCTGTCACCTTTAGCACCGCGCCAGTATACCGTGGGCAAAGCTCCGCATCGGCTATCTCTATATCTAGCGTAGCCTCCCGGCTCACCAGCCCGTCTTCTACTACCTCCAGAAATCCTTCTGGAAATACAGTTTCTTTGTGCAGAAATTCCGGCTCTACAAATTTCTGCCCCAATATCCCCGCTACTTCCCTAGCAAACCCTATCACACCGAAACAGTCCGGCCTATGTGTTAGCGACTTATTCTCTATCTCTAGTATTTTGTCGTTTAATCCAAACACATCCGCCAACGCATCGCCCGGCTGTGCTACCGCTGGGTCTATCTCCGCTATCTTTTCGTGTTTGTCATCAAAATCCAGCTCGTCCGCTCCGGCGAGCATTCCGTTAGACTCATATTTCCCCAGCATCTTGCGCTTACCTATCACAAAAGGCGCGTCTTCATGTACGCTTGCCGGCACTATAGCACCCGGCGCTATCCACGCCGCCAGCATCCCCTCATGCACATTCGGCGCCCCACACACCACCTGTACTAGCCCATCTTCGCTCTTTTCTACTTTAGGTATCTCCACATCACCCACATTTACTTGGCACAATGTCAAATGTGTATCTGGAATCTTCTCGGCTTTCTCCACCCGCACTACATATATATTATCGTATTTGTGCGTTTCGTCTATTACGCCTTCTACCTCTACTAGCCGCGCGCCTATCAGCCGCACCAGCTCTTCATCCGATACGTCTATATTTACATATTTTTTTAGCCAATTCAAAGATATCTTCATATACTCTCCTTATCTAAAATTCCTTAAGAAATTCAAATTCCCCGACTCAAAGTACCGCACATCTTTTATGCCATATCTCAGCATTACCAATCTATCTATTCCGCCACCCCAGGCAAACCCATGATATTCCTTTGGGTCTATCCCGGCCATCTGCAATACATTTGGATGAATCATCCCACATCCTAGCATCTCCAAGAAATCGCCTTTTTTGCCACCTAAGGACTTCGGCTTTTCTATCATAAATTCTAAGCTAGGCTCCGTAAAAGGAAAATATCCCGGCTGCGTCCGTATTTCTAGCTTCTGCTCGTAATATTTCTCAAAAAACTCCCGCAGTATCCCTAGCATTTGTCCCATATTACACTCGCGCGACACATACACGCCCTCACACTGATAAAAAGTATGCTCGTGCGTAGCGTCCACGTCCTCATTACGATACACTCGCCCCGGCACTACCACGGCGATATTTTCCCCTCGCGCCAGCCTGTCACGATATTTCTTCAGCACCCGATGCTGCATAGTAGATGTATGCGCTGGCGGTATCAGCCCCTCTTCCGTCCGAAAAGTATCATATCCATCTCGCGCCGGATGCTCTTTGGCAAAATTCAGCGAGTCAAACATATGATATTCATCGTCTAGCTGCCTGCTCTCTACCACATCAAAACCCATCATCTGGTAAATCTCCGCCACTCTCTCTAGCTCCATCGTCAGCGGATGCCTAGAGCCATAGTCTTGCGGATACACCTCTGGTACCGGCTCATTTGGTGCCGTAAAAGCTGTCACATCTAGCGCCTCTACCTCGGCATCTAGCGCCGCCTTTTCCGCCGCCAAAATCTTAGCTATTATGTCTTGCTTTTTTGCATTAATTTTGCGCCCAAATTCCGCACGCTCTTCCGCTGGCACGTCACGAATCCCCGCATACTCTGCGTTCACCTGTTTTAATTCTAGTTTGAGTTTTTCTATCTCTGTCATATACTCTCATTATACTCCTACTTGCATTTTTGTGCAAAGTATGGTATAATCAGGAGATACAGGCTCTCGCGGCCTTTTTTTTCTTATCTATTTTACTATTTACACTGCGAAATTCCGATTTCTTACATCAGCATAGCTTATTTGATTCAATAATACTACCCAGGTATTTTTCGCTACATTATTGTCGTTGTCAAATAACAATTTTTCTTCTTTTTCTACTACCTCACCGCCAAAAGCATACCGCTCCGCCGGATTATAATCATTAATATATTCATAGTAATCCGCTATAGCCATTATATCGCTCACTGTTTCTTTATCTAGCCCAGAATACCGAGCAATTACACCTTCATACGAATTATCCAGAGGATGTTCCTCGTAATAGTCTTCCAGATACGCAGTTACAGCAGACTTTTCAACCAGCCCCATAGACTCAGCCAAGGACTGGTCTTCAATAAACCTCTGGTAATATTTCGATTCATCCCAGCCTGGAGAGCTTACCGCCAGCGTGTTATTTTCAACGTCATTACCCGCCACACAAGATTCACCGCTAATATACCCAACATTTGCCAAAGCATTTGAATTTTCAAACACATCAATGCCATCACCCACTATAGGTATAGCCCCTATAGCACCGTCAATAGCAGCATCTGCGTATGTATTACCCGTATTTGCACTGGTACTGGAGTTCAAATCATTCACGATGTTATAATCCGTCGCCCCAAACATCGAATTCCTACTATCGCAATACCTAATATATTTTGCCAAGCTCGAATCGCCAGCAATCTTTACATTGCCATCACTAGTTGTATCATCAGCCAATCCACCAAATTCGTAAACCTTATCAATAACGTCCGCCGGCGAATCATTAATTGTGGTAACATCCGTAATAACATAAGGGTTACAATAAGCGTCTCCTATCATGCCGATCGATGCAAGATAAGGACACGTATCTTCATATTCATCTATACTGTCTGGTAATGTCTTGGCTATATCATATGCTGAAGCAGCTGGGCTAAGAGCTATTATCGAAGACGATACCACAGCTCCACCAGACAAAATCGTACTAGTAAACGAATCTGCCACCGCAAACTCAGAAAGCCTCATCATCAAAGCCCCCATAAAAGTATTCTTTGATGTCAAATCAAATGGACTCAGACTCTCACGCTCATACCGTGCATTATCGGCAATTACTTGCTGTTGCAAAACAGCATACTGTTCATACTTCTCCAAAGATGCTGGAGACCCACCATTTGCTCTGTGTGCTCCTCCTAGGTACATATTACCTCCAGAAGTTAATGCATTCCCGAGATCCTCCCCTCCAATATTTGATATAAGGTCTCGCGTCCATGCAGATTGTAACACAGGCGCTAGTGCACTAAATATACCAGCAATCGCCACGCCAATTACCACGCTCCTACTAATAGAAAGGCCAATATCTACTATTAACTTTCCGCATTCTGCAACTGCCGTAGCAGCACCTACGCCAGTCTCTATTGCAGCTATGCTAAAAATGCAAGCAAGTGTATCTGCAGCAGCGCTCGCAAGCTCAACCGCAGAGATAGCAAGCTTAGCTATAGTGCAAGTCTGGAATGCCGTCATGCTAGAGTTTATTCCACCCATAATATTTTTTATGCTAGCTGTTAAATTAAAGCTTTGCACGCTCGGATCGCTAGGATTAACTTTTCTGCCACTATATAACGCAGCAATACCTTCAGATTCCATGGCGGACTTCTTGGTAGTTTCTTTTTTAATAGTTGCATCATACTCACTATCGCTTACCTGTTCCATACTCACCAGCACATCATTAGTATTAGATTTTTTTTCATTGAGGGTGTCGGCTAATTCATTTATAGGAGCGGCCTCACCATCCCCAGCTTTCACTTTATCTATCGCCTCAAAATACATCGTTGCAAGATTAATCACCTGCAATGTTTCCGCTGCGGTCACTGCCATCGTAATTGCCCCTACAGCACTAGATATCCCACATATTATATTTGCACTACTGGCAAATTTACTCCTGATATTCTCCATCTTTTTGCTTAAATCCTCTATATCCCCTCTAGTCATCTTCCCAGAATCAATAGAACTATCCTCTTTCTTGTAGGAAACGTTGCCGTCATCATCCGTTTTTTCTACTACCTCTCTAGTCTTTTCACCTTCATTTTCTATAGCACCAGTTTTTTCCTCCAATGTCTCTTTTACCGCCTCCAGTCCATCACCATCGGCCGCCGCTTTCTGCTCCTCATAATTATTAAACGCATTCCGGGTTAGCTTGTTATTTGTCAAAAAAGCCGCCACTCTCGTGCCAAACCAATTCGCAACTTGGCCACGCCAAGTTAACGACCCAGAACTATATGCATGGTGAAAGCTGGATGATTTATCAGCGAATAAATCATCAAATACTGCAGCCTTACTATTGTATGGCTTTCCGGTCGAAGCATCCACCCCGCTTATATCGCCAAAACTATTTGCCGTTGCTTTGTCTGCTGCAACTATTTTTATATCATCTCCATCATCAAATTTCAGCACTCGTTTTCCAGTACCTTCAAAATCTTCATCATACTCAATCCCATATTTTCTCAACTTTTCTTGCTGCTTATCAGTAATTTTGAAAGTACTCCCAAAAATAGTTCCCCTTACTGGGTCCCTGTTCCATCCACGATTCATTTGATAACCAAATAAAGTTCTAGTTCTTAAGCTCGCAGATGGCTGCATAGAATTAAACGTCTCAACAATCTGCGCAACAAAGCTAAAAGGCTGCGATAGCTGTACCATACTCGACACACCAGCCACCCCAAACAAAACTACGATAATAGCTCCTATCGGCCCGCCTTTTTTCAGCCACCCTTTCTTTTCACCCTTACCTTTTTTATTTTTACCTTTGCCTCTGCCCGAGTAAAATCCTTTTGCACTTACTTCATTGTTCCTATTTCCGTCCAAGCTATCCTGTGGCTACTCTAGATCATCTCCATTTGAAGCATTTCTCTCTGCAGCAGACAAATCGTCCGACGCACGACGAGACCTTTCTCGCCGCTTTATTCTTCTGCCATTTTTATCGTAATCTTCACCATTCAGTCTATACGCCACATCCTCAGGCCAATCACTGCCGCCCATAAAACCGGGAGCAACTCCAGCGCTCTCAGCATCTTCCACGGCGCGAACCGATGGATCGTTCTTATTAATTCTATCGTCTAAGTCATTATCCATGCTTGCTAATATTATATATTAT
Organism: Candidatus Saccharimonadota bacterium; assembly: GCA_017420185.1. Classification (GTDB taxonomy): domain Bacteria; phylum Patescibacteriota; class Saccharimonadia; order Saccharimonadales; family Saccharimonadaceae; genus Nanosyncoccus. Next base: position 666 of record JAFOJM010000011.1, on the reverse strand, counting down.
GCTTATGGTTTTATCAACTAGAAAAATACTATCGAGATTACTGATAATATCGCAAGCACTATTAATACCACCCACACCCATCCAAATCTACCAGTTTTTTTAAAATCCTGTACGTATTCCGCATCCTCGGCAAAATCCGGATCTTTTCGCTCCCTGCCGGTACTCCCCGAAGACTTTAATGCTTTCGCACGAAGATCCGCATCTATCCTGCGCGACAGCTCATCATTTTTGTAATTATTTTTATTGACTATTACGCCCATATTGTATATTTCCTAAATAAATTATTTCGACTTTTTTATTATATCACATATTTTTTGTGCTATAATAAATAGCATATTATTAAAAGGAGGCTATAATGGCGACAAAAAAATCAAAATCGTCGAATAAGTCAGCAAAGGCTCATTCGGCCAAAAAAGGTCCAGTCGAGAAATCTGTCACGAAGCCAGATTCCAAGGCTACCAACACTGATACATCGGAAGATGCTATCACAACCACAACCACAACTATCTCCAACATGCTCTACCTCATGAGAATGCTCCCCCTCATGATGATGCTCATGCTCATGATGGTCATGGTCATCTTCATCATGACAATCATCGTCATCACAACCGCAACCACAACTATCTCCAACGTGCTCTACCTCATGAGAATGCTCCTCATCATGAT
>JAFOJM010000010.1 GCA_017420185.1 Candidatus Saccharimonadota bacterium | reverse complement strand
TCTGGCATGCAAGAGCTCTTGCCCGAGCAACAAGCCATTTTTAACACCCTCAAAAATAAAATTGCCGAAGTATACCATAGTCATGGTTATTTAGATATAGAGACCCCCGCCATAGAGCGCACCGAAATATTGCTAGCCAAAGCCGGCGGAGACACCGAGAAACAGATTTATAGAGTCATCAAGACCGCCGAGTCCGCCGACAGTTCCGATCAAGCCTTGCGTTTTGATCATACCGTACCACTAGCGCGCTACATAGTCGAGCACGAAAGTAGCCTGCCTTTCCCATTCAAAGTCTCACAAATTAGCCCCAACTACCGCGGCGAGCGTGCCCAAAAAGGTCGCTTTCGTGAGTTTTACCAGTGCGATATCGATGTAATCGGCCGAAATACTCTATCTATTGCCTACGATGCCGACGTTATTGCTACCTTGCTACATACTTATATTTCTTTCAACCTAAATACACCTATCGTCGCCCGCATCAGCAACCGCAAAATCCTCACCGGCCTTATCGAAACACTAAATCTTACTGACAAGTCCACCGATATATATAGTATTATCGATCACGCTGAAAAAGTCAGCCCTGAGAAAACCGTAGCCAATCTTACTGAGATAGGCCTCTCTGAAGAGTCCCGCCAAACAATCCTGAACTTTATCAATCTCCACGGCGAACGTTCGCACGTCATAGATAGCCTCAAAGCCTTCAATTTATCCAACCCCACTTTCCTAGAAGGCGTCGCTGAGCTAGATAAAGTCCTTCTTTTACTAGAATCCATGAATCTTGCAGACTATATTGTCGCCGATATGAAAATAGTCCGTGGCCTGGATTATTACACCGGCACCGTATTCGAGTTTATCCTGCCAGATTACAAATCTATTGGATCCATTGGTGGTGGCGGCCGCTACGACAACTTGGCTAAACATTTCACCGAACAAACTTTCCCTGGCGTAGGTGGCTCTATCGGCCTCACTCGGTTATTCTATATTCTAAACGAGTATCACCTGCTACCATCCGAGTCCACCAAGCCTATCGACTACGCCATCATCCCTATCTCTGATGCCGAGCTAGACTTCGCTTTTTCCACTGCTGCCAAGCTCCGCGCCAATGGTCACACCGTTACCGTCGTACTCACAGACAAGAAGCTCGGTGACAAGCTCACCTACGCCGCCAAAGTTGCAGCTCAAGGCATAGTTGTCGGCGAGTCCGAGGCAGCATCCGAAAGTCTCCAGGTTAAGGATTTCACCACTGGCGACACTACAGATTTATTTATCAATAATGCGTAATCACCTGCTTTCTCAACATTTTCTCAAATCACCGCGCCTAGCACTCATGCTTATTGGGCATTCCAATCTCAAAAAGCGCGATACCGTAGTAGAAATCGGCGCCGGCTCTGGGGTTATTACCAGTGCTTTGGCCCGCCGCGTTAGCCATGTTATCGCTATCGAGCCAGACCACGCCACCGCAGCCAAACTCCGCACCAATCTTGCCAAGAGAAATATCACCAATGTCACAGTGGTCGAACAAGATTTCTTAGATTATGTCTTGCCCACCACACCATACAAAGTCTTCAGCAATCCCCCATTCCATCTCAGCTCCAAGATCATCCACAAGTTCATAGAGTCTCCGGTCCCACCCGACTCATTTTATCTCATTCTCCAAAAGCAATTCGCTCTCAAGCTACTAAATACCGACCGTCACTACACCTCTCAGCTTGGCTTACAGTTAATCTCTAGTTACCACACCAAAATCCGTTTCCCCCTAAAGTCTACAGATTTCACACCTCCCCCAGCCGTACCCACCGTGCTATTTGAAGCTAAACGAATCACCGTCTCGGCACCTGTCGACTATTCTTCGTCCAAAAACGCGCCAGATTGCCGCGACCACAGCTTGTAGTATTCGCCGCCTTTAGCTAGTAACTCCGCATGGGTTCCTTGCTCTATAATCTTGCCTTCTTTTAGCACTACTATTCTATCCAGTCCAGCTATAGTAGACAGCCTGTGCGCCACCACTATGGCAGTTCGGCCTTTCATCAAATTTGTAAGTGCACCTTGTATCAACGCTTCACTCTCCGAGTCTAGCGCCGACGTCGCCTCATCTAGCACCAATATCGGCGCATCTTTTAATATAGCCCTGGCTATCGCTATCCTCTGCCTTTGCCCACCAGACAGCTTCACACCACGTTCCCCCACCATCGTCTCGTATCCATCCGGCAAGTCTCGTATAAATTCGTCCGCATTCGCAAGCCTTGCCGCTCTTATCACCTCTTCTTTAGTTGCGCCCATTTTACCGTACGCAATATTATCATATACACTCCTATGAAATAGCGACGATTCTTGCGGCACATATGCTATCGCCTCACGCAGGCTTTTTTGCGTGACATCACGAATATTTTGCCCGCCTACACAAATCGCCCCCGCGCTCACATCTGCAAATCTTAGCAGTAGCTTGGTAAGAGTACTCTTCCCAGAGCCGCTCACTCCCACCAGCCCGATTCTTACTCCAGACGGAATATTTAGATAAAAATTCTCAAATATCGGCGCCTTGGCATCTTTGTGCCTAAAAGCTATGCCGTCAAAATCTATTTCAGCCTTCGATAGTACCAGTTTCTTTGCACCAGGCTCATCCACCACATCATCCTTCATATCCAGTATTTCTGTCATTTCCCTAGCATCGCCAAATACCCTGTTCATCGACTTAAACACCGAGTGAATAGACCACAAATCCCCCAGGATATTCTGCGAATAATTCACTATCAGTACAAGCGTAGCCACCGACACGCCAAACCAGTCTTGTGCTCCCACCATAAATACCACTACCAATATTATCAGTCCCACTCCCACGCCATCAAAGAAGAAATTCCTCTTCGTATTCTGCTTCAAACTTTCAAATATCACCTTATACCATTCACCCTGATGCTTAGCATACCTAGTACTCTCGTATTTTTCCCGCGCATACGATTTTACAGATACTACATTAGATACCGAATCAGCCAATTGTCCAGTGCACTTATTCGACGCACTAGCCTCTTTCTCATGAATTGGCGCCAATTTCTTAAACCATATCGCCGCCGCTATTATATATATTATGATAAATACTACCATCCCCACCACAAATAGCGGCGCTTTTGGTATCATCACTATCATTATCATTAGTATATCTAGCCCCACCGGAAAAATATTCCAGAAAAATTCATCCATCAGCCGCTCGTATGCCCCCACAAACTTATTCGTCTGAGACACCAGCGACCCAGAAAATCTATCCGAGTGGAATTGCATAGACTGCGCAGTAATAGTATCAAAAGCCTCGCAACTGAGGTCGTACATGGCTTTTATTTCCATCTTCCACACGCACCACATCCTGAGCGGCCCTATCACAAAGCTTCTTGCTAACGCCACTATTATTAGCAGTATAGCCTTTGGCAACAAAGCCTGGAATAGCTCCTCACCCCGTAGCCCATCAGACACTATCTGAATCATTTCGGCTAGCAAAAGTGGCGTCAATATATTCCTCAAGAATATCACCAGCGGCGTAGTAATCACGCCACCCGCCGCTAGCCATTTATATTTAGCAGTGGCCTTCAAAAAATACCTCAAAGTCCGAATCGTGCAGTTCTTATCTTTTTTTCTTTTAGCCATATATATTATAGTAACATTATTTCAGCAAAAAACAAGTCTTGCACGCCGACCATAAGCGTGATATTATTAAAGTGCAAACATTCTAGTTTTCAAACTAAGCAATTTAATTGTACTTTTGTCACACGGCAATAATGGTACCGTAAGGAATCTTTAGTTGTGTGACTGCTTAGTTTACAATTAGGATGTTTGCACCCCTTGCGGTGCCATTTTTATAGCACCGAGTACATTAAATAACATTACTGTTGCTACATAATTCACTACGCTCTGGAAGCTAAAGTGATGTGATAATTCTCCGCACCTAAGTCCAAATTCCGCTAACCGCATATTATGGTATAATTATCCTATGGATAATTTAGAAAAAATCGTTAGCTTATGTAAGCGCCGCGGATTTATCTTCCAGGGCAGTGATATTTATGGCGGCATGGCCGGCACCTGGGATTTTGGCCCGCTTGGCGTCATGTTCAAGCGTAATATTATGAATATATGGTGGAATTATTTTGTAGATAGTCGTGATGATATGTACGGCGTAGATGCCGCTATTATTATGAACCCCCGCACTTGGGTAGCTTCTGGCCATTTGGCCACCTTCGCCGATCCATTAGTAGAATGCAAAGAGTGCAAATCTCGCTTCCGTGCCGACAAAATAGCCGAAGGCATTAGCGAGTCCGTCACTACAGAGGAGTTCCTCGCTACCCACACCAAATGCCCAGTCTGCGGTAAAGAGGCTTGGGGACCTATCCGCAAGTTTAATATGATGTTTTCTACCCACGTCGGCGCCGTGGACGACGATAGCTCCATAGCTTATCTTCGCCCAGAGACAGCCCAAGGCATTTTTACTAATTATAAAAATGTAGTAGATACTATCTACCCCAGCCTACCATTTGGCCTCGCCCAGCAAGGCAAAGCTTTCCGCAATGAAATCAGCCCACGCGACTTTATCTTGCGCGACCGCGAATGCAGCCAGATGGAGATAGAGTACTTTGTTCATCCTTCTACCTGGGAAGAAAATTTCGAGAAGCTTCGCACCATGCAGCACGATTTTCTGGAAAATGTCATCGGTTTAGATAGCAGCAAAATTCACGAATATGAAGTCCCAGCTAGCGACCGCGCCCACTATAGCAAGCGCACTATAGATTTTATGTTTGACTACCCAGGCGGCGAAGAAGAGCTAATGGGCCTAGCTTACCGCACCAATTTCGATCTCGCCAACATTCAGCGCGAATCCGGCAAGTCTATGGAATATCGCGACAAGGTTACCAACGAGACCTTTATTCCGCATGTTATCGAGCCATCTATCGGCGTAGAGCGCTTATTCTTGGCTGTACTTTCCAATGCCTACACCGAAGAAAATATCGATGGCAGCACCCGCACGGTATTAAAATTACCAGAAAACCTCGCACCATATAAATATTGCGTATCTCCACTCCTCAAAAACAAGCCAGAGCTGGTAGCCAAAGCTCGCGAAGTTTACGATTTGCTACGCGCCAAATACATCTTTGTTACTTGGGACGATTCCGGCAACATCGGCAAGCGCTATCGCAAACAAGACGAAATCGGCACACCTAAATGCATAGTTATAGATTTTGACACTCTTGAAGATAGCACCGTCACCATTCGCGACCGCGATACTACCATACAAACTCGCGTAAGTATTGACCGCTTATAATAGCTTATGCTATTATGTATGCATAATAAGGAGAAAATATGGCGCAAAAAGCAAAAGCCAAACCAACCAACAACAAAAACTTAATCATCAGCGCATGCATCGCTGTAGTTGTGGTAGCAGTCGTCGCAGTTGCAATATTCTTTGCCACTCGCGGACCTCAGCTAAACGATAGCTACTTCGTATCCGATGGTAGCAAATATGTCGTTGCTATGGACAGCGAAGATTTCGCATCCGACGGAATAACAAACGCTCCAGTGAAAGCATACGCCGTATATACATATTCCGGCGACAAAATCACCGGTATGATTACCTACGCAGAGTTTGCCAACGAAGCTACCGCCAAGGCTGCACTCGAAGAGTACAAAAAAGTCAGCTTAGACGGCGTCAAGAGCATCTCTACCAATGGCAAGTATGTAGTCATAGAGATGAGCGATGATCAGTACTCCGATATGACTGCCTCCGAGCTCAAAGCATACATTGATTTTATCAATAATGCTAGCGATTCCGCCGAAGATTAAAATACATCAGTATATACGTCTTCAAAATACCTCCACTTAAATGGAGGTATTTTTTAGCAGTAAGCTTAGTCGCTCTATTCCTCAGCTTCTTCCATAGCCTTCTTAGCCGCATCAATTGTCTCTGACACTGCGTTTTTTACCTGTTTTACTGCATTGTCTACATTCTTTGCAAATCGTACCTCTGGATGTGCTTCCTCGTATCTCTCAATAGATGCCTTTATTGCAGCCTTTGCAGAATCTACCCCTTCAAAAGCTTTCACCTTAGTAGTACCCGCTTTTTTCAAATCCTTGTAATGATTGAAATGGAACTCTATCTGCTTTATCAGCTGCTTTGGCAAATCTTCTAGTTTCTTATAGACATCACCATTGTTGCGGTCATCCGCTGGCACGCAGATAATTTTATCGTCTACTTCGCCGCCGTCTACAAATTTCATCACGCCTAGTATCTTCGCTTTCATCCAGATGCCAGTGGTAAGAGGCTGGTCTGTAATCATCAGCACATCTAGCTCATCTCCATCCTCGTCAATAGTCTGAGGAATAAAGCCGTAATTACATGGCTTCGCAAAAGCCATCGGCTCTACACGGTCTAGCATAAAACACGCGCGCTCGCGATCCCACTCAATCTTATGATTAGAGCCCGTCGGAATCTCTATCACTACATTTAGTTCCCCTTTTTCATAGTCCCCCGGTGTCAAAACTTTGTTAAAGTCTGCCATATTTTCTCCTTATTTATAACAAGTATTATATCACCATTTGCGCTAGTCGCAATGCTTTTGCCATCATCCCATCATGCATCTTCACGCGCTGCACCACCCTCAAATCTCCTTTTGTCATCAGTCTCAGCAGTTTGATATCTTCTGCGCCATATTCCCCATTTGCATTTTCTGCAAAAGCCATCTCGCTCGTATTCCATTCATACCTTGCGTTCTCTATCAATTTTTGACTCAATACATCACGATACAAATTTATTTCTTCCCCGCCCACTCTTTTCATATTAAGTAGACACCATGTTTCTACCATCCTCAAATCACTATTTGCGTCTATGGCCTTCAAACCTTGATCTACTATATCAAAAAACTCCGGGCTATCCGACCCGTCCGCCGCACGACTTGTCTTCTTCAAAATATTAGCCGCTAGCTCCAGCTTATTCAAATCTTTTATTATCCCCCCATAATATTTCTTCATCCTAGCACCAGTCAGTATCCCAAACTCACCTTTGCCAAAATGAATATTATATTCCGCCAAAGTAAACATCTCTATACCACCAGCCAATTTGGATTTTTCCTTACGCACCCCCTTAGCCATAGCTGTTAGTTTTCCACTGGGCGTAATAATAGTGAGGATTCTATCCGCCTCGCCGTAATTTGTCCTACGTATTACATACCCCAAAGTTTTTATATCTTTATTCTGCATATTGTCTAGCATATCGCCGAACATCCTCTGGTCTCATTGTGTCTTTATCTAATACGCCTATCACTCCATACGCAGACAAGCTTCGATTATGTAATTTGAGCGACGTTACTATCACCACTGGTATCTTTGCTGTATCGTCATAAGATACCAGCTCGTTCAAAAACGTAAATCCATCAGGCCCATCAAGTAATATATCCAAAAAAATCAGGTTGGGAATAACCCCTTCCGAAATTTTGCTCATCGCATCAATCGCATTCAAAAAACTCATTGTATCTTTTTGTGTAGCGTTTGCTATACATTCAGCCATCAATTCATCGTCATCTATCACAAAAATCATCAGAATAAACTCGCTTGTTTAGATGTTATTAGTTCCACATAAAAACTAGTACCGTCCTTATGTCTCACGGCACCTATTTTAGCATTCATATATCTAGAAAAACTCGACGCAATATATAGCCCCAGCCCAGACGAACCAGGCCTCATCGCTATAGATGTTGGCTTATCCATCCAACCTTTTTTTATTTCGCGCCATATATCCATAGGCAACGCCGGCCCATAATCCCTTACTGTTATTCTTGTTTTATCCCATACCTCATTTACTATCATTTCTGTCTTTGCTCCATCACCAGAATAATGCATTGCGTTTATCAAGAAATTATATACTATGCTGCATAATAAATCACGATTTGCTATCACTAGTTTCGACTTATTTTTGTATTTTATGTGTAAATCCCTACTATTATACTGGAATAGTTGTCTCAACTCATACGACACTGCATCACATACCTCACGCACCGCTACTGGCTCCATAGTAAACAGTCCGTCCTCTAGTCTACGTATCTTAGCCAAATCATTCACCTGCCTGATAGCACGCTCGGATACGCTCACTATTTTCGTACGAATTTGCTGATTGTGGGTGCTGGATTCGTCGAGAGCAAACGCCAACTGTCTTATCACGGCCAGCGGAACTTTCAACTCGTGCGCCGCCAACAATATCCCATCTACCTCCTCAATCATACTATTATATTATACCACCAGGTATCAAGAATATTCTATCTTTTACTCAAAATACACCGATATTACGCATTAAATACTATAGTATTTAGCAAAGCATCAAAATCCGCCTCAAACAATACGCTGTCCGTCTGCATTATCACGGTCTTATCACGTATCTTAAATATCACTATATATCCACTCAGGTCAGTATTTGGTATAGTACCAGTGTATCTATTAGCAGTTACTTGTATACCTTTTTCTTCGTTGCCAATGGTAACGGCTTGCACTGCCAAGTTAGAATCTTTCGCATCCACCGCTCTCTGATACTTACTTACTACATCTTCATAACTATCGTCCAATATAGAGACCCTCAGCGCGTTAATAGTATCTTTAGACACTGTATTTACCTGACCGGGGTTAAAATACGCCAGAAAATCTCCGCCATTTGCAGCGTCAGACTCCACGTACACACTCCATGTCTTTGGATATTCAAAAGTAAGCTGTCCATAATCTGCTGGTCCAGAGAAGGTTCGCAAAGGATACTTAATGTCATTTTCATAACGTATCCTATCTTGCTCGCCTTGCTCGTCCTTGGCCTCCGCTACCGCCAAGCTAATTTTATAATCTACATCCTCCTGCACTTCATTGTACTGTAAAAACATCCATATAAATAGCCCAATAAAAGTCACCGACACCAAGGCCAATATTACTATTACTATAGTTTTTATTAATCCACTCGCGCTCTTCTGAGGTGTTGCTACCACTGGCACTTGCTGCACCATTGGCATACCACCAGGCACAACAGTCTGAGCGTATTGTAACTGTGGGTTTTGCTTACTATCCATAAGCCTATTATACCATACTATTTAGTGAAATCTTCTTTTAATACTTCAATTTTATTGCTCAGCTTATCCAAGTCCTGTCGTATCTCCTTGGCCAGCCCTATTGATTTTTCATATCTAGACTCCACCTCGTCAAGATTAAACTCATCCGAGTAAAACCAGTCCATATATTTATTAAATTCCTCTATTTTATCATTTAGGGTTCTTTTTTCTTGCATTCGCCTCCTTTATTAATGCTTTTATTTCCATCTCATATGTTGTAATTTTTACAACATTACCTACAAAAATGTCTCCTCTAAGCAGTGCATACCCCTGCCTTAGCACTTGCTCCGGATTCATAGCCTCAAGCATTCTTGTCTGCTCAGCAAAACGCTGCCGACATTCATTTATTTTAGCCTGTACTATACTCGCTATTTGCAAAATGCCCTCCCTGTCGTTATCCATTACTGACACAACCTTGTTCCGTATCATCTCACTTGTTCTTTGTATATCTACACCAATTTTTCTCTTTATATCATTCTTATCTAGTGTCAAAAGTTGCGCCGCGTTGGATGGAGTAGAAGCCCTCACATCCGCCGCCAAATCCGCCAAGCTCTCATCTACTTCATGCCCTATTCCAGTGATTACTGGGATTTTTGATGCCGCTATCTCACGCACAAGCGTTTCATCGTTAAAACAAGCCAAATCGTCTGCCGACCCACCGCCCCTTATTATCGCAACAACTTGCACCTCATTATGTTCATTAAAATATTTTAAGGCTCGTATTATCTGATCCGGCGCATCCATACCCTGTACTTGTGTATGTGCCACTTTTATGTCAAGCCCTCCCCATCTTTC
>JAFOJM010000009.1 GCA_017420185.1 Candidatus Saccharimonadota bacterium | reverse complement strand
TTTCTCGTTGTCAGATCCCCGAGGCTTATCGCAGACTTCTACGGCCTTCATCGGTATTGATTGTCAAGGCATCCACTATCAGTGCCCTTAATTACCTTTTTATGCATTGACTTAACTAGCAACCGATATTCGATAATTCAGTTGCTGCCGTATAGCTAAAAGCCATACGTCTCTTCGCTCGCTTAAAAATAAAAACAAGTTTTTATTCTGTTCGCTCGCTTGAGCCGTCAATTAAAATCTTTTCATCGTTAATCTCAAATTGTTAAATCGGATAGTCCTTAAGAATAACTCGAAGTGCTATCAGCGACCTCAATTTATTCCTCGCTTCCTTTCTTTTTGTAGAGGTCGTAAATAACGACTTGCTTAAACTTCCTCCATTATATCGCACATTTCACCCTATGTCAACACTTTTTTCACACATTTTAGCCATTTTTTGCAAAAAAGTAGCCCTTGACCCTCTACTATGCAGTAGTGGGGCAGGCTACCTCTATATTTTAGATATCATATTTCCCTCTCTACACCAAATCCAACCCTATGTAGTACTTCAATATCTATTTACGGACGCCCACCCCACCCGTAAATTGCAATAGTGCAGTCGTCTACTTAGCCAAACAGCGTACGGGATTGCCATAATTTCGTCCATTAAGCTGCGAAGGTCGAAGGCTGCCCGAGATCACCCACAACTGATATGCTTCTGCCACCGATGATATCGTACTAGACCAATAATGACTGACTGAACCACCTCCATTAAATTGCTGTTATGGCACACCTGGATATGGCCAGACATATCCGGCCCGAGTCAAATACAAAGGTGCGACACGAATTATATTAAAACCGCCTTCTAGATAATTGTAATAACCACCTACAGGGCCATACGGAAAATACTCGCCCAGTACATTATCATAACTATTCACCATAGTGATTCGTTCATTGCCCTCTATAAAACTACCCGCATTGGCACTTTTTGGCAATCTCCATCCAGCTGGACATATAGACGTATTAGCATTACTAAATTCTTCTACATATGCCGAGCTATCATTACTCGCTACCGCAGCAGACCAGTTATAATAGTTACCGGCATGATAGTGCGAACAATCTGTATATCCAGCTACTTCACATTCAGCGAGAGAGTCATACTGTATATCATTCTCATCCGTACCTGATGTATAGTAATATACATCACCAGGATTGGCAGAATATGGCGTCGTATCACTATTATCCCAACCAGATACCGTTATACCAGTAAAGCTAATTGTACTTCTCGTTGGTGTCCAGTCTTCGGTAATATCAGTATCAACTGGAGTAAGAGTAGTTCCCGTACTTAGATCCAAGTCTAGGTTCTGTGTCATCCAGCAGTTACCATCGGCTAGTTTGGCTATCTCGTAAGTCTTATTGTCTCTGATGTCTGTGAGGGTAGCAGTAGGCACTATAGTCTCTGTGCCACTTGGTGTATATGCAGCTTCACAGATATCACTCGTCATTTGTTGCATAGTACGTAGAGACAGTGGGAAACCAGTATCAGATAAAGTGTATTCTAGTTCACCAGTATAGGTACCAGCTGGGAGGTCTTTGTCTACTTTTATACCGTAGTAGATATTTATATCTTCATCTGTGACTGTAGTAGTACCTTTGGCTATTACTGTTAGGTTATCTGCTAGTGGCACGGCATTATATTCTTCTTCATCTAGGGCATAACCCCACGTATTGTCTGATAGTGTGCTATCTTCTACTGGAGAGAGAGATAGTATTCGCTTGTTTCATCTCCATCTAGATATAGGTTAGTGCTATCATCTGCCATAGATATGGCTACTTCATAACCAAAAGGTTTATCTACTGTGATGGTAGATGTATTCTTTACTGTAGCTACTACTGTATCTTCATCTTCTGTTCTAGTAGCTATAATAGTAATCTTACTATCTACGTCTAGTTCTGCTTCATCATTTACCGTATCGTCTGTAGCTGCATTAGTGGCTATAGGACTTACTACACCAGCTATTACTAGTTGACCTAGTAGTACAGTGAGTGCTAGTACCGCTATGGTACTAGTTGCTGCCATGGCACGCTTCTCTCGGCGGGTCATACCTGTTTCTGTGTTTAAATTTTTACGCTTATAGTACCTACGTACTAGTAGTGCTGCTGCTGCACATATAGCCAATACTGCTATTATTATACTTACTATAGATATAGCAGCAGAGGGGCCAGAGGCTCCACTATTATTACCTACTGTACCGGCACCAGTATATGGTGCTGCTGTGTTTGTGTTTTCTCCTTGATCTGCTGGGCCCACTGGAGTAGGTGTTATAGGGCTTTCCGCATCCTGTATGATGACTTCTATTGGAATAGTTGTCATGATATTTTCCTTTCTGGGCTATGCCCAATTAAATTAATATTAGTTGTTGACGTTGCTATATATTCCACTACGGCCGAGAGTATTATTGTATGATTCACCAGTATTGAAGAACATTAAGACCTTGGTGCATAATTAACCTGAAGGCTGGTCACAACCTCTATTATTGGGACCATAGGCTCGGCCGAGCGGTCCTAGAGTGTGTCCCAAGAATAGAGGTGTGACCAGGCGTCGTATGATTTATACAATAACGCCATTTTGCATCACGTAGTTTCCGAAATACGGTAAATTATGCAATAATACGATGCTATATGGCTACAAAGTGTGAGCGCAAGGCTCGTAAGGTCTCATTATGCCACGCAGCTTCCAAAACGTAATGAATTATGTAGCAACGTCAATGATTTAAGGTACTCGGTGCTACAAAAATGGCACCGCAAGGGGTGCAACAATCAAACAAATCTATAGGCTAACCTACGGAACGTATGATTACCTTACGGCACCATTATTATTCCGTAGTGCACCAACATAAAATATCGGTCACCTTAACATAGATTCATTTAATTGTTGCAATACCATTATAGCACAACCATAATAAATAACGCAACAATAAAATATACGATGCAGCCCCTCGTATCTTACATACCTCCTAGGTCAGATTATATCCCAAAAGAGCGCCCCCGTCCCGCCTGCGCCGCCAAGCGCAGGCTCATAATGCTATGGTTGCCACCAGCATACGCATAGTCCAGCTTCCCCTCAGATATGATACCTTTTAGCTGAGATTTAGTATCCAGACTTACCCTTGTAGTTTTTGTTAGTTCACCAAATATCTCCCCAAGTGGCCGCGCTATCTCCGCGGCCTTACCACTCTTCATGCTATCCCAGGCCAGCATAAAGCCCAATTCCGAAAACCATTTCACTATCATAGGCGATACCAGCCCGCCAGATTCTATAGCTTCTCTCACACAGTCATATTTCTTCCTCTCTGTCTCGCTCAAGCTACTCATCATCTCATCTGTTATTATGCTAAAATCCATTTTTGTTCCTCTCATTTTTAAAAAATTCTATCGCAGACACTATATCGTCTTGCAACGCCATAGCCTCATCCCCATCATCGTCGTTTAGCGCTATTTCCATATTCTCCACAACAATACCTATGTTTGCCAGACAGTCACAAAACACCCCGCTCACTCCACCGGCTCTTATCGTCTTACTATGCTCAGGCGCAAAAGTCTCTTCAATAGCCATCCGCAAATCCTCCATCGGAGTATTAAAATACAGCTGCTTCTCCATGTTCTCAGGCAAAGCACCATATACTGCACGCATCACCATTACTTCCGGTAAATACCCGCTCGCCATATTGTCGGTGAAACCCATCTCCTCTAGCGCATCCCAGGCGAGCATCTGAGTAGTACCCTCTACCACCGAAATCAGACCTTTTCTTGCATAATATGCCATCTCCTCTTTTTCCTGCAAAGATTCCGGCGCGGCAAAATATCCACCAAACCCAGCACCATTTCTTAGACTCACAAAATGCAGACCCTCATGAGTCATAGTTGAAAATAACTCCACCGGCGAATCGTAATAATCCATATTTATGTATGTGCAGTCATCCTTCTCGTTATAAAACCCCGTCAGCTCATCCAAGTCATCCTCCGCCTCACTATCTTTTTCCAAAACCTTCGCTCTAAATTCCTCATTGCTTAGCATCCTAGTATGGCTCGGGATCTCAGCGGCAAGCTCAGGCCTCACCGAATATTTATTCACGAAGAACTCACCTATTACCTGGTGCATGTATTCAATATCTTCCGGCCTCAAATTGTGCACATCAAAAGATTCAATTTTTTTCACAAAATCTGGCTTTAGATTGTCAACATCAGTATCAACATCAACACCCTCACCAGAAGATTTCAACACCCCAGACTTTTCATCATGACTGTCCACAACACACTACCCTATGCCTCTGTCTTCACCGATTTTTTATTCTTTCGTATCTTTTTCACGATAATCGTTGCAAACCATATCAGTAGCAACGCTATCAAGAATATCATTATAAATAGTAGCCACAGTGGACACACTACTATTATTTTTTCATTTACAGCTGTCTCGCCAAATATCGTCACCGTCTGCCGTGCCCGAAATATCCCCACCGCCGGCACATCTTCCCAGGTATTAAAGAAATATCTAGTAGTATCTGGCAATACCAACTGTTCATTATCTTCGCTTTCTTCATTGGTATATATTTCTTCGTCCGAAAATAGCGGCCACACCTGCAGTATACTCTTAGCATCCGTATGTACGTTACCAGTATTTTTTACCCCCGCACTCGCCACAAAAGGCGCATTCATCACAAATGTTGGCATATTGTTTTCAAATATCTCGCCGTATTCACGCGTTTGCCCCGCCACATCTGCTACCACTACCGACGCTACCGCACTTATATTTGCTATCTGCACATTACCTCCGCCGCCATTTCCTATATTGGTCATATCTTGCGCCACTATTGCCGCATATTGCCCACCAGCTGGCGCCGTTTCCGGCACCTCCACTGTGAAACCTATTTCTATATTGTCGTTTGGCTTCAGCTCGCCCTCAGTCTGATCCAATGTTATCCAGTCAGCCATCTGAGTATAGGTATTTATCTGATCAAAAGACGGGTCATATTGATCATTAGTTATAGTATATGGAGCAACAAACAGTCTAAATTTCGTATTGCCTTCAGATGTTGCTGGGTTTGACACTATCACGCTAGACCGATATTTTTCTCCAGGCTTCAAAGAAATTCTTTGAGATGTTGGCCCAAATGTCAAACTACTTTCACCTGCAGCCCTCACTCCAGCTACATTCGCCAGACCCACCCCCACTAGTACCGCAAATACCGCTATCCACCATTTTAATTTCTGTATTATTCTCATATACCTCCTATTCTATTAGTCTGATAATACCATATCTTTCTCGTCTATGCTACAAGTAAAACCATTTTTTTCATAAAAATCCTGCACCGCATCCGCACCGCTCTGTGCTGCATTGTCTTCAAGCATAGCTAACGGCGCCATCTTATTAATGAACTTACCACCTTCCACTGAAATTACCATCTTACCCACATTATCCACATTTGTCACTGTCATAATTATATCTTTTTGAGCAATATTATTGTCTCCCAAGTACTTATTATAATTACCGTATAGCCTATCCGTAAAAGCCCTCGTAAGCTGTTCATTGGAAAATCTCTTACTAATCACAAAATTCACCCGGTATATGCCATCATCCATAAACATAATTCTAGATTCAACCTTCACTCCATTCATATCTTCTAGTAATGCATAATGCTTCACATCTCCTCCGCTACACACCAAATACTTACTCACCGTATCATTTACTAATCCCTTCTCGACAAAATTAAACCTATACACCAAAAAACCAACTATGCCAATAATTACTAGTACCGCCAAGCCTATTAACACCTTATGAAATATACTATTTTTGCTGCCCACTTTCATTTTTCCCATTATATCACCCACTATTTTTAAATATCCTTACACAAAATACCGCCAGTTCCCCAGCGGTATATTGCGCTATATATCTATAATCATAGTGGAGCTGACAATATGTATCTTACATACCCAGTGTAGGTATCTGACTCTTGAGCAGGAGAAATCCACACCTGATAATCTGGAGTCAAAGAACCTTCAACTACAGAACTACTGCTAGAAGCAACCGTAGTCGCCGTGCCAGGAATCGCAGCAAAAGAAGTATACATAGAGGATGCGCCGGTACCAGTCACCTTAAAAGCCCAGTTAGACGTATCACCACTCGTAGCAGTACCTGTAACTATTGGTGTACTTGTACCACCAGTAGGCTCCATCGTTGTCTGCCCCGCCACAGCACCACTTGTTCCACTCACGCCCTGTGCAGTGATTTTCCAACCACCAGCATCGTTACAATTATATCGTAATGTAGTCTTTGTGCCGCTTGCCCATGACTGACCACTATCGCCACCGATCAACGTCCCAGGAGTAACAGTTGTAGACAACTGCGCTCCACTGTACGTAGGGCTGCTCGCAGTACCACCAGAACGAATATTGCAAATCTTACTCACCGTTACCTGAATTTGGTCCACTACGGCTTCACCGTAATTTTCCGCAAACACACCCGCCATCGGCATAGCTGCCATCGCTAGAGACGCTGCACTTGCTACTATTATCTTTTTCTTCATGTAATTTCTCCTTCTGCTCCTACTTATTATTAATATTACATCTGTATTCTCATTTTACATAAGCTTTTCTCAAAAGTCAAGCATTTTCCTTACATTATCCATTACACGCCCACACTTGGCTCATTAGGGCAATTAGCCAATACCTCAGACATCGCCTCCTTTTCTGCCTCAGTCACCCACAGTCCATACTTATATTTCACCGATGCCTGCCTTGCCACATATTGGCACCGAAATCTTTTATTGGCCGGCAGCCACGTTGCCGCATCTCCATCAGACTTTTTCTCGTTTGCCGCCGCATCTACTGCCAACAAATTAAGAGGGTCTGTAGCTATACTGTAGCGCACTTCACGCTCCATATACTGAGCCCCCTTTTGCCAAGCATCGCTCAAAGCCACCACATGGTCTATCTGCACGCCCTTAGATATTTCTTCTCTTGCAGTATATTTCTTATGTTCTCCAGTATATGGTTCGTCATATTCACCGGCCACCACATTACAGCCATCCAGTACTGCCGAATCGCCAAATTCCCTCTTCAAGATCTTCTGCCTAAGATTACATCCCTCCACCGTCGGCCATCCACTATAAAATTCATCCCTGCTATACCCAGTCTTGGGTGCTCTACCCTTTACTTCCAATTTCTCTAGCACATCGCTAGCTAGCGGCACATCCTCATTTATCTCAGTCACAGCATCAGCCGCATAATTCGTACCACTATTCTCCGCCCTGGTAAACACCGTCTCATAGCTAGCAGGGTTCACTACTAGCCATACACCCACACCTACTAGCGCAGCCATTGCTAATACCAATCTTCGCATCCTTAGCTTCATACCACATATTATACACTACTTATCGTTCATCAGGTAGCACCAGCTATTTTCCGCAAAGTCTAAAAACATTTCCGCACCACAAAACAGGCCAGGATATTTCACCTGGCCTGTTTCAAGTTCCCGCCCTAGATGAAGCGGTCTTCTTACATTAACTTTTTACGGCTAGCAATATAGTACCCTAGCGCAGTCACTACCGACCCAGCACCTACAGCACCAGTCACTATCTCAGTAGGACCAGTTGCTACTATTGTAGTAGGGGTCTTGGTAGGAGTTGGGGTTGGCGTAGGAGTAGGGGTAGGCTCGTCTGGAGTCACTGGATCATCTGGATCCACTGGCACATCACAAGTCTTGTTCACCATTACAGATGCATCATCCTTGGCTGTCACCTCACCACTAATAGTGGAGTTCGCCCAGTTTACCAATTGGTTTTTGCCACAAGCCATGGTTTTGTCCACAACCTTACCGGTAAATACCAAAGTAGCATTACCTTTATTGTCGTAATCACCAATGTTTACTCCGGTGGTAGCAATATCATCAGATATTTTTACACCTTCCTTGTGATTGGAGTTGTATAGCATAGTAGTACCAGCTACATACTCTACATTGGTAGGCAAAATGTCACGAATAGTAACATTTGTGGCAGTATCAGCCAAAAGGTTTTGGTAGTCAATGCGATATTCTACCTCATCACCCACCTTAGCTTCTACTACTTCACCCCATTCTTTAGTACCTTTGATGCGTACCTGCTTGGTAAGCTTAGTGGATACCGAAGTATGTACTCTTACCTGAATAGTAGCTTCACCATCGTACTCATAACATCCAGGGATTTTACCGTCTAGCTGAGTATAGCCTACTAACGCCCCAGAGGTAATCACCTCATCAGGCAAAGCTACAGCGCCCATCTCGCTATTAGTGTAGCGAGCAGAGCCGTTCACGTACTCTATATAGAAATTTTCATCAGAGTTCAAGACTACCTCATCCCAATACCTACTAGGAGTAGCGTTAGATGAATCTATATACCCTATAATAGTATGAGATTTAGCTACAGTAGTAGGAAGCGAGAAAGTAGTTTTTACATTCTCTGCAATAGCATCTGTGCCTTTAGGGCTGTTATTGTGAACGTATATACGAATAGTATAAGTTTCACCGTCTTTTACGTTTATTTCATTAGCACTCCACACTTTACCAGCATCAGAGCTGAGCTTAGCGCCAACGAAATTCTTTTCATCACCTATCGCACCATCAGAGATAGAGTTAAAGGTGATAGTGTCGCCGAGTTTACCGGCATTGATTTCCTCTATAGTATAGCTAGGACGACCATTAGCAGAGTCACCCCACGCAGTTACTATAGCAGGAGTAAGCGTAGCAGCTGCTACTACAGCGGCAGCAGATACGCCAAGTATAGATTTGTAAATTGTTTTCATAATTATCCTTTCTTTAGATTTATAAACAATTAAATTAATAGTTTTTAACCTCGCCGCATAATTCATCAATATCGAGGAACATTAAGACCAAATTCACCTTTAGGTGGATTTGGGTGCCGGAGGGGCGGAGCTTTGATGTATAATCTCTAATTACATCAAGGCGTAGCTTCCGAGATATGATGTTTTATGTGGCGAATATGGATTCTTCAATAAGAAAAGTCCAGCACCTTGCTAGCCGAATTGTTAATCTTCGTCTATGCAATCGAATCATCTCAGTCTCAAATATCTTGGTATTACCCAGCAGCGGTTGCTGCCGGGTAATAATGTGCGTGGGGCCATAGCCCCAAATCACCTCTAAATGTCAGGTCCATCCCATTCCTGACCGTTAGAGTCCCCCGATATCGCCGATTCTTTCGGCTTGTTGGGAGAAGGCGTATTGGCAGCAGCGCCATTATTATCTACAGTGCCACCACCGTTATACGACGGGTTATTATTTTTTGGAGTGTTCTGACTACTATTGGTATCTTTCAGCTCCTCTATGGACTTTTGATACTCCTCCCATGTCGTATGATTCGAGTTCGAATCATTGTCCTCGGTGGAGTAATTCGCCCCGTCGCCGTTGTTGGTGTTCTTACCCGAGCCAGAATCATCATTCTTGCCCGAGTTATCACTCTTCGACGGATCCTTATTGTAAGGATTCGTCGGGCTAGTCGGCTTCGATGGGTCTGGGCTACCAGTGCCTTTCGGCTCGGTGGTTTCTGGCGGAGTGTACGGATCCGTACCACCAGGTGACGGATTAGTACCTCTTGTCGAGATTTCCTCAGGTGTCGGCTTCGGTGTCACCGTCACCTTCAGATACTCGGTAACGTTCGTCGGCTGGAATAAACATTCCACCCGGAACGGCACTTCCACTACCTTGCCTTTTATCGTAAAGATATAGACTAGGTAATGTCCGCCCTGTTCGCCACCTTCAAACGCAGCTACATCAGGCACGCCACGGAAGCTGTCCGACGATGGGATCATATACATCTGATCCTTTAAGCTACCCTCCTGTATCTCGCGGATTTCAACCGCGGCCCTACTCAGGTAGCTAAAGAATACCGTCATGGTCTTTTTATAAAGACTTTCGTCATTTATATAGACCTCCTTAGCGGCATTGATCGCCGTGTCGTCATGCCCAGCGTACTCGCTATAGAATTTGTCACCCATATAACGAGTGCCGACATGTTTGTCAAGCCAACACATCGCCGTCGTGCCGTTTGCCGGGTCTGTTAGCATTACATCGCGATGTTTTTTCGCGAGCTCCTGCGCCGACATGCCCTTCTTATACGGATTCAACCCAAAATTCAGGTCATCCTTCGGGTCGTCATTTTTCTGGCACTCATTATTATAAAATGTGCACCAGAAATTTGTAGCTGTCGCCTCTGTAAGCTCTGCCGTAGATGTCCCAATTCCAGCTATAGCATTACCGTTTACTGGTATTACAATGAATCCAGCTATCAGGCCAGCCAGCACAAGGATTACCCCTAGTACTCGCCAAACTGCCGCAAATGTGCTCGCAAACAATCGCGCGCACACGACAACTCCAGCGATGCCCAGGATTACCGCAAATACTGACCAAGGTATCACAAAGAATACCCAGGACAATACCGGGCTCTCCCACCACAGAGCCATCACATGTACAGCAGCTTGCGCCGCCATTATGATAGCCGTGGCAAGAATCGCAAAAGGTATTAGTTCAAGTATCCGCCTTGCACAGATACCAAACCATGCCACGCTGACAACAAGAAGTGCCATCATCGCCACAAAGAACATGAGTCCCCAAACCGGCGACTCTGTTACACGTGGTATACAGACCGCCAAGCCTGTCGAGACTCCCGTCCCTATTGCCGCCAAAGTGCCAACAAAGGTACGAGCTGCCCCAATTGGAGTACCCACATGGTCATGTGTAAACATTCTGCCCAGGATACTCGCGCCAATAAACGCAAGAAATCCGTAAATCAAAATTTGCCAAATCATTATGGTCACCTCCGTAATGACTATAGTTGTAGAGGGTTGGCTCCCTCAGTTTTTTGGAAATGAATGTGGGATGGATCTCAGCTTTGAAAGCTGAGATGATTCGATTGTTAATGACCCTCGGTATTCCGATACCTTAAGCATCAAAACCTAGACTAGCTCCATTGTATCACACTTTTGCTATTTTGTCAATACACATAGCACTATTTTGCGCTTAAGTCTATTATATACTATAATTCTTATGCTCTTGTACATTTACAACATAGCAAAATGCCCAGGCCGAAGCCCAGGCAAATCGCAAGGTACCTTGTAGCACAATACCTTACGGTGACTCGTAGATCACCGCTTTTAAGACCTCGAAGCGAGACTTCAAGTCACCGTCTTTTGCGGCACCGAACATCTCTGCCTCGAGAGTCTCGATGTTAGCTTTGGCTGAAGTAGACAGTGCACCAGCGAGTCCAAGATCGGACCACATCTTCTGTACACCATCTACAATGGTGAGATTTCCGATTTCAGCCGCCGCCGAAGTATCGCTCTCGATGCCGAGCACAACCTTCTCCAGCTCGGCCAGTTTGCCAGGCAAACCGGTCGCCACGAAGGTATGGCCCATAGTTGTGCCAAGGTCATTGACCTCATCGCACAACTTAGGCTTCGCGGTCCCTCCGACCACTTCGCGCAGACACTTAGCTCGCGCCATCAAAGGCGTGCAAGCGCCGTCAGCGTTAGAGGCGACCTTCTTTGCCTTAGTTTTAGCGCCATTATTAGCACTATTACCAAAGAAAAAACTTTGCCAAAAATCTTTCTTCATATACTATCCCTCCTGAGAATAGCAAATAATAAGTATTGATATACGGATGTAAATGTGCTACAATGACCTCATTATATCACACATAGCTAATTTTGTCAATGCTTATACCATATATTTCCCACAAAGTACTTGATTTTTTACTCATCACCATATATAATATATGACATGGTGGGATTAGCTCAGATGGTTAGAGCGTCTGATTGTGGTCCAGAAGGTCGTCGGTTCAATCCCGATATCCCACCCCATGCACCAGCTCCAGGGATATACTATGAGCTGGGAACCGAAGCGCCCCAAGGGGCAAACGGTTCAATCCCGATATCCCACCCCATATATTTAACAATTTGCGAGTGTAGTACAGCGGTTAGTATGCAAGTTTTCCAAACTTGAGATGAGGTTTCGACTACCTCCACTCGCACCATATTGTATATACACCTTGGAGTATGTATTTTATAAAGATGACCTCTGTTATTGCGGGGGCTATTTTTCTAAGTCTATCAGTTTCATTTTTTTATTCTGCCATTTTGTCATTTTTCTACCATTTTTTGCTTGTGTTTTATTTTTTAATGTGATACAATTAAAAAGTAGTGTTGATGTGTACTACAATTCATGTGTGCCAGCCGCTACGACTTCAGCGGCTGGGATCTCCTTTATGGGTTAATGGTAAGATCTCCTTTATGGTGATTTCGCTTATGTTTTGTACTTGTATTATATTCTTCAGTGTGCTATAATGATGTCAGGAACACTCGGATTAAGTGCCAATCACTGCAAGGTGATTGGCCTCCTTTCTTTTTAGACTATTAAACAACTTTTTTTACCTCCGCAAATGCCCCAACATCACCTCCGCCATATAGTCTACCATAAAGACTATATCCCAAACGCATCCAGCACAATTCGCCCAAGTTTTTTATTGTGATGCCTCTCAAGACGCCGCAAGAGCCCTTGCTTCACAGCAAAAGCTTCTCTCTCCATAATTTGCATCTTGTAACTGTTTCTATTATCCCCCCAGAGCTTTCGTTCAAGACCAACATAGGCAGAAATATTTTTTTGATACATACGTTTTTTAAGCTTATATTCAGATACTCTCTGACAGAACTTCGTACCAGCTATTTCGAACTGTTTTGCGTGCCACATTTCATGCGCTACGGTCCCAATGTCGTAGTCTGACAACTTACCTTTTGAAGCCCTTGGCTTTAAGGAGTAAATAGACTTCTCCGAAGGATCATAGTAAGCTCCTGCATATCTCTCCACCAAATCCACATCTTTTTCGTGTATGCCCAATATTTTACGTATGGCTTTTTCTAAATTTGTTCTTTTAAGTCTAAACCATTTCACATCTATCGGCTGCCTTTGGCCTTTATCATCAAAATTATCAACCTCAAACACCCTTTGCATATATGCCGTGGTTTTCTTAAGCTTATCTTCATAAGTTAATGCTTTATCATTATTAATATCATCCACTATGTCCAAATCAACCTTATCCACCCATGGCTTCATTTCTGCACGAGCTACATCCATATCGTATTTAAACACCTCTTCATTATTGCGTTGAACCCTTCTCTCAAAATCCCGCCAAAATTCCTCCCTCTCCTCCTTGTTATTAACTTTGTAAATACTTTTGTATTCATTTTGTCCAAGCACCACCACTTTGCGATCCCCTAGTTCGGCATCGGTAACAAAATGATGACCGGTCGTATAGTCAGCATACATTGCAGCAGCACGTTTTTGCAAATCTGCAAATTCTGCACCCGTATAATCCTTTTTCGCCGAGCTTTCGTCCAAAACCGCCCAGCTCATAGATTCTATAACACGCTCCTGAAATTCCTCCAAATCCAACGTCTCCACCACAGCACCATTTTTGTCAACTTTTCTCTTGTAGCAATCCAGCATTATACCGTGAATATATTCATCGTAATCTAAAATCCGCGACACGTCATAATTCGGATTGCTTACAAAAGATTCCAATGCCGCAGAAGCTATATCATCCAAAGATCCAGGCTCTATCTCTTCACGCTCTTTTCTAGTTAATATTCTAAAATTAGAGCCATTATTCTGAATTATTTTTCGCGCTTCCACTATATCAAATCCATAAAGATTATTCACGGCAGAGCCAATGTTTGCAACTAATCTTGGTTCATTTTTTTTCAGAGACTCTGATTCTTCCCACGGCAAACGCAAAGTTTCAATACACGCAATAATAGATTTATCAGAATCACTAGTCCCCGGATCATTGTATAGCTCTCTCAACTCATCGGCATCTAGCTCAGACACTTGTATAATACGCTCATTTAGTCTATCAATTTCTGCATTATTGTGCCGCAAGGCCTCGTCATTAGTCTTCAATATTTCCTCAATTTCCGATGGAGTTCTATCAAAAGTAACCGCTGGTAGCTCACTTTCATCATAATACTCTCGCAAATCTATATCAAAAGGCTTAGGAGCCTTAGTCTTCAAATCTATCCCCTCGCTCCATTTGCCCAGCTCACCCGCTATAGCTACCGATACTGGCTCCGTATCGGGAGTATCATTAGAGATCTTATCTTCAGCGAAGCTTTCATTATTTACATTAATATTTTCCGACATAACTATCTATGATTATATTATAATTATACGCAATTACAATAGTTCTACTACACGATCCTTATGTATGCTATAATCACACTATCAATCTAACACAGAAAGGCTTTTTCTATATGCACGAAAGCTGGAAACCATTCCTCAAATCCGAATTCGCCAAGCCGTATTTTCAGGATTTGTCAAAATTTTTACATCAAGAATACGCCACCAAGACCATTTTTCCTCGCAAAGAATTAGTCTTTCGTGCATTCGCTACAGATTTAAATGAAGTTAAAGTCGTCATCCTAGGCCAAGATCCATATCACACTCCTGGCGCAGCCGAAGGCCTAGCTTTTTCAGTGCCAAATTCTCAGCCTATTCCACCTTCTCTTGTCAATATTTACAAAGAAATAGACAGCGATATCGGTCATCATGCCAACCCTCGCGGTAGCTTAGCCAACTGGCAGCGCCAAGGCATACTTCTGCTCAATACCGTCCTTACAGTAGAAGCTCATCGCCCCAAATCTCACAGTGGTCATGGTTGGGAGACTTTCACTACGGCCACTATGCAATATCTTAGTGCCACACGCCCTCATCTAGTCTTTATCTTGTGGGGCCGTGATGCCCGCAACAAAAAATCCCTCCTTGACACCTCTCGCCATCTCGTATTAGAATCAGCTCACCCTTCGCCTTTGTCCGCCCACGCAGGCTTTTTCGGCAGTAAGCCATTTTCTAAGTGCAATACCTTCCTCCAGGCCAACGGTATGACTCCTATCACCTGGTAGCTCACCCCGCCTGCACAGTCTAGCCACTTGGCTCCTTCACCAGAGCTGTCGCATCACCCGCCAATAATACTATTCAGTACCCCAGCCAAAGCTACAGTTATTACCCATGCCGCCACCATAAAAGGCCCCAAATGTATTCTCTTATTGTGCACCTTTCGTATCACCGGTAAAGTCACTACACATGCCAGTACGTTCGTAATGCACAGTGCCACCAGTGCCAGCCATGGACTCATCAATGTTGCCCCCATTATTGCACCCAATATCCAGTCGCCATCCCCCACCCATTTACCTTTAGATACTAAATACAACACCAGATACAATCCACCAAGTATTGCCACAGCCCCCAAGGGCTTCCATATGTTTTCGGTCATAGAAAAAGGAGCCGCAGATAACAAGCTCCATTCTTTCAGGATTAATATCATTATAGCACATACTGCCGCCATTGTCAAGCATAGTACTGGCAACTCCCCATATAATCCATCGTATATGGCTAGCTCTCCCAGCATCATCAATAACACCATCATCGCACCAAATACCACCCAATCCCATGGCATAGCCGTAGCTATATCCATAGTAGTCCCTAGCGCCACGCATGCTAGCCCCATGCCTAGCTCCGCCAGCAGCTCCGCCGCACCTATCTTGCAGTCACATTTACGACACTTGCCCCTTAGCCGCAGCCACGACAGCACTGGAATATTATCATACCATCTTAGCTGGTATTTGCATTGCATACATACAGATCTCTTCCCTAGCTTCTTGGCATTTTTATTTGTGGCTTTCAAGTGCATCCTTCTTGCCTGACAACAAAGAAAAGACCCCACACATGCCCCCACCACAAACAGCATCACCAACCATACTATATACATACGTATTATTGTATCACACTCTTGATTTATTGCGCCAATGCTTTATAATCATCACTATGAGGAAATTATTTATGCATTATCACAAACGTGGTTTTACTATTATAGAAGTGTCGCTAGTGCTTGCCATTGCGGGGCTCATACTTGTTATGGCCTTTATTGCCTTACCGGCTTTGCAACGCCAGTCTAGAGACGCCAAGCGCAAGGAGGACACCATGATTTTTCTCCAAGCCCTCAAAGATTACCAGCAAAACAACCGCGGCCAGTTACCACAAACAAACACTGTTCCCTACGCAGGTGAAGATCCTGATAATTCGATTATTCACATCGAGCAAGACGGCTATAAGACTTGGAACACTATCTCGTCAAATGCCCCTTGGGCTAAATTTTACACCCAATACCTCGGAGACGATTTTCTTAATCCAGATCAAGAAAAATACACGTTCTTTATCCAACAAAAATTAGACAACAACACACACGGTTACGACACCATATTATATGAGCTAGATACATACGGCTTTAGCAATCGATGGACCGACTTCTATATTTTCCTTCAAGCAACCTGCGAAAATGGCAAACCAAAACGCAGCAACAATTCTCGCAATGTCGCTATTATTACTTTACTTGAAACTGGCACCTACTGTGCTGATATGTAAATAAATCGTCGTCACAAAAAAACTCTTGCTTTTTAAAAATTATCTGCTATTATAGACTTAAGAACATATTGTATGGTTATGGTTACCACACAATATACTAATATTAAAGAAAGGATATATTATGTCTAAACAAAAAATATCAACCACTAAAAAAGGCTTCACTATCATCGAAGTAGTGCTCGTGCTGGCCATCGCCGGGCTTATCTTCTTGATGGTGTTCGTGGCGTTGCCAGCCCTCCAAAGAAACCAAAGAGATACACAACGCAAAGACGATTATGCAACATTGCAATCTCTAATTATTTCAAAATATTCAGAAAACGGGACTGTTCCTACGGGAGCAGCAGTAACAAACCTGGATGATGGAATAGGAAAAAGAGGCGCAGATGGCCACGGACATGATCCACAAGACAACGTATACGACATTTCTACTGCAGCAGCAACTGGTACTATAAATCTCAGCTCCGCACCATACAACACCGCTACAATGGCAGGACGCA
>JAFOJM010000008.1 GCA_017420185.1 Candidatus Saccharimonadota bacterium | reverse complement strand
TTCTACGTGTTTTCTTTGTAACTGTGCTAGTTCTTTTCTTTTTCTTAGCTATCTCAAGCCGGAAAAAACCTACGATAGAAGATACCACTTCAAGCAAAGTCATTACGAACAGCGCATAGTTTCCAGTGAGAATTGTATAGAAAAGATAGGGGGTATTGCCCACGGCATTACCCAGGCGTATCCATTTGGTCTTGCCATACCACAAAGACCAAGCATAAATCAATGAGCCAACATACGGTAGAGCAGATAGTGGTCCAGCCCAGCTAACAATTGTAAGCACTGTCATAATAATATAAAGCACAATCAAAAACCATAGCGGCGCGCGACGTTTTTCGTACTTTGTCAAAATAGCATCGCGAACAAAACTTACTATGGATAAAAGCGACCCTGTGATGGCGCCCTTTACGAAATACTGAGCCACGATAAAAGCTTCGGATGCGGTCTGCAGTACCATTAAGTGCCGCTTCTTCTTAAGCTGCATACTAACTACCGTGCAGATGAGAGCAAAAATACCAAAAGTTTGCCCCAGGATAAAAATCAACAGTTCATTGTCCATGGGTCAATTATAACACTAGCAGTATAAAATGTAACAGCAACCAAGCTCCAGTCTCGCCGGGTTGCCTAGAGTCCTATACATCCGCGTTGCTAAACATCAAGCCTATCTTGGCTTTTAAATGATCGCGAATGTCATCCAGCGTCAGATCTATCTCGCCCCGATAATATTTGCGTATGATGGCTATCGCGCCATTTGTGGTAAACAATAATTCCGTCTCCACATTCTTGTCTTTGATACCGTTTTTCTTTAGCACCATCAACACGCGCTCATTAATACTACTTTCTAGCTGTCTCAAAAAATCTACCGATGCGTTGCTTGATAGTAGCTCACGATAAATGTTCTCTTGACCTTCCAAGAAAATAAACAGTTCATCGATATATTTTTCCACGCCACTAGCGGTAGACAGATTGTCGTACTCAGAAAAAAGCCTTTTTTCTACCTCGTTTTGTAGCTCCACTCCCACTTGGTAGAGGTTATCATAGTAATTATAGAATGTACCTCGTGTGATCTCGGCTCGCTCAGCCAGGTCTGTTACGGTCATATTTTTTAGCGTCCCACGCTCAGCCAAAAGTTCCGCAAAAGCCCTCTGTATTTTGCGACGATTTTTAGTGGTAACACGGGTATAAGAATACCTATCCATACCTTCATTATACCACACTTTGTACAATTAGTCAATATTATGTCTAAAATTGAACAGAGTCTAAGAAACTTGTTCTTCTCTTATAGGGGTGCAATAGATATAATACATATCATAATGCGCAAGGTCACAGATTTTATTGTCAACCACTGTTATATTATCTTTATTTGTATTTTGGTGCTGACTGGTATTTGTGGCTTTCTTGCCACCAAAGTAAATATCAACAAAGATATTTATTCTTACATGCCGACCGACTCCGAGACCTCCCTTGGCCTCGCCATCATGGATGAAGAATTTGACTACAGCTCTACAAGTAGCTACGAAATGATGATAACCGATGTACCAGAAGAACAAAAACTACCCATCAAAGAACACCTAGAATCAATAGAGGGTGTCAAATCCGTCGATTATGACGCTTCGGATCAATACAATCGTGACCATTATACTCTCTACAAGATTACTATTGATGCGCCCGCCGACTCAGACACTGCAGCGCGTGTATATAATGAAATACATAGCAAATACTCAGAAGAATATGAGATTGTTGAATCCGGCCAAGTACACGACTACAATGGCTCTGTACTAAAAATTACCACCGTCTTGCTAGCAGTGGGCTTTGCAATGGTCATCCTCATTATTATGAGCAAATCATGGGTTGAGCCATTTTTGTTTCTTTTTGCCATATTACTAGCAGTGGTAATGAATAAGGGGACTAATATTATATTTCCTAGCGTTTCGCATATCACCGATGCTATCGCGGCAATTCTCCAGATGGCACTCTCAATGGATTATGCTATCATGCTCTCCGCTCGTTATCGTCAGGAAAAAGCCAGGGAAGACCATCCAGACAAGTATACAGCTATGCGCCGTGCTATGCGCTATTCTTTTGGTGCGATTTGCTCCAGCTCCGTAACTACAGTAGTGGGGCTAATAGTACTGGTATTAATGAGCTTTACGATAGGTCGCGACATGGGTCTAGTGCTTAGTAAAGGTGTAGTCTTAAGTCTTGTCTCTATATTCACTTCTTTGCCAGCTCTACTTTTGCTTTGTGATAAACTTATCGAAAAGACAGCCAAGAAAACCATCAATTTCAAAATGAACTGGGTTGGCCGTCTCGCTCATGCATTTAGTCATTTTGCCTTTCCGGTATTTTTAGTAATCTTCATCGGGGCCTTTATGCTAAAGGGTGACACTATTATTAATTACACCGCCTCACAAAACAACAAGATCAAAGACATTTTCAATGAACCCAATCAAATGGCACTCGTATACGACGGCAAAATAGACGAAGAAGTGACTAAGCTTTGCTATGAGCTTGATGCTCGTGCCGAGACTGCTCGTGTACTTTGCTATGGTAATACCATCAACGAGCCTGAAAAATACAATGAGATAGTGCCAAAAATCAACGAGCTTGGCAGTGAGAAGGTCGACACAGAGGATTATCTCATTAAAGCCCTTTATTACAATTATTACAAAGATATCGACTCTCACACTATTGCCATCGACGATTTTGTAAAATTTCTTCAACGAGATGTTTTTCCAGACGGGCATTTTGCCAACGAGATCGACAGTAATACTATTTCCAAGATAGAGCAGCTGTCGTATTTTACTGATCAAATCAAAGTAAATCAACCCAGAACCAAAGAAGAGATCGCAAATATCTTAGGCGTAGACTCGGCCAAGCTAGATGATGTCTTGGTACTATACCTTGCCAGCCAAGGCCCGTCGATTCAGCTCACTAGCTATCAGTTTGCCAAGTTTGTCTCTAGCAGTATCCTGACTGACTCTAGATATAGCTCAATGCTGAGCGCCTCACAAAGGTCCGACTTAGCAAAGCTCCTACTGTTCAGTAATAGTCTAGAGACAGATTCGCCCAAATCCGCTGCCGAGCTAGCAAACATGTTTGGCATCAGCCAGGATGCGGTAGAAAAAATTCTTCTATACTACACATATTCTACTATCACCACGCCCGCTGCTAAAGTTACGCCGGAGCAGCTTATTAATTTTGCTTTAACTAACGAAACTGCTCTTGATGCACTAGGTATGGACAAAACTCAGGCTGCTAATTTGCTTAGTGAGATTACTGATACTAAAAATATAATAGTAAGCAAGAAAGAAGAACTAAAGACGCGGCTTGATGCTATTATTAGCGCCATGCCAGACGATACGGTAGAAGCTGCAGCGGCCAAAGTCAAGGCCGAGAGCTTACGCGATCAGCTCTATGCTAAGATCTCTCAGATCGAAACGATCCTTACTAGCGAATATTCGTACGATGATATTGCTAGTATTGCCACCAAGCTAGATAATGCAATAAGCCTAGCCGTCCAGGAGCTCAGCACCCTAGACCTTAGCGCATACGATTGGCTTAGTGATGAGACAAAATCAGACATCACGTCCTATGCCGCGCAGGCCGCCTCCGCTATCGATGGCGCACGCCAGCAGTTTGACCTTCCCACCAAACTATCTCAGCTTCGTCAACTATATAGTCTTTATCAAGCGGAGACCACAGTTGGTAGCACCACGCTTTCACCGCGTGCACTTGTAGACTTTCTGATTTCGTACGCTGATGATTCTAGATTCCAAAATACACTTACATCAGAGATGCTAGCGCGTCTCCAGCTAGTTCAGTACATTATGAACAATCAATCCACTGCGTATTCTTATTCCGATCTTGCATCGGCCTTTGGCTTGGCTCCAGATAAATTGCGGCTAGTCTACGCTCTTTACGAATATCGTTTTATCAATACTTCGCCGCGTATCTCGTTAAAAACCTTAGTTAATTTTATCAACGACACGATCCTGCCGAACCCAGAGTATGCTAGCCGCTTAAGTAGCGAAGAATCATCCAAGCTCTCGGCACTTGCCACTATTATGCATGCCGCCGAAGCGTACACGCAGCTTAGCTACAAATCACTCCATCACATGCTCGTGCCCCTAGCTGGCGAGTTTGATATTAACAAGCTTTTTCTCGCATACTTATATCATGGCTCTCTTTACGACTACGATGAGAGCTGGACTCTCACTTTAGAGACATTTGTAAATTACTTAGCAGAGAAGATTTTACCAGATATTCACTTCATCAACAAAATCACCGACGACACCCGCCAAAAAATTCTAGACGGTCAAGTCACCGTGCAGGAAGCTAAGGATTTGCTGGTCGGACCTAATCATTACCGAGCACTTATCGAGACGAACCTTCCAGCCGAAGGCGAAGATACCTTTAACTTCATCAAAGACATCAAGTCGCGCCTGGGCCCCAGCAACAAGACCGATTACTTCCTCCTGGGTGATTCTGCCATGGCCTATGAAATGTCGCAAAGCTTTGGTGGCGAGATGGACTTCATTACTATCATTACAATGCTAGCTATCTTTATTGTAGTAGTATTTACTTTTAGATCCCTCTTTGTTTCTGTGCTACTTGTCTTGATTATTCAGTGCGCAGTGTATATAGTGATGGCATATCTATCTTTGACTGGTTCTAGCATCTATTTCATAGCTCTCATTATTGTGCAGGCTATCCTGATGGGCGCCACTATCGATTACGCTATTCTATTCACCTCATATTATATCGAGAGTCGCAGCCATGCCAAGCTCGGTGTCAAAGATGCCCTAGTAGATACGTACAACAAATCCATCGGCGCTATCCTCACCTCTGCATCTATCCTTATCATTGTTACAGCTATAGTAGGGAACTTCACCTCAGCCATTGCTGGTAAGATTTGCCAGTCTATCTCGCTCGGCACTTTCTGTGCCACAGTTATCATTTTGTGTCTTTTGCCAGCTTTACTAGCCACGCTAGACAAGTGGATCATCAAGAAAGCCAAGCATTAGATTGTAGCAACCCTTGCTTTCTAGGGCAGGGAAGCGCATCGTGGTATAATAAACAAGAAGGAGCTTTATGGAAAAAAATCACAACCACAATAAAGAATTACTAAATATAGAAGCCGCCATAATAGTGATATTTATTATTATGTTAGTCACTATGGTTATGTTTGCCGCAACTTTTGCGCCAGCATACCCAGTAGCTAGCATTCTCATGATAATCATTGCGGTGCTATCTATTTTTGCTGTTTCTCTTACGCTTACCAAAATGGAGCAGATAGTAGGCTACTATGTATGTGACAAATGCCATCACAAATACGTACCTAGTTACAAAGCCGTGCTTTGGTCTATGCATATGGGCAGGACTCGCTATCTTACTTGTCCCAAGTGCCACAAAAAATCTTGGCAGAAAAAACAGTATTAGCGCTACTGGCGCCCCACGTTACTCTACTTGTGATATAATTGGTGCATAAATAGGAGTAATTATGAACAAAACCAAGTCAATTATCTGGGGCGTAGCCATCATGGCATTAGGCGTCATATTCGGCGGCAACGCCATGGGGTTATTCAGTCTCAATATCTTTTTTGATGGCTGGTGGACGCTATTTATTATCGTGCCAAGTATTGTTAGTCTATTTACAGACAAAGAAAAACTCTCTAGCCTTGGGTTCTTGGCTACTGGCATTATCCTGCTGCTTGCCGCTCAAAATGTATTCTCATATGATGTAGCTTGGAAGGTAATCTTGGCCGTAGTTCTAGTAGTTGTTGGTCTAAACATAATCATCAAAAGTGTATTCCATAATAGCAACGACAAGGAAGTTGTCAAAAAAGTTCGCGATCTAGAAGATGGCAAAACTATGGACTCTCAAGTAGCTTTCTTTTCGGGTAGCGACAGAGTATATAAAGACGAGCTTTTTTCTGGATCCAGCCTCGTAGCTGTATTTGGCGGAGTAAACCTAGATCTTAGGAAGGCTAAGTTTACCAAAGATACCGTCATCAAGACCTTCTGCTTATTTGGCGGCATAGACATCAAAGTCCCGGAGGACATACAAGTAAAGATAAGATCTGGTTTTATCTTTGGTGGAGCATCAGACGAACGTAAAAGCACGTCTAGCAAAGGGAAACACACTATTTATATAGATGCTGCTGGCGGCTTTGGCGGCATTAGCATTTCCGACAAAACCAAGCCTAAGCACGAGTAGAAAATATAACCTGTGCAAAACTTTGGCCAAAAACCATAACAAAATTGGCATAATTGTAATATAACCATGCTATAATCATAAGTAATATGCAATCTTCATGGGAGTGATTGTTGTATGAAGTATGGTTATAAAAATAATATAAAAAAGGAGGTTATACATAACTATGGCTACTAATATCAAAATTAATATCGTAGAGCCAGGCACTCCACCTAGCCCTACACCAGTAGACCCTG
>JAFOJM010000007.1 GCA_017420185.1 Candidatus Saccharimonadota bacterium | reverse complement strand
GCTCCGCAAGCAAACGCTCTATCCAGCTGAGCTACGGGCACACAATGGTGCGTGTCATGACCTTTAGGGTCAATCCACACATGTGGATGTTTTGAGGACATCCACCTAGAAATTAAATGAGCATCACCATCAAGGTGACTATATTATTATAACATATTTTTATTAAAATCTGCTATAATTATTCTATGCAATGGTCCAAGATTACCGATATTATCCTTGTAGCCTCTATCGCCATATTGGTCGTGTTTGCTATCCTTGGCTTGTGCCAATGGGTCAAGCGTAAGTCGCTTACCAAAGTCGACAAGCCACTTCTCTGGATGTTCCTTCCCCTTATACTTATGGCTGTCACGTATTTCGTTTTCGATAAAATCCTCATTTGGAACACTCGCCCCAACGGCTCCGGCGAGCCGTCCTTCCCTTCTACCCATGTTATGGTAGTTGCCAGCATCTTTTTGTGTACCGCTGCCGTATTGCCTTATTATGTCAAATCTCGTGCCATGCGCGTTATTATCGTTTTACTCATGCTCGCGTTACTTACTACAGTATGTGTGGGTCGCGTAGCCGCCAACATGCACTGGGTGTCCGATGTTATCGGCGGCCTAATTTTTGCAACGGTTTTTGCTGGAATATATTATTTAATCACAAGGAGATACAAAAATGCCTAGCATATTTACAAAAATCATTCAGGGCGAAATTCCCTGCTACAAAATATACGAAGACGACAAAACCTTCGCCTTTCTCGACATCCACCCAGAGTCCAGAGGTCACGTCCTTGTCATTCCTAAGCTTGAGGTTGACAAGATCTACGATCTCCCAGACGAAGATTATCAGGCTCTCATGGCCACAGTCAAAACACTCAGCCAGCACATGGAAAAATCCCTAGGTGCGCGCACTCTCTGGAAGGTAGTCGGCACCGATGTCCCTCATGCTCATGTCCACCTCATGCCGCTAGACGAAACCTGGCAATACGGCCGCACGCTAGACCTCACCCCAGACGAGTTTGAGCAAATCCGCACCCAGCTCGAATACAAATCTTAAAAATTACTAAATAAGAAAAAGCCCCGCTACCATAGCGGGGCGAAAGTTAGAAAGAAATCTCTTGACGAGACGTACCTTGCGGAACCCATCCATCGTCTACTACTATTCTGTAGCCAGGCACCAAGATCGGGTTTCCGTTGCGGTCCTCTCCGCGCGGTACCATTGCCTCATACGGGCCAGATATTATCCTGTATCCATTTGCTCGTAATTCTCTGGCAATTTGTTCCGCGTATTGCAATCCATTTTCTAGTAGAATAAGTTTCTCTCATCCTAGGGTGCACCTCCACTATATTACTAGAGCCTTAAAACCAAGCCTCTAATACTATTATATCACGCTTTTGCTATTTTGTAAAGAGCTGCACCTAAGAAGTTATGGTGTACTTCTAATATTACGTATTTTGCGGGTGGCACTCAACGCTCTATCGAAGGGGGTCCGGAAGTTGGCAAACTGAGGTGTAGCGCCAGCCGCCCATGGCGATGGGCCGGCTGGACGCGCCCCGAGAGAGAGTGTGAGTGCCAGGACCCGCAGGCTCCACTATACCGCGCAGCTTCCGAAATACA
This sequence comes from Candidatus Saccharimonadota bacterium, assembly GCA_017420185.1. Classification (GTDB taxonomy): domain Bacteria; phylum Patescibacteriota; class Saccharimonadia; order Saccharimonadales; family Saccharimonadaceae; genus Nanosyncoccus. The sequence goes on along the minus strand of JAFOJM010000007.1, from coordinate 36,823 downwards.
GTAGATAATGTAACTTCTGCAGGACATTTTTCTAAGCTTGCGAAATACGGTGAATTATGTATCATACCATAGATTACGCTAACACTTCATATTTTAGCAAATTATGTTACAATAATACTATGAAATTTGCAAGTAGTTACGAACCAGGAGAATACGAAAGTGATATTTATGGCGCTTGGGAAGCTAGCGGCGTTTTCGCCCCTATTATTCCCACTGTGCCAGTAGACGACGATGGCGATGGCGTAGACGACAGAGCGGAGTCTTCTCTGCCGTCTCGTGATACTTATTCCATTGTTATGCCACCCCCCAATGCCAATGGCAATCTACACATCGGTCACGGTCTTACTATTGCCGTAGAAGATTCTCTGGCGCGTTACTACAGATTACGTGGCAAGTCTACTTGGTATATTCCTGGTGCAGACCACGCTGGGTTCGAGACCTGGGTAGTATACGAACGTGAGCTTGAGAAGCACGGCCACACGCGTTTTGAATATAGTCGCGACGAGCTATATGCCAAGGTATGGGACTTTGTGGCCGAACAACGCGGCAATATGGAGCTGCAGCTTCGTGCTCTCGGCGCCTCTTGCTCTTGGGACGATCTCACCTTTGCGCTGGACGAAAACGTCATCGATCGTGCTTACACTACATTCGAAAAAATGTGGAACGACGGCATGGTCTATAGGGGTGAAAAATTGGTAAATTTCTGCACCAAACACCAAACAGCCTTTGCCGACATAGAAGTAGAACATAAAGATGAAAAAGGTACCCTCTGGGACATCGCATACATCTATGATGGCGGCGAGATTATTGTCTCCACCACGCGTCCAGAAACTCTCTTTGGGGACACTGCTGTAGCCGTCAATCCAGAAGATACCCGCTACAAAGACATCATAGGCACTACAGTTCATTTACCGCTCACCGACCGAGAAATCCCAGTAGTCACCGACGAACATGCAGACCCAGAGTATGGCACTGGCGCAGTTAAGATCACTCCCGCTCACGATTTTGACGATTTCGAGGTAGGTCAGCGTCATAATCTAGATCGTATCAAAGTTATTGCCGAAGACGGCACTATGATCAATACTCCAGAAAAATACTTAGGCCTCACTACTGCCGAATGTCGCAAACAAGTTCTGAAAGATCTCAAAGAGCAAGGTCTTCTCCGTGGTGAGAAAAAAATCACCCACTCTGTGGCCCATTGTTACAAATGCGGCACCATCATCGAACCCATGCTTAAAGAGCAGTGGTTTGTTGACGTCAAGAAGCTTGCTGCCATTGCCATAGAGCATCTAGAAGCCAACGAGATTAAGTTTTACCCAGACAGTAAGCAGAAAATCCTCATAGATTATCTAAAAAACCTCAAAGATTGGAATATTTCACGCCAAATTCCATGGGGCATTGCCATCCCCATGTTTAGAAAAGCCGACACTACCGCTACCGACGAGCCAGATTGGATCTTTGATCGCCGTACCCACCTCAAAGAAATCGAAGTCGGCGGAGTTAAATACATTCGCGACGAAGATACATTTGATACCTGGTTCTCTAGCTCACACTGGCCCATCGTCTGTACAGACTGGACCGAAGGTAATTTCAACCCATATTATCCACTCAATGTCATGGAGACTGCGGGCGACATCCTCTTTGCGTGGGTGGCACGTATGATCATGATAGGCCTATATGTTACTGGCGAGGTTCCCTTCCGTGAAGTCTATCTCCATGGCCTAGTTCTTGATGCCCATGGCAAAAAAATGAGCAAAAGCAAAGGCAATGTTATCAACCCTATGGATCTCGTCACTAAGTACGGCTCCGATGCCTTCCGTCTTGGAATTCTCCGTGGCCGCTCCGCCGGCATGAACCAAGCCTTCTCTGAGAATTCCGTCATAGCCGGCCGCAATCTTTGCAACAAGCTCTGGAACATCTCCCGCCTCGTCCAGTCAATCATAGATAGTGAAGAGGCAGAGCTAAATAATAGTCCCACCTACACTACAGACAACATGGGTGAAGACTGGATTTGTCGCGAAATCAACACTTGCACTAGCCAAGTAGAGCAATGCATGCAAGATTACCGCTTTGCTGAGGCCGTAGAAGTGCTCTACCAGACTATCTGGGACAAATACGCCGACTGGTTCTTGGAGAGCCAAAAGATTTTCAAAAACACCAGCCTCCTCAAAGTCACTCTAGAGTCGCTGCTCGTTACTTTGCACCCATTTGCTCCATTTGTCACCGAGGCTATTTGGCAGAATCTATCCTGGACAGATGGCTTCATCGTCACAGCAAAATGGCCTGAGAAGCTCAAATTTGACCCTATAAGCGCAAGCACGTTCGATAGCCTTATCACAGTCGTGTCCGAAGTCAGAGGCACCTTAGCGGCCCTTCCAGGCACTAATAACGCCAAAAAATATGGCCTATTATACGACAAAGACAGCCTCGTAGAGGATAATGAATTCCTAATCCGCTCTCTCGCTAAGGTTCCCACCATCAATAGCCTAGACGGTGCCCCGCGCGGCCTCAGGCTAGCTTTGGCCAATCACGAGCTATATCTAGACGTCCCCGAAAAGATAGTCAAGGATTACAAAGACGCCCTCACCGAGCGTATCCTCACTGTCGGCCGCGAGCTAGACGGCCTCAATGCCCGCATGCTTAACCCAAATTACGTAGATAGAGCCCCTGCACACCTAGTCAAAGAGACTAGGGATCAGATTCAGGAAAAAGAGCAGCTCATCTCTCGTCTCAAAACCCAACTCGAATTAATCTAGCTAGACACAAATAGTCAAAATATCCCCTTGTAAAGGGGATATTTTGTAAAGATGGGATTAATTTTATTCTACTAGAGTACCTCCCCACTCCACTACGGTGAGGCCAGACCTTTCTGGAGTCGGACCAAGGATTTGCTCTGGTATATCTATAGAGTCATCTATCGGCTTAGCTATCATCAATACACGGATCAAAGTATCTGGTCGCGGCATAATATCTAATGGCATATACTCATCAATCTCATTTCTAGATGCAAAGCGTATGTAATTGTACTTGTTTTTCTGTAGCTTGGGTAGCCAATATATAATAAACTCATTCGCTTCCCTGTCGCTTAGTCCCAGCAATGCTAATTTCTCCTCCAGAAAATCCATCACGTCCGCACTGGCCACAACAAAACCGTCATCAGTAATATCGAACTCTCCGTCAGTCCCCTCCCAGTAAAGACTATATAATTCCCTGTTTGTCTTGGTGTCTATGAGCCTTCCTCCAGGCTCGGCGATTACCTGCCATCCATCACCGTAATTAGGGTAACTAGTTGTTAATTTCTCGGGCGAGCCTAGACGTACAGTTAATTCCGTCTCTTTTTCCGGGTAAATATATATTATCGGCTTCTCATCCACAATGGGATAAGTGCCATCTTTCACACAATCGCAACGTTCCGTGTTCCCACCCAAGGGAGCACAGTGCCGATGATATCCGCTAGGACAAGCTCCTTCTTTCTCCAAAGCCGCAATTACTAGCAATGTTACAGCTATGGCAACAATACCTATTCCAACTGCTCCTAGTATAATAAAAATTTTTGTTTTTGATGATAATTTATTTTTCTTGCCATTCTTCTTCATGTCCTCATATTAGCATGGCACATAAGCAAAAGCAAATTAGCAAGACTCAGAATCATATAACTCGACACAAATTTACCAGCTATCCAAATGCTCTCATCGAAATCAAAATAGCCCCGCATTCGCCAGGGCCATTTCTCGACAAACAGAACACTATTATTTCTTTGGCTCTTCCTCCCCTTTCGCGCTCTCGGCCTTACCTTCCTGTATGCCTTTAGAAATTTCCTTAGCAATACTTCCAACAGCCTTACCCATTACCGGAGTAGCTTTCTCTATACCCTCTTTTGCTAGCGGTGCCACCTGTTGTGCTTGGAAAGCCATTATTTCTCTACGCTTTGCTGTGACAAAGAGAGCTCCAGCAATACCTAAAAAGGTAAATAATGCAAAAGCACCTCCACCTATCATCCCAAAAGCGGCAAGCTCTTCATTATTCTTCTTTGCAACCCTATCCATTCGAGCATTACTCTGTTTTGCCGACTCATCAAATTGGTTCAAAGCATCGTCATAATTTGTGCTAGCAGAATATGTGGGCATCGAAGTATCAATCTGGGAAGCAGAGCTTTGCTTAAGAATGCCGCCCACTATTAAGCCACCACCAATTAATAGGCCAGCAACGGCAAAAATCAATGATGTCGCTAGTAGTGCCCTCTTGCTTTTTTGATACCTCTCCTCGTTTAGATACTCATTATTACTCATTACATCCTTTCTTTTTTAAATAACGATTATGCTTTGTATTTTACCACATTTTAAGTAAACCTGCGATATTCTCTCCTTCCCTTTACTATCATATATATAGTTACTGCTAACACGATTAGCCCCACAACTATGCCAGTAATTCTATTAGAAACGACAAATGCTTCCACCAACTCATTGGTAACAAGATTCACCTCTGTAGGTAAGTTTACTGCCTCCTCTACCTGTTGCAAAGCCGCCACCGTGTTTGTCAAGACTTGCGCGCCATAGCTCGCTATCATGGCTGTCTGCAGCATCAGTATAGATACAGTAGCACCTACAAATTGTACGATGCTCCCTGCCAAGGTTACTGCGTCGTGCTCCCCTTTTTTCCTTACCGTTGCAACGACGGCCGAAACCAACAAATAAAATGTCCAAAAAACCACACCAGCAGTTATTATTGTGCTGTACCCATACGTAGTAATACTCGGCTCTGCTATCATAATAGAAATCATTATGATTAATGCAAGATTTGCAATAACTAAAGCCAATCCAGAGAAATGGAAAACCTTCCACGCATTACGACCACGCTTTGCTTTTGAGAGCCCAAGATAAAGCCTCACAGATGTCAGTACGGCATAATACACACCCAATGCTGCAAACCAGGCAGACCTATACCTTATGCCACCGTATAGCTGAAACCCTGCAAAAAAATAATTTACTGCAGTACTGATGCAAAGTATTACCTTATCACGATAATCTCCATTAGATTTAATTTTTTTAAACAAAGCTAAAAACCTACTCTTTTTTATGTCAAAAAAATTATGTGTCATTTATCAAATTATATCACCTATGCAACCAAACAATGCCTAGATGTTAGTCCAGGTTAAATTTATTCAAGTCAAAAAGTGGCTTTTTGTCGCCATCTATAATTCCCTGCGCCTCCCGCACTAGTCGCTCCAGTGCTCTAGGTGAAGAAGCAGACCCTATATGTATCGTACGTACTACTCTTCCCTGCTCCTTATAGCACACCTGCACCCCGGTCGCGCCAGAAGTCGTCTTGAATTTCCGAATATATGCCATATAAACCCATTTTACCATAGTGACGATTAGGTTAAGTAGAATCACGAAAATTTCCACCAAAATACACTATTTTTTCCACAAAAAGAATAAGCAAGGAAGCCGGCTTTCCTCTTATGCCTAGCACACCGCATGGCTAGCAACCCGACTTGACAAAAACCCCCAGCTTCAGTACAATGGAAATAACCACTAGCAACCCGACATGCTATTGGGAGAAAGATTTCACACCGACAGGTAGAGATACCTGAGCGGTAGGTTTTGATAATAAAAGTTTTTGAATGTCAAAAAACTTCACGCGGGAGGGTATAAAAATGCGATTTGAACACTCAAGAGGAAATAATTAGGTATTGTTTCACAATTAGACAGAAGACTGGTCGCAACCTCTATTATTGGGACCATAGGCTTTGGCCGAACGGTCCTAGAGTGTGCCCAATAGAGGTGTGGCCAGTCATCGTATGTTTTATACAATAACGTCAAACCCTAAGAAAAGCAGCCCAAGACACTAAGGTTACGCGTAAACGTATGATATAATAATTGTTATGAATATTCCAATCACTCAATCCAAAGACTGGCAAAATTTCCAGGATGCACTAGGGGAAACCAGTTTTCTACAGCAGGAAAAAGATTTTCATTACTTAGCTATTCTCAAAAAAACTCCAGTAGGGAATTATCTATATCTACCTTATGGCCCTGTTGCCACGGGTAAAGCAGGCTTTACCAAGGCCATAGAGTCACTTCAGGCCCTTGCAAAGTCGCACCAGGCTATCTTTATCCGCATAGAACCTCAATCCGCCGAGATGGTTAAATACCTGCCCAAATCAGCCCGAAAGTCCACCGACCTCAATCCAGCCCACTCGCTAATAATCGATATTAGTAGGAGCAGGGAAGAGATCCTCGGCGACGTTCCTCGCCGCACCAGAGGGTATTTCAACACATTCGCCAAAAAAGGCCTCAAAGTAGAAATAAGCCACAATCCCGCAGACATCCGTCACCTAGTAGAGCTCCAAAAGACCTTAGCCAAAGACAAGGGAATCGGCGTATTTTCCGAAGATTACCTCGCAAAACAGCTCGCACAGCCATTCGCTAGTTTGTACCTTGTAAAATACAATCCAACCTTCGCAGATGAGCATCCAGACCCCGCAGCCGAAAAAGTTATTGCTGCCGTGCTGATTTTTGATGACGCCACTACCCGCTACTATATTCAGGCCGCGCAGGACAAATCCTACACTAAGCTTGCCGCTCCATCCATTGTGGTGTGCCAAATGCTGATAGACGCCCACGACAAAGGTCTTAAATCTTTCGATTTCTGGGGTATTGCTCCAGAAGATGCTTCAGATAGCCACCCATGGAAAGGCTTCACTAAGTTCAAGCAGTCCTTCGGCGGTGAGCCGGTTACATACGCCGGCACTTACGACATTGTCGTTAATACCTACAAATATCACCTATACCAAGCCTTCCGCTGGATCAACCGACATTTGCGCAAGCTATCCTAAGAATAGAAGCCGCGAGGCATTGTTGCATAATTAGCCTGGAGACTGGTCGCAACCTCTATTATTGGGACCATAGGCTTTGGTCGAACGGTCCTTGTTCGCCAAAGGCGCACGAAGTTGTGTGTCCCAAGAATAGAGGTGTGACCAGTCATCGTATGATTTATGCAACAACGCCAATCCAGCCTCCGCCACTTGCATTTCTTGCAAAATATGCTACAATATATATTGGCAACCTATTTAGGTTTGTACTTTTAGAGAAAGGTTAGGATGAAGATGTCAGAGTATTTAAAGAGTTTGAAAAAGAGAGAAGAGACAGCGTACCGCAACAAAAAAGAAGCAGGAAGGCTATATGGCAAAGCCAAAAAAGCCGCCGCAGAAGCCTTCCTCGCAAAACAAAAAGCCGCAGACCAGCGTCACCAGGCCAGGGAAGAATTAGACAAGGAATTTCAGGCCATGATAGAGGCTCGGGATGGCAATCGCGCCGTATGGGACGAGTATCACCTGGTTTGTAGCTATATCGGTGACAGTATCGATGACATTCGTGAGAAAGCGGACGCAGCGCACCGAGCTATGGTCGAATGTTTTAAAAATGCTAACGCTGAATACGAACGTGGCAATAAGCTTGCCGCGCGAATGCTATCCATTGAAGGCTATGAACACAGAGACCGTCGCAATACCCTCAATATGGAGGCCAAGGAGCTCCATGAAGAAATAAAGCAGGCAAGACGAGCGGCAGAAGACAAGACACCCGGCGGCAGCGAAGTTTTTCACGCTGCTAGGTTGGCGTACGATAGGGCAAGTCAAATTCATCGTGCAGCAAGTGACAAGTTTAAGTCTGCCAAGGATGAGCGTGAACGTCTTAGGGATGAATTTTATGCCGCCAAAGCTGCTCATATCGCTATCAAGACTGAACTTCAGCGCAGAACAGCAGAGGAAGCTGCGGCCGAATGTAACCACGCATCTAGCAAAGCCAAATAACACATCATATCAATCCTACAGCGCCGAGCACAACTCGGCGCTTTTTCTAGTATCAATTTTTACAATGCTTATGTTATAATATATATAATACAAGGCCTATATATGAAGATGCGATTATATTCTCATAAAATAACGCTACTGGCGCTGTTTGCCGCTATCATAACAGTCGGCATCTATGCTACCGTCAATTATTCTATCCCACTATAGACAACAGCAGCAAGACTTACACCCCAGCAGATACCGACATCTCCGCCAATTGGCAGCCAACTAGGAGCACTATAGAATTTACCAGTACGTCTTTAAGTGGCTGGACTAACGATTACTGGTCTAGCACAATCAGTGATAGCGGCAATGCGTACTTCTTGGATTTCGTTAACTACAGTGTTTATCCAGCTGGTAGCAATTAGAGAGTCTTCGGTTACTCTATTCGCTGCCTCATAAAATAGCCACCCCGCCACTGTAAAAGTAAGCGATTCCAAGCAAGCAACATTATATCATATATGATATAATTCTATACATGAACCACTCAGGTCTTAGCAGTGCAGAAGTCGCAGAAAAAGTCGCACAAGGGCGTACCAACAGGGTGTCCCAAAAATCTTCAAATTCCATCGGCAAAATCATCCTCCGCAACACTCTCACTATCTTTAATATTGTCAACCTCATTCTTGCCACCATGGTACTCCTAGTTGGCAGCTACAAGCACCTGCTTTTCATTTTTATCGCCATCGCCAATACTCTCATTAGCATCATCAACGAAGTCCGCGCCAAGCGTACCATCGACAAAATGCGCCTCCTTTCCGAGCAAAAGCCCACAGTTATTAGAGATGGTAAGCCAGTTCAGATTCGCGCTGAAGATATCGTAGAGGGCGACCTAATTGTACTGTCTATCGGCGACCAGATTTTAGTGGACAGCAAAATCGCCTCCGGCACTGTAGAGGTCAACGAGTCCTTCATCACTGGTGAATCTAGCAACATCACCAAGCACCCAGGCGACCGTCTCACCTCTGGTAGTTTTGTAGTATCTGGCACCTGCAAGGCTACAGCCACCGCTGTCGGCGCAGACAATTTCATCAACAAGCTAGAGTCATCTGCCTACACCATCAAGACAGCCAATTCCAAGCTTTTTACGTTAATGAACAATATCGTAAAATACATCTCCTATGCTCTCATTCCTATAGGTGTGCTTCTACTCTGGGCTAGATTTCGCGTGCCAGGCACCACTACAGAGGTGGCTGTCACTAGTACAGTGGCTGCACTTATTAATATGATCCCTGAGGGCCTCATCCTACTTACCTCTAGTGTGCTGGCCCTTGCCACCATTCGTCTTGGTCGGCAAAAAGTCCTCGTTCAGGACCTTTACTCTGTAGAGACGCTCGCCCGCGTAGATTGTATTTGCCTAGACAAGACCGGCACGCTCACTACTGGCAAAATGCGGGCAGTAGATATGGTCCCAGCCGAAGGCCAGTCCCAAAATGCCCTTCAGACCGCGCTTACGGCTATTCTAAGCCACTCTAGCTCCGATACCGCTACTTCACTCGCCTTGAAAGAAGAACTTCTCCTAGGTACCAACATTCGCGAAATGGAGGGCACTGCCGAGGAAATCCCCTTCTCGTCTGACCGCAAATATTCCGGCGTCCGCATCGGCGACACCGAGTATCTTATGGGTGCAGCCGAATTTGTCACCAGTGACGAAAAATCAATAGCTATGGCCAGTGAGTTATCCGGTGAATATCGCGTCATTACTGTAATAAAGCGTACTTACTCAAAAGCTAAGACAGGCAAAACTTCCACAGCGAATAAAAAGTTAGCCGATGATACCGCGTCAGAGATCGTCCTCGGTTTTGTTTTACTCAAAGACGAGCTTCGTCGCGACGCCCACGAAATAATCGACTATTTTTACCACAACGATATCTCTATCAAGATCATCTCGGGAGACAACCTTACCACAGTAGAGAACATTGCCACCCAAGTAGGGATAAAAGACATCCAAGGTGTGGATCTCTCTACTATCAAAGGCAAGATCAAATACACCAAGCTAGTCAAAGATTACAATATTTTCACCCGCGTCAAGCCAGCACAGAAAAAAGAGCTCATCCTCGCCCTCAAAAAGCAGGGAAATACCGTAGCCATGACCGGCGATGGCGTCAATGACATCCTCGCCATGAAAGAGGCCGACTGCTCTATTGCTATCGGCGAAGGCTCCGATGCCGCCCGCCGTAGCGCCAAGCTAGTACTATTAGACTCCGACTTTGCTGCCGTGCCTAGCATTATCGACGAAGGCCGTCAGTCTATCAACAACCTAGAGCGCTCCACCGCCCTCTTCTTAGCTAAGACTGTGTATGCATCTATCCTTGCGGTGGTATTTGTGATTTTACCTATGGAATACCCATTTACCCCCATCGAAATGTCGCTGCTTAATTTCGCCTGTATCGGCTTCCCGGGGCTAGTCCTTGCCCTGGAGCACAATACCGACCGCATCAAAAACAGTTTCACCAAAAACATCCTCACCTACTCCTTCCCAGTAGGGCTCACCGTATCGTTCTGTATGGCTGCGCTCTCTATTGTCTCTCACATCCAAGGCTTCTCACATCCGGAGCTCACCACTATCTCGGTATTCGTCACCTTCACTATTGACCTAGTCCTTATTTACTGGATCTCCCGTCCGCTTAACGAGCTCCGCGCCGGCCTCCTTATCGCCATCATCGGTATCATGGTGGCAGCCTTTGCCGCTCCACTTATTCGCGACTTTTTCGAATTCGTCATTCTCACTCCGGCCAATCTCATCGTTATGGCCATCATCATCGGCGCAGGGCTAATTATTTTCGAACTCATGCGTCGCCTCATGCGCAAGCTCACCGCTCGCATTTTTGACAACAACCCCCGCCTCACCCTTTAGGCCTAAAATTTTCACATTTTTCGACATTTCTCACCCCAGTCCGCCAGGGGCACAGCAGTCCCTTGACTTTTGCCGGGTGGGGGGTAAAATATAACCATAAGTATATAGACCATATATACATATACTGAATATCAACTAATTAATGGGAGGTCATACATGGCTGCAAGCACCAATATCAAACTTAATATCGTAGAGCCGGGCACGCCGCCCAGTCCTACGCCCACGCCTACACCAGTGGATCCGGGTGCAGGAGTGGACCCTACGGCTCCTAGTACCGGCTTGTTTACGCATGGTATAGGTGGGCCAGAAGCTACTATTATCAGCGCTATCATATTGCTTGCGGTTGCAGCAATAGTAGTAGCAGTACTTTACAACAAACATAAAAAGCAAGGAAAGGTGACAAAGCTAGTCCATGCAGTAGATCAATGCAAGGCAATATTTAGCTCTAGGAAGCGCATCACTGCTAGCTTATCTGCACTAGCCCTCCTAGCCTCAGTAGGTACATTAGCAATACTACTAGCAAATAGTAATAAAACTAATACCAGTGCCATAGAAGGCGGTACAGAACTCACAGTAGACGTAAATAGCGAAGACCTCACCATAGAAGTAGGAGATACACCAGTCTTTGCATATCTACCAGTAGAACTCACCGTAGAAGAAGCAACAACATCTGGCTACGTATTATCTGCCTATGCAGAAGATACTAACCTAGTATCTACTACAGACGAATCTAACATCATCCCTATGGTAGCCATAAATGAAGAAGATTTGTCTCAGTATGTATCTCTCACAGACAACACCTATGGCCTATCACTCACAAAGCCAGAAACTAAAGACGATAATATCTACACAGCCTTATCCATGGATCAGGATAACCCTACCATCCTAAAATCCATAGACGACTATTCAGAAACAGAAGAGAATGATACTACTACTATCTACTATGGCTTCTACATTACTCCAGATACTCCTAAAGGTACCTATGAAGGTAGTAACATTACCTACACTGCACTAACCAACCCACCAGTAGCTACAGTTACTTTTGATGGGAATGGATTGTACTTTAATGGTAATGAAGAACAAACTACTAATACAATAAAATACATCCCAAATGTACCTACTTCTCAGACAGTTGCTTATTCCCATACGCCAAATGTAAATGATGAAGGAGAACAAGATGGTATGTATGGATATGACCTAAACTCCACGACAGTGTATAGATTTGCAGATACTGCTACTAATGTTCATGTAAAAATAGTACAGTCTGGTAATGATAGTGCTTGTGGTCCAGACCAAGATGATTACTTCACCTTCTGGTCTGGTGCCCATTCAGACTATACCGCAAAAGCAAATTATACTTCTGCAGTAAAGACTTTTGGCAATGCTGACGGTAAATATGTATTTGGTAGTTACAATGATGTAGAGACAGATCTCAGTGACGTGGATGCCGTGACATTCGCTTATACAACTAATGGTTCCTATCAGAGTTATTGTGCCCAGCCTGGCTATGGCTACTACGCCATAATCACTGCACAAGACGCAGACGGTAATGATGTACCATTAGTAGGTAACAACCCTGTCATAGGAAGCTATGCTGTACCAAGTACTGAGACAACACATAGATTCCTTGGCTGGAGCACAGACAAGAATGCACTAATTGGTACTTACACTAGTGCAGATGATTTTACGAACTACGTATTTAACTCTCCAGACGAAAAAGTAACAATGTATGCCATCTGGGATCCAATCATAGAAATCACCTACAATGGTAATGGCGCAGATGATACTACGGATATGAATAATGTCACCCAATATACTACAGATTTTACCACTGCAGGTAGAACAGTAGACCTACTAGCATCTAACTACCAACGTGCAGGCTATGGTTTCATAGGCTGGAGCGAAGACAAAGATGCATATACTAAATTAACAAATGGTGAAGACGTAACTATCTATGGTCCTAATGAAACACTTACTATAGGCAGGGAAATGCAGCAGAGGATGAGCCAGACAGGCAAACTAGAGCTAAACGCCATCTGGGCAGGAGTAGCTAAAGACTCACAAGGAGACGACCTTACCTTCCAAACAGACGATCTCCTCACTACAGAACTAGCTGATGGTACTACACTAGCTACCAAACCAAATGGCTATGTAACAGCACTAAAAGATAGCAGAGACAATGAAGTATATGCAGTAGCTAAACTAGCAGATGGTAACTACTGGATGATAGAAAACCTAAGACTAGATAATAGCTCAGAACTATCACAGCAAAACACTAATTACCCAGCCCTGCCACTTACTAACGATTACAATGCAGGTACCACTAGCAACTTCCTATCTACTACAAGTAATAGTTGGTGTACGAATTACGATAGCACACCATGTTATAACCAATCCAAGCTAAACACTAACAATGTAGCAGCCACTACCACCTCACCATCCTTTAACCAGAACTACACAAATGGTACTCACGCCAGTGACTTCAATACAAATCTCTACTCCTATGGTAACTACTACAACTGGTACTCTGCTACAGCTGGTAGAGGCACATATGATACTACAAGCAACCAAGTAGCAGCAGGCGACATCTGTCCTGCAGGTTGGCAACTACCATATGGCGGTAGTGGTGACACAAACAATGGTAAGGGTAATACTAATGGTGGCTTCTACTACCTAAACAACCTACTTGGCAACAGCTCCAATGCCTGGCGTTCTTTCCCAAATAACTTCATCTATTCTGGGTATTGGTATAATTCGCAAACAAGTAGTCGTGGTAACTATGGTTACTATTGGGCATCCACTGCGAATAGTACTAGCAGTGCTTACTCCCTATACCTCTATAATAGTTACGTGAGTACAAGTAGCAATAATAAGTATAGTGGATATTCTGTACGCTGCGTGGCTCCTATACAAACTACCATCATCTTTGATGGCAATGGGAATGATGGTGGGGAGATGGCGGAACAAGGTATAGGAGAAAATACAACAGCGCCTCTGAGCCAGAATGGGTTTACTAAAAATGGGTACAACCTTGCTAGTTGGAACACAGAAAGGGATGGAAGCGGCATAACGTATACCAATAGGCAGGAGTTTTCTGCGGGGGACGGGGTGGCCAGTATTATTCTATATGCACAGTGGAAAAGGGCACCATATATGCAAGATATTGCTAATTGGAAGAGTACGTTGAATGAGGGGGATCCTATGCAAGCAATAGATAATCGTGATGGCAAAACCTATTGGGTGGCCAAGCTTGCTGATGGTAACATCTGGATGGCTCAAAACCTAGACCTAGACATAGAAGCCGGCAGGACCTACACTAGTGCAGATACAGACCTAGCTAATTCTACTATTGGCACTACCTGGACACCTACTGTATCTACTAGCACCACTTCTAGCTGGACTAGCTCTACTACCGCCCCATTCTCCTACAACCCAGGCAATCTTTACTGGAATGGCAATGTAACTACTAGTGGTGGCACTCTTAGCAACATGACAGTATCAGATCCATCTGCTACGTCTGGTGGTACCCACTATCATGTAGGTAACTACTATAACTGGACTGCTGCTGTAGCTATGAATAGCTCCAGCTCTTATACTACATATGATACAGACGTAAACCAATCTATCTGCCCTGCCGGCTGGAGATTACCTACCTATAGCGGTGATAAGTCTTATCAAAACCTAGCAAACGCCCAAGGCTTCACTTCTGGCACCAGCGGTAATATCCAGAACAGCCCTACCTATTTCGTATATGGTGGCCACTGGAATGGCAGCTCGGGCTACGTAGGTAAATTCGGGTACTATTGGTCTAGCGTGGTTTATAACAATGGCAATTCGTACGAAATCTATTTCAATGCCTATGGCAATCTGTCCCCTCAGATTAGCAGCGATAGGGCTGGCAGCCTCCCGTTGCGGTGCGTAGCTAGGTAGTAGTTTAGCTTTTTCTACTTCCAGCCTTTCAGAGCCCAGCGTAGCCCCCACTTAGTGGGGGCTACTAATCCCAGGGCACCCATTCAGCGCCCACAAGCCCCAGCCAATATTATCCCCAGCTACCAGTGCTCTCTATCATGCGCCACTTGTCACCACTTGGCGCGTGATTTTTGCCCACTCTTCAACCCTAATCATCACTACCACCTCCCAGTATTGACAAATTCACACAAATATGCTACAATTACACCATGAGATTCAAAATCTCTCCGGTTTTGAATATTCAAATTTATTTTAAAGGAGCGCACATTATGTTAATTGAAGTAAGAAAGCTCGTAGAGAGCTTGTACATCGACGATCCCAAGAAGATCCAGGAGGCTCTGAAGGTTCTCCTCGAGGCACCGCCCGCTGATGGCGAAGACTACGTCATAGTGGCCATTAAAGAGGCCATCGATGCTGGTCGCCTGTCGCCCAAGAGCGATGCTACCACAACCATCAGCGCCACTATCGCTGAGATGTCTCCGCATAGGAATCTCCTCGTGGCCATCGGCAACGGGATCAACAACCCTGTCATTCGTCAGAATCCGTCCTGGATCAACGATATCATCTTCAAGGACACCGGCATCAAGCCGGAGGCCCGTCAGGCATTCTGGGACTGCATCGATAGGGTGCAGGAGGTCAAGGCCCTTTTCGCTGGGGCACGCTATTCTAGCGCCATTGATGAGCGCTGCGTTCCCGCTCCGGCCGGCCCCGACCCTAAGCCCAGCAGCCCGACTATCGACGAGCTCTGTGATGACGAGCCTGATTCCGCGGACACCGTAGATGCATATGGCTACGCTTATGTCAGCTCTACGCCGACCGCCGACGAGCCTTGCGACGATGAGTCCTGCGACGAGCCCGGTGATAGCCAGCACCGTCCCGACCCCGTCCCTAGCGACTGGAAGATAGACGATACCTGTACCAGCCCCCATACCGCCGGCGCCGACAGTGGCGACACTGCGTCCACAGCTGGCGCTCCTCCGGACGCCAAAACTGACGTACTACCGGAAGACGCCACCATCGACGAATGGCCACCGGAAGACAGCCAAGGTCAATTCTACAGCGAAGGCAGAGAAGTATATTTCTTCTAGCCTTCACTCGCCACCAGCACGTCTGGTGGCTTTTTCTTTCCAACGCAATCAAATCCCAATATCCATTTGTATTAGAAATCTAGCTACATAATTCACCAGTATTGAGGAACATCAAGGCCACATCCGCCTTTAGGCGGATTTGGCCGCCGGAGGGGCGAAGCTTTGATGTATAATCTCTGATTACATCAAAGCGTAGCTTCCGAAATACGGTGAATTATGTAGTAACTAAAGTTTGGTCATCTCCTCCCAAAATAACGATAAATGGTATATAATAATAACCACAAGGGTTATCAATGGCAATATTTATCCCAGTAGGGCAAACAGGCGAATATCACGGTAGTAATGGCGAAAAGAGAGTCTACAGCTCATTCAAAAAACTTCCAGACTCTTACTGTGTTTTTTACTCAGTCAAATGGGGCAACGAGCGCCAAGGTCACTACCAAAAAGGCGAGGCGGATTTTCTAGTCTTTGACCCCGCGCGAGGTTTTTTGGTAATAGAAGTCAAGGGGGGCGGCATCAAGCGTGACCGTGACGGCCAATGGTATTCTATAAATCGCGACAGCGTAGAGCACCCACTCAAATGCTCACCACTAGACCAAGCATGGCGCAGCGTAGATCGCTTTGGTGCACTCCTAGAGGAGTCGCCTAATGCCGCGGTGAGTAATTACAAAATTATCCCTACAGTTTGGTTCCCAGATATCAAAGGTTCCGAAATCCGCGGAAAGCTCTCGTCCGAATATCAATCCTCAAATACTTTCACCGAATCAGACCTTTTCAGCCCAGAAGCGGCTATCAATCGTGCATTCAGTGGCAACGGTATCAAGGGCAAGGCTATCGCTGGCTCTCCCAAGCAGCTCATAGAAGACGTAATCAAAGTTTTTGCCCCTACTTTTCGTATCGTACCTAGTATCTCATCAGAGCTCCAGGAGCGAGATTTCTTGTTCAATCAGCTCACGCGCGAGCAAGCTGGCCTGCTAGATTATCTAGTAGAGCAGCGCACTGCAGGTATTCACGGTGCTAGTGGTACTGGTAAAACCATGATAGCCCTAGAGTGCGCCAGGCGCCTACCCAAGGACGCTAGTATATTATTCCTTTGCTTCAACAAGCTGATTCTCCAGTATCTTAGGGACAATTTCTCCGATGAGCTCCCCAATGTCACTTTCGCTAATCTTAATCAGCTCTATGCCAAAGCCGGTGGCTACGAAAATGCCGAGCCAGAAGCAATAACAAATTTTCTATTAAACTCATTTAGTGACAATTACCAGTTTGACCATATCATTATAGACGAAGGCCAAGATTTCGCGGCAGACCACCTAGAATTTTTGCTAGACATCACCAAGGCGGCCGGCGGGTATTTTTATGTCTTCTACGACAAAAATCAGCTAGTTCACAAATGGGACCAAAGCACCATCAATTGGCTCAAAAAGCTAGACTGTCAGCTAGTGCTTAGCAAAAACTGCCGCAATACCTTTGAGATTGCAAGCACAGCTTATTCTCCCGTAGCTATAGATAATGTAATACTGGCCCAATAAATCAGCGGGGACACACCTTGCCTAAACAACTACCCATCCATAGAGAGAGCCATTGAGGGTATAGCCGAAACTATCCGCTTCTACACCACCGAAAAAGGCTTCAAGCGCAGTCAAATCACCATCCTCACTCTCAAAACTCTACAAAAATCCATCCTGGCCGGCAGGGAATCAGTCGGAGGCTACCGCCTAACAAATGAGCTCGATGGAGAAGGAATACTATTCACTACAGCCCGCAAATACAAAGGCCTCGAGAGTGACGTGGTCATTATGATAGATTTCGATGAAGATTCATTCAAAGACGACAATGCCAAAAATGTTTTTTATGTAGCCTCGAGTCGCACCAAACATTGTCTCACCATCATCGCTTCATTAGATGCCGCCGCCATGACAAAAATCATCACGGACCTAGGCGGCATTCCAGAGGGAGATTTGCACCGTATCATCAAAAAACTCCTCAAAATAGATTTTCAGGATATCAAATAGTCCCAGTGCCAGTATTTTCTACCGATATTCTCGGGTAGATATTTAGTGCATATGGGTCGGTAGGCTCCACCCCAGAAACAATCTCGTAGTATGCCGCTGCTGCCACCATAGCACCATTGTCGCCAGATAGCGCCGGAGTAGGGAAATACGCTTCCGGCAGCGCATCCCGTAGAGCCCTGTTGGCGCTTACGCCGCCGGCTATTACTACAGATTGCACATCTGGGTACTGCTCCGTAGCTGCAGTCAATTTTTCACACAATATCTCTATCGCTGTTTTTTGAAAGCTCGCTGCAAAATCCGCCACCTGGCTAGCCGTCAGATGGTTTTTTAGATCATACGACGGATGTGATATAGGGAGCCCTAGCTCCTTTTGTACGGCTCGCAGTACCGCAGTCTTTAGCCCAGAAAAAGAAAAATCAAGTCCGGCTACTTTTGGGTGAGGTAGTTTATACTTATGCGCATCCCCGTTAAGCGCCGCCTTGGCTATGGCTGGCCCGCCAGGGTAGGGTAGTCCCAGTATTTTCGCTACCTTGTCAAAGCACTCCCCTACGGCATCATCATGCGTGGTCCCTACAATCTCAAACTTATTGTGCGCCGGCATATATAGTATCTGCGTATGCCCGCCAGACACTACCAATGCCAAGACAGGAAATTGTGGCGCATGTCCGCCTGTCAGCCAATTCGCATACACGTGCGACTTAAGATGATGCACGGCATATAGTGGCTTATCGTGCAGTATCGCCAAAGTACGTGCCGTCAGGGTGCCAATAAGTAGCGACCCCAGTAGCCCTGGCGCGTGAGTCACGGCTATTGCATTTATGTCGTCCCAGGTGCACTCAGCATCCGCCAAAGCCTTTCTTATCACTGGCATCATCGCTTCTAGATGGCTTCTAGCTGCTACTTCTGGTATCACGCCGCCATACTCGGCAAATATATCTATCTGGCTCACTACTACGTTTGACAGAATCTCCGTCCCATCTTGCACTACAGCAGCGGCTGTCTCGTCGCAACTAGTCTCTATGCCAAGTATTTTCATATCCATATTATATCACACCGCGAATAATTATTCGTGGTGATACGGTCCACCACTCAGTATCTGCGATGCGCGATATATCTGCTCAGCGCACACCACCCGGGCTATACCATGCGGATATACTAGTTTAGAAAAGCTCCAGACGAAATCTGACTTAGCACGCACCGTATCGGTAAAGCCGTAAGCACCCCCTATCAGTATCACTATCTCACGCCCGGTGCCAAAAGCTTTCTCTAGCTTGCCGGCGAATTCGGGTGATGATATATTTTCACCGCGCTCATCGCAACACATCACATACTCTCGTCCTCCAAAAGGCCACTCGGCTAGGTATTTTTCTAGTTTTTCCTCTGGCATATAGATCCATGCTATCTCAAAAGGCTTACGCAGTCGCTTTTCGTACTCTTCGCATGCCTCGGCCACCCATCCAGCGTTCTTCTTTCCACCGGCAATTATTTTTATCATGCCATCATTATAACACACGGCATGACATTGGCGCATAATTAGCCTAAAGCCTGGTCGCGACCTCTATTATTGGGACCATAGGCTTTGGCCGAACGGTCCTTGAGTGTGTCTCAAGAATAGAAGTGTGACCAGGCATCGTATAATTTGTGCAATAACGCCAAATAATGATATTATAATTGACTTTTTATGAATTATGTGGTATAATGGAATTAAGTAAGGGGCTGCACTTATTCCTAGTCAGATAGTCTCATGGCGATATCTGATAGGGGTTTTGGCGGCATGCCCGTTACGGGTTAACGGAGGTAATGCACTATGCATTACCTATCTTAAAGAAAGGATTATACAATATGCACCATCATAGTAAGCAGAAGAAAAGCAACAAGCTCTTTAGTTTTGTTGTTATTATATTGTTGCTTATCATTGCCATTAAGTCAATAAACGGGACTCCGTCAAGCGGCGAAGGCCCAGAGTCTCCATCTGCCGACCACGACGCGGTTTGTTTTGTGGTTGGTAATGTTGCTAATTCTCCCGCCCCGGATTTCAGTAACGAAAATTTTGAAGAAACCGTCAAAGATGTATTTACGGCCACACCGCTAGACAAAAAACCAAACGTATGTATGTATTCCGCTACCGCCAACCCGTATTCTATAGAAATAGCAAGTAAATATATCGAGAAGAAAGACCACAATCAAGCCAATCAGCAAGGCCAAATCAAAAGGCTTATCAAAGGCATAAATGAGGCAGCCAAGACATCTCCATCTGAAGGTGGTGCCAATTATTATGAAGCCATTATGCGAGCTGCTAGCTACCTCAAAGGTACTGGCGCCGAGAGCCCGCTAATTATAGTTTACGGATCAGGCCTATCCGATACTGGCATTGTGAACTTTGCTTTTGATGGGCTATTGTCTAAAGATGAAAAATATATCACCGGTAGAATATCAGACTCCAATATCCGTCAAAATGATTATGGGCGCACCAGCCTTATCTGGTACGGGGCCGGACAAACGCTTACAACAAATGGCCAGTTGCCACTGTCCCAGAGCTTAATCAACAAGACCGAGAATATTTACATAGCAGCACTCAGCTATGTAGGTATCAGCATGAACCCTAAATCCATCAATATCAGTGACACCACTACGTCTGTTGCTACTGATTACTGGGTCAACCCTACCATTGTCCCTGGAGAGCTTAAGCCAGGGTACAAATTTTCCCTCAATGCCAACATCGCAAAGTTCGACAAAAACACCGCCAATCTTATCAATTACGACGAAGTCAAAGATATTCTCAGTGAATTTGCCAAAAATTTCAACGATACCACAGGGGTGCGTATCAAGCTCACTGGTTATCAGACCAAATGTGGAGAGGGCAAAGGTACCCAGCTAAGTATCGATAGAGCTACTGTTATCCGCAACATCTTGAGCGAGTTACACGTAGATACGTCCAAAATTACCGTCAATGGTGTGGATGGCCCGCAAGATGACCGCGAAGAAATACCTTACTGTGGTGACACCGGTGTAGCTGTCGAACACAGGACGGTAATTCTAGAAGTTCTAGAGGACTAATATGATTGAATATTCACAATACAGCAACTATATTGCGCACAACAAAACCTTCAATATCGTGTTTTGTACTGCTATAGCTATCCTCATAGATTTATTTACGGGCATCCTACTATACAATCTAGGCGTCATGAACGGCAGCTGGAGTATATTTATCGTCTTTGTCCTTGTTATCGTGCCAATAATAGTATTCATTGTTGAGTCTACCAAATACGAAGGCGCCATAGCTTACCACTGTATCTGGAAAGATATATACCATGGCCGCATAGATAGAAAACTTATCAATCAAGATTACGGCAAACAGCACGGTATCAAAAACTGGAAAGTATATCTTCGCGAAAAAGAGCCCGATGGCCGCTGGAACTACCACGTCTATACCAAATACATGGAGCAACTAGTCGTCTCCAGAAACGCACTACTTGTTAAAATCGCCGAAGAATACGCAGAAATCTGCAGCGGACTCAAAAAAGACCTAGACAACACCAACGAAGCTATCGGTAAAGTTTCCTTGCAAATTCGCACAAGTGAAGACAAACTAGGAGAAATCAGCAAAAGGCTGAGCCGAGCTGCTACAGGTGCGCAAAAATTCTACCTAGAAGGAGAAAGAAAAACCGAACGCAACAAGCTAGAGGCGCTTATCGAAGAAAAAGTAGACCTAAAAATCCGAATCAACAGCATAGAAGACGACATTCGTAGGCACGAAATCGCTTACATTAGTCAAAAAAGTAAAATAGAACAAGACTACAAAATCCGCAGCGAAAACTACGCGCGTATTGCCACCAAAACCATTGAAAAAAATGGCCTCAAATACGTCATAGATTCGCTAATGGCACCAGAATACTGGATAAATAATCTTCAAGAAAGGAATAAATAAATGAATAATTTTATACAAAAGATACCCATCGTACGGAATTTCTTCGGCTCAGAAGATGATTCTTCTGAATGGGAAAAGCCCAAATCTACTCTCGAAGTTATCAGTAAAGAAGAGTTAGATGCGCTTCAAAAAGAGACCGTAAACGACCTACAGCAAGAAGGAGTCTTAGACCCTAGAGCGCTCTTCTATGTTCGTCAATACGTAGATTCAAAGTTTAGCAAAAAAGATTTCAATATCGAAGACCGCTTCATCAATAAAGCCAACAAGCTAGACCAGCTCTATGCGGACGGCAAAGCCGAAATCTATGCAGAATACACCGGCTACGAAGAGCTCATGGAGCGTGCCAAAGAGGCCGACCTGCGGCTTAGGCGTGCTATTGTGGCTTTGGATCCAGACACGACCATCCCTGTTGACCACTGTAGGCTTTACGACGACTCCGCAAGCCTCAAGCTTAAATACGAAGAATTAGTAGATAATCTAAAATGGGAGAAAAAATAATGAGTATTTTTCGCAAAAAAACTACAACTACAACTACTCCAGAAGATGAGCAGCCACGCTTAGACGGCGGTGATTATGGGATTCATTTTCCGTGGGTCAGTGTTATTTTCTTACTTGTAGGGATTGCAAGTGAGATTACGGACGCTCTACTTCTCAATAACTCTCTAGCCCAGGTTATGAGTGTAGATAAAAATGACCCTCGTGCACTAGTAATATCCATCATCACTGGTATGGTATGTTTCTTCTCTATGGCTGCAATTGGCTATCAGAGCGCCAACACAAAGGTAAAATACAAAACCAAGACCATAGAAATTGCTATATGGTTGGTAGTAGGCATATATCTAGCTTGGCTACGTATAGGCCTAGATCTTAAGAATATCGAGACCATGGAGGGGAATTTCCTACTGCAGCAAAATGTAGTTATGGGCGGATTACAGATTTTGCTCTACATCGGTACGGGCTTTATGACATATGCCGCCACCAAGCAGCTCACCAATGCCAAATTGTACGAATACATGATGGCGAAATACGAGTACAACAAGCTACTCGACGAAATCGCTGACCGCAGAGCCTATATTATCAACGGCGTATCTAAGCTAGCACTCTATCCAGGCTATGCCGAGAGGCTCAAGCAGTCCAAAAATAGCGTGCTAAGCAACGTCGCGCATTACAACCAGTCTGTAAAGTCTCTCTGCGAAGCCAAAATGGCTGTCACTACAGAGCCAGACCATATGGACGATATGTACAATAGGGCACTTGCTAGAGAAAAATCTGAAAAGGAAAGTAAATAAGGAGAACTATGAGTAATACAAAAAGCAAGTCCACAAGACGCGCATTCGCAGGTATCACATTGGCGCTACTTGGTACTGTTGCTATTGCCGGTATATGTTTTTCTGCCGCACCATCAACAGTAGTAAAAGAAGAGACTACCACTGAGTCTATTCCGTACAATACTATCACCGTCAAAGATTCATCCGTAGAATACGGCAAGACTGTAGTACGAGAAGCTGGTAAGCCTGGCGTAAAGACATATACCTATAGCGTCACATATGAAAAAGGGAAAGAAATCAAACGCGATCCAGTTCGCACAGAAATCACCACCGAGCCGGTTGATAAAATCATTGCAGAAGGTACCAAAATATTGTGGCACTGTAGGGATGTAACATCGTACAACAAAAATCCGTACGACGACAACGAATGTACTAGCAGCACTGGTGAAGTTAGACTCGTTAGTGACTCTCAGGCTATTCAGCTAGACCCAACATACACCCCAGGCAAGTCCGGACACTCCTACTACAACAGCAAATAAGCGGCTAATCATGATACCCTGTAGATACCAAACTATCTACAGGGTTGTAGTCATCTGTCAATACGATGTCATCGTCGCCTATCTCTATATCTATCGCTGTTTGTGGCCGGTACTTGTTGTCTGTGGCTATCACCAGCCAGTTTACGTATTGAGCACTTGTGGAGTTTTCGTGCACCGGCACCACATATACATAGTCAAAAACTTTCATCAAGGTCTTTACCTCTGCCCGTAAGAACTTGCCCTTGTCACCACTTACCGCTCCTAGCACATTTGACATATATACGCCATTTGGCACCAAACTTTGCTTGATCGTCTCGGCGGCCTCCACCGTAGCTAGCGTTCCTACTGGCACCTCGCCAGAAAAAGCATCGTTTAGGATGGCGTCGTATTTTTTATCGCTATTTGATAAGAAAATCCTACCATCTTCATTGTATAGCCCCAGCCTATCTTCGCCATAAGTATGAATCAAATCATCCAAAAAGAAATATTTCCGTGCAATCTCTGTAGACTTGGGGTCAATCTCTATCACATCCATAGTCTTGTCGGGAAAATGCGAAATAAAATATTTTGGATATTGGTAGGCCGCCCCGCCTATCATCGCTACTTGTTTTGCATCCACAAAATCTAGCATCAAATCGTATTTTTTAAGATAATCAAACACCAGATCAAATTTACGATCGTCGTCTAAGTAAGTAGCCGAAGAATACGCGCCACTTTGCTTGTAATATAGTACTGGCTCTCCATTGCGGGTGCCCTCCTCTATAATTATTCTGCCATATTCGGTGTCAACGCTTATGTTTGCCACCTTCGCGGTGTCGTCATTTACTGTTGCTACCGATACAATACTTACGGTCGCTGCAATAGCTAGGGTCGCCACCAGTCCCCATTGGAGCTTGCCGGATCTAGTTGCAGACAGAGGTCTCAGCAGTAATACCGTAGGAATAATCACCGCGCCTAGCAAGGCAAAGATCATTTTGGTCCCTAGTGCTGGTATTAGCAAGAATCCACCCAAGAAAGTACCCGTCAGACTCCCTATTGCAATTATGGCTGTGATGCGCCCAGACTCTTTACCTTTGTCTTTGCCGTCGCCGATTCGCTCTTTCATGATGATAGGAGTAATGATGCCTAGTATCGTAGACGGCAAAAGAAAGAATATAGCACTACTTATCACCGAAGAAAATTGTGTGCCTAGTCCCACGTCCTTGACGGATTTCAAAATCGGCGCATCCACTAGTGGAGTAGCAGCTATATAAATAGACGCAAAAAGTAAAAGCAAGCTTGCCCAGTATCTAGCGCTCCCGCAAGAGGCGAGTTTTCCGCCCAGTATGTTGCCCAGACTCATAGCCAGCAATATTATGCCTATAATAGCGGTCCATACAAAATTACTGTTGCCAAAATATGGCGACATTAGCCGTGCCGCTACCAGCTCCAGTATCATCTCTGCTGCATTTAGCACAAACAAAGCTATATAGTCAGCATATTTTTTGAAAAAACAATTAATCGCATTCATCAATTACTACTCTTTAGCTGGGCCACAATCACATGTAAACTTTGCCGCCCATTTAGGTAATTATAGCATGGGATAGTGCGTATATCGTCAAATAGAAAGCTAAGCATTAGCCTCAAACATTCACGCGTGCTATAATGTAACTATGCGTGGCGAAGAGGCTAAAATCTCAAACGAAACCTCCAGCAAAGATGCCTTTATAAAAATGTCAGAAGAGGCAGAAGAATTCGACCCTCAAAAACAATTCATCACCCGCTGGAATGATTGGGTTGCAACCAAGCTAAGCGCCGTGACGGAATCTCCTATAGACGAAGACGAGCTCGTCAAAGTGCATATCGGAGAAGGGCCAACAAATAGGGAATGGGGAAAACAGTTTGTCGACCCATACACATTTGGAATATATGCCTCGGCAGCAGAAATAGGCGCCTTGTCAGATCAATTTGTGCAAGACGAGAATGGTCTAGGTGTAGATGGCAGTATTAAGGGCGCCATTGCGCTATTTTCAGAAATTTTTGGCATAGGGAATCAAGTGCAGCTGGAGGCTCTTCCCGGAAATGATGAGCAATATGCAGATACTTGGGGCCTATATGTGCCAGGTACGGATACCATATGGTTTAATTTCGCCAAAGCGAGTAGTGCACATGATGGCGACGCTAGCAATATAGCGGGAGAAATGCTATCGTGCATCGCACACGAGATGTGGCATGCTCGGCAAGATTACCTCTCAAGCGATTCGCCTACCTTGCGCAGCGTAATTTATGGGGAAAATTTCAAAAATTACCTAAGCCCACAAAACGGCTACCATGGCTATAGGGATCAATTAATCGAAGACGAGGCGCATACTATTGGAACCACCGTTACCGAAGCGCTCAAGCTATATTCACGTAACAAAGATGCTTTCACAAATAACGAATCTACCTGCGCCGATTCCAAAGCTCAAGCAATGCAATCCATCAGAGCTCACGAGCAAGAGCTCGCCCGCCACAGCCTTTAGATCTTACATCGCATAGCTTCCAAAATACAGTAGATATAAAATACGGCAAGTTATACAGCAATGCCGAATGACTCAAAAATAGCCGCATTAATGTTATAATTATGGTAGTTAAACAAGGATATATAATATGGAACAAAAAATCTGTCAAAGTTGTGCAATGCCACTTACCTCAGAGGAAATGTTTGCCACCGAAAAAGACGGCAGCAAAAACGAAGATTACTGCAAGTGGTGTTACAAAGACGGCGAGTTTGTCGAGAAATGCACCATGGAAGAGTTTATCGACAAATGCTCACAGTTTGGTGAGCAAGCCGGTATGACCAACGAGCAAATGAAAGACTACTGCGCAAAAGTTTTCCCCACGCTAAAAAGATGGAAGAAAGCCTAGCCAGTGGTAAGCACAAAAGAACAATAGAAGGACTACTAAAACAATAACTGGACCGACAGAATAAACACTTTTGCTGTGCAAAAGTGCACCTTTCTGCGTCATTCGGAAAAGAAAATAAATTTTCTTTTCGCTCATCTCCTTGAAAGGGCGAACCTACGGCTCTCATCCCGCTCGGACAACAGAAATTTCTTAACTAGAAGCCGTCAAATTGGCCTTTTCTTATTGTGAAGTGCATCTTATGGATGAGCGAACAAGAAAAAAGGCCGAGATGGCGGCTTCTAACAAGAAATTTTGGCTGGGGCAAATTAAGCAAGCTTTAACCATCTACAAGGAAGATATCCGTAATCGACTAGAGGATTATAACCCAGAGAGTTAAACAATTATGTCATAATGCCGTTTTGTCCGTTTTGCCGTTTACTATATTATGGGGGCTAAGTGGGGGAAAATTAAATTATTATGATGAATATTGAATGCGAGTTATGCGAGATTGATGGCAAGATAGAATTGAACGAGGGTGTAATACCAGAACTAGATGTTTAGCCCCTTAATTGCGACAAATGTTTAAGTAGTTGGGCAGTAATACCAATGCGATACCAATAATCAGCACCTTTATTGTCGTTGCCAGCCAAAGCTGACGTTAAAAGAATAAGAGTATTGTCTAGGTCAAGCTCTTTGATTCTGTTTTTCGTATCTTGCTCTAACCACTCCAAACCGTCAAGCCAATAATCACTGCCAGTAAAAAGACCGTTGTCATACATAAATGGCAACAATTTTTTATCGATATAAGAAGTTTGGTGCCGAAATAATGAGGTGTATTTCGCAATCTTCTCCAGTTTAGCAAAGCCCTTATTGTCGAGTTTATTAAACGAAGATTTTGCCTCCTGTAAATAAGCAGCTTTTTGCGAATATTTAGGAATGTTGCCTCTGTTCGTCATACTCTCCTTATATTGATTTTGAAACAATTATCCCGTATTGCTCGGAAAAATAAAGCCCTCAAAATTACTGGAAGCGAAATAATTAAATTATTATGAAACTAGTTTTAATGAAATACCTAAACAGCCGAAGCTTGCCTTGCTACCGCCGTATAACTGAAGAAGAGGCTCCCGGAAGCGATAATGACCGTCTTGAGATGATGGAGTTAGAGGCTGAAGAAATGCTCTTTGCAGGCGACATGAAAGAAAAACTTTGGATTAAGTGCCTAAATGATGAAGAGTATAAAAGATTAATGAAAGATGAATCTAACGCCAGAATTAAAAAATTGGATTGTATGATTGATGATTTAAATTAGTGTCGCGAACAGAGGTACTTTCTGAGCAATTAATTGTATTATTGTCAATTTTATGTAAAAACTATTGACAAAATAAAGCGCTTGTGCTATAATGGTGTCATAAGCTTGAGAAAGGAAAGCAGCCAATCGAAAAGCTTAAGAACATTAAGACCAATACGACGTGTAGAATAATAACTCATCTCAAGGTGGGATGAGTGAAGATAATACAATTAATCTAAGTTTATTGAATATATTATCTTCAGCCACCCCACCTTGCGAAAGTTAGAGTTCGGTGCGGGCGGAACTGGGACCGTTTCCCTGATAGTACATTGGGGCAAGGCCCCGGAAAGGAGTTCGCCATGACGAACATTATCAATCTCACCCCGCATACCATCAACATCTGCAACGAGGACGGAACTATCGTGAAGTCCTTCGAGAGCAAGGGCATCGCCCGTGCGAAGCAGACCGCAGAAGTCGTCGGCAATCTTGACGGAGTGGAGCTTGTCTCCATGAAGTTCGGCGAGCCGGAGGATCTGCCGGAGTACGCAGAAGGAACCTACTACGTGGTCAGCATCATCACCGCAAACGCAGCCAAGGCTGTCGGACGCAGGGTCGATGACCTGCTTATCACGGCGGATCCGATGCGTGACGCTGATGGCCGCATCATCGGCTGCAAGAGGTTTGCCCTCGTCTAAAGCAGCTCGATGACGAGCATCTCCTACGGAAAGCGTGAAATAAAAGTTCTAAGGTTCGCCCTTAACTTCTAGCGGACAATCCGCAACAAACGCCGACCAAAAAAGAGCTCTGCTTCCCCCCCTTCTACAACTGAATATTGGGAACTATCATAGCCCGGACAACCGTCCGGGCTTTCCCTTTGTCTAAAAATACCATTTTCATGGTATAATTTTATTAGGTAATACTTAACAAAAGGATTTAAAAAAAATGAATGAGTCATTCCCCAGTTCCAGTGGAGCTGAGTGGCCTCAATTTGAGGCGCCGACGGAAAATCGGCAAGAGAACATAGAAAACATTGAGCAACCAGATACAACTCCAGTGCAGGAGTTAGGACAGAGAGCGCTGGAATCGGTAGATTCTATGGGGAGCGCAGAGGAAGAACAATCCTCGGAAGCTTTAGCCGAGAGTATTCCGGCTATAGATACGGCAGAGAGTCTGGCGGAGCGCCAAGAAAAGCTAAAAAGAGGCATAAAAATCGTTATTGGCGGCCCACCACACTCTGGAAAATCAGTATTTATAGAAGCTTTGACTCAGAACTTAGACAAAGATAATACATTTTCATTTAGTGCGGCGCCAGACGGCGAAGGCCCATGGCTTCAGCGCCATTACGACGATCCAGAAGTAGTAAAATTCCGTCAAAAAGGTAAATTCACGCCTGAATTCGTAGCAGATCGCAAAAAGAAGATCCACGACTGGGAAGGCCCGCTAATGATTATTGACGTTGGTGGCCGGACGAGCGAGGAAAATGCCCAAATGATTGAGGGTGCAACCCATGCTATTATTCTCGCTGGCGACTTATCAAAAGTAGCGGAATGGCGCGACTTTTTCGAAGAAAATAATATCGAAGTCATAGCTAAACTCCATAGTCATTATCAAGGCAATCATGACGTTCAACGTCCAATGGAGCCAGAAAAGAGCCATATTGTAAGCTCGGTGCATCACCTCGAGCGTGGCGAACCGGCAGCTGACAGAGAAACTATCAAGCAGGTTGCAGGTTTGATATCTGGCTTAGTAGAGGGCAATGTTGCCTATAAAGAAGCCCACGAGGGCGAGAACGCCAATCCTTTTGAAGTATTTATTCCAGAAGTATTCAAAGATTTACCAAATGAAACCATTGAACGGACTATTACTACCAGAGATGGACAGCAAAAACAGGTGCAAAATAAGCAAATTTTACGTTCGGCAATCCCACAGATTTACGAAAAGGCCCTTGATTTCGATGGGCAGCCGGCATGGCTAAACGGCCCAGTTAACTCTTGGGAGGCCATTGCGCTTGCTATGGCATTTGAAGATGCTGGGAGTAGTGATGTACGTTTGCGTGGTCCAGACGGCTACATTCCTGTAAAGAAGCTCCCAGAAGCCGAGGAGCTAGACGCCAAATGGTGGGCTGAACCACAGCAACAAGGCGAAATGGAAGGTAAGCCAATCTATGTCGTCCATAATACAGCTCACGCTTCAAATAACCCAATTTCACCTGCGGATCTAGAAACGATGACCGTTCCTCAGCTCCCTGAAAATGCCGTAGTAGTAATCTCTACGCAAGGTCCGAATTGGCTCAAAGCTTCTATCGCTTCTGGTTATAAGGGCAAAGTTGCAGGTATTGCCGCATTCCAGCCGGGCGAGGGTTCAACCGTGGCCTGGGCGGCAAACAAAGAAGATCTAGGTAAGGTTATCTAATGATTAGCGACAAGGTTAATCTGGCTCTAAAAGTAGCGTCTAAAGCGCATCGCAATCAAACGAGGAAAGGTACAGACATTCCATATATCGCACATCCTGTCGCGGTAGCAATGATTATCTCGGAATATACGACCGATGAAAACACGGTTGTAGCAGGTATTTTGCATGATATTTTAGAGGATGTAAAGCCTACGGTATATTCCGAAACGGATATGAGGAATGATTTCGGCGATGAGATAGTCAAAATCGTAAAAGATGTTTCGGAAGATAAAACTGCTGGCGAGCCAGAAAAACCTTGGATAGAGCGTAAAAGAGGTTATTTAGCACACCTAGATAGCGTAGAAGACGAACGATCACTAATCGTTTCTACCGCCGATAAGATTCATAACCTGACAGATATACTGGAAGAATATGAAAGAGTCGGCGATAGTATTTGGCAAAAATTCAATGCTAGCAAAGATGATGAGCTATGGTTTTATAATGAGTTCTTAAAGATCGTAGAGAAGAAGCAGATTCCTGAACAGATTAAAATTGACTTAACCTCGTTAGTTAATAGATTAAAAGACCTAGTGCGACAGAGGTAGAAGCATAAGCTTTGATTGACAAAAATGGTAATGTATGCTATAATGATAAGTGGAACTATCGTGTTTCGTACATTATCAATTAGGGAGGTGTAAACTATGGTACGAGTTCACAAAACTTATTCTGAGGTCGTCAATGCCGTAACGCATACCGCTCCGCACCACGCGGATGAGGTATTCGCAACGGCGATGCTCGCAATTCTGTTCCCGGTGGAGCTGTTCAGGACTAGAGATCAGAATGTCATCAATAACACGAAAGTTATCGTGTACGATGTTGGTGGCGAATTTGATCCCGCCCGAAAACGCTTCGACCATCATCAGAAAAGCTTCTCCGAGGTTCGCCCTGACGGAATCACCTACTCTTCTGCCGGTTTAATCTGGCGTGAGTACGGAGCGGAAATCGTCAAGAAACTAGGCGAGGCTAAGGGAGTCGATGACGAAATAGCACTTGAAGTCGTATCCTATGTCGATAATGCCCTCATTAGAGGTATTGACGCAAGGGATAATGGCCAAGGCGAAAAAGGCGATTCGATGTCGGTTTCCTCGGTTATTTCGACCTACAATAGCCTCTGGGATGAAGATGAAGACGCAGATGAGTGTTTCGTAAAGGCTTGCGAAATCGCAGGTATGATACTGGAGCGCGAAATCAAAGTCGCCATTTCTTCAATCCGTGGGCAGAAATTGGTTAAGGAACAGATCGAGGCCGCAGATGGCGCTGTAATCGTCATGGATCAGTTCATCGGTGGGTGGCTTGAAGCCGTCCTCACTTCCGATAACCCGAAAGCCGCTAACTTGCTCTACGCAGTTTTTCCGGCGGTCGATGGTAATTGGAATGTACAGGCAATTCCGCCGACAATCGATGATATGATGGCTCAGAGGAAGCCTTTCCCTGAGGGATGGCGTGGACTTAGAGATAAGGAGCTTAAGGAAGCTTCTGGTGTAGAAACGGCTGTTTTCTGTCATACGGCTAGATTCTTCGCCGTAGCTAAAACCAAAGAGGACGCTATCGCCCTCGCGGAAAAAGCAGTGAACGACTGACAACCAATAATACACCCCCTAATTCCACATAAAACGGTCGGAGAAATCCGGCCGTTTGCCATATCTGTTAGCTATTACGCTTATTTTTTCTTTACAGGGGTGGCATATTGACAATTTTGGTAAAGTGTGCTATAATGTAGGTATGAATTTGAGAAAAGCAGCTCAAGTTCAGAATGATTAACAATTAGCTAGGAATATCAATTTCATGGCATCTTCATTCTGTTATCTTCTGAGCAGCGTCAAGCCTACTAGTTTATAGCAGGTTTAACGCTGCTCACAAGGAGCAGGAGTCGCCAATGTGAGGAAAATCCTCTTAATCTTACAAGGCATTGGCTTTTCCCCTAGGGAAGAAAGGAGATTACCATGAAAAAGACTATGGCAATCGTTGAGGCACGCGAAATGTTCGGAGAGACCTGTTATGAGACGGAGACTGGTTTTCTGGTCAACATCTTTGGTAAATACTGCCCGAACATCACATTCGTTGTTGGCAAAGAGGTAGAACTCGACGCCAACGGGAAACCCATCAACCCGCTTCGCTACAGTAGTGACCGCGAGGTTACTGACAGCATGAATATGGACTTCGACGGCGACGCCGAGTTCATGTTTGGCGATTTCTGGCGTAGCAAAAAGGGCGGAGCCTGCTTCCGTCCGAAGAACCCCAAGTTCGCTAAGGACTTATTGGTGCGCGTTTCCTGGGGTGGATGCTTCAACAGTCATCGCGGAACCTACTCCGATGAAGCAAATGCTATCGAAGGAGTAAAATACTTCCGCAGAGCTTCTAGCAACGGCGGTGGAGCTGGTAATGACTTCTGGGTTGTGCCGGTCGGTTTTTCCAGAGTTTTGCATATCGACGAAGTTGATGGCGAAACAAAGGTGGATCACACGGCGGAATTCGAGCGCAGAGCGAAAGCTTATCGCGAGAAGCACGCTAAGCTCCAGAGAGAAACCTCTGAATCCAATGACAAAGCCTACAAGGCTAAGTTGGCGGCCGAAGAAGAATCCCGTCAGGCGAAAGCCGGACTTGTTGCTAGGCTTGAAGCAGTTGAGAAGCGTCTTGTCCCACTAAATGATTTTTTCGGTGAATACCATTGGGGCAGAAAAACATTTGAGATGCTCGATTCGTATTTCAAGATCGAATACACTCAGTACCTCTATACAGAGGAAAATGTTCAGAAAGCCGAGCAGTGGATCACTGAGCAGGAACAGCGCGTTTCCGATACAAAAGCAGCATGGGCGGCTAGAGATGCGGCGAAAGCCGAATTCGAGCCGAAATTCTTGGCCCTTGAGGCTAGGTTCGTCGGAATCGGCTGGCGCATGGAAACGACCTCTTCCGAAAAGGCAAAAGTGTTTGAACCTTATGAAAGGTATTGGAACTACCATACCTATCACGAGGAATCCGCACATGAATTTGCCTATAGCGAGGACGGCCTGAAGTCCTGTATCGCAATGCTCGAGTCAAAGGAGACGGAGATTCGAGAGAAGCGTGAAGCCGAAGAAGCTGCCGAGCGCCTTAAGAAGGCTCAGGAAGAAGCGAAAGCTCTCGGGTTACCGAGCAATATCCAGATCTGGAATCGTTCTGGTGCTACCAATGCTGGTCAGGGTTACGTTATCATGCCTAACGGTATGGATCGTCCCCGTGATGGTATCACCGGAGATTCGCGTCGCATTCAGCGTTACGACGAGGGATACGAAGTATGGGATCAGATTATGCCCGGAGAACTTGTCCTGGAATGGCGTCATGCCTATACCGCAGCTCCTCATGAGTTCTATGTGATCTATCGTCCTGAAACGATCACCGAAGCTCAGCTTGAAAGGGTAGCGGAAATCCAGAACGGTATCGAGGAGGCTTTCTTCGGTAAAGCCGGACTGACTGGAACCAGATCTTGCCCGTCCATCGGACAGGGTTGGGGATTGTTCCATCGCGAGGAACGCTGAAAGCCTGAACCCACCTCCCCCTAGCTAAGTAATAAAGCGCACCATCGCTATAAACTGGTTCGCACATTGTAACTATCAACATAAACCCCGGGCGAAAGTCCGGGGTTAACCTTTTTCTAAGAAACCGCGAGAGCGGTATTTTTTGTGCTAATTAAGCATAATCATCGTAATCGTCATCATAGCCGCCAGAACGATTGATATCGTCATATTCGGCTTGAGTGTAATAACCGGAGAGTCGTTCTTCCCCACTATTAATAGACTCGCCTATTCCGTCCTCATATTCGGCGATAGCACGACGAATTACCGGATCTGAAGCATGATAGCTTAACATTGAAGATGGCACGAAGAATCCACCCATGTCATCACATTCTGCGATATCCTTAAAACGTTCATCCGTGGATGGGCGAAATTCAAACGCATAAACATCCTCAAGAAGCGCTTTAGCAAGGGCGACAGGGCGACCGGCATATTCTTCCGATATAATATCCCAATCAGCTAAATCCCCAGTAAAGACGCGCGCAGTTTCAGCTCCCCTACTCATAGCCTTATTCAAGAATAGCGCCGTATCAAATGAACCGATATAATCAGGGCGCTCCATATCCTCTATAAGCGGGATTGAATCCGAAATCTGAGAAACTACACTACGCATCATTAAAGCCTTAAGAAAAAGTCTACTACTTATTTCATCGCCATCATAAGGATGCTCGAAATAAGTAGGGCGAATAATATTTTCTTGAAAATCGTTGTAGGCAAGATCGCTGATAATGAGTTTACCGTCCATTATGAGGCTCTGATTAATAGTAAAATCACGCGATTTGAAATAATGGTCCATGGTATCATTTCCGACACCGTGGCCGAAGGTATAATCATCTGGCATATATTTTCGTGAAAGAGCGTCAAGGGTTTCATAATCGACTTCACTATTACCATCTTCGTCAGTAATATTAACAAGATCAATATCGCGAATCGGTTCGCGCTCACCAGTGATAATTTCTCGTGCAATACTTCTAGCGACGCCGCCCATGACGGCAACGCCGTGAGGTAATTCGCCAATAAAAGAATAGCGCTCTAAGATTTCTTTTGGCAAAGGAATTTCTTGAAGCGTTAATCTTTCTTCATCAAAATCGGCACGCTCTTCGCCATAATGTTGCTCCTCATATTCAGAGTAATAATCTTCATCATCATATTCGCCATATTCATCATCGTCCTCTTCTTCATAGCTATCATCATAGTCGCCTTCGTCATCATCGTTGTCATTAGGGCGCTCCTCGTTATATTCGTCATCATCGTGTCCAATACTATCACCACGCTCATCGATGACACGAGAGAGACCATTGGCAGCCAATTCTGCCAAACCAGAATCGGATTCTTGCTCGTTTTCAAACGACTCCGGACCGCTATGCAGAAACTCACTCATAAGATAACCGCCAAATAAGTTTTTATCTTGATAACCATGGCATAATTATATCATTTTTGATGCTGTCGATAAATATGGCTATATTAAAATGGGCTAATCCGTAATTTGCAAATAGTACTGTAAACCCTCTCCTTTCCAGTTATCAAGCACGTAATCGTGATACTCAGCCCAAAGGTCAGAATATAGTTTGCTCAGAGTGTTATTTCGCTCGTAGTAATACCAGCACTTATGATTAAGTACCATCGAGAGTTCGGTGCCATATATACGGTCATCGCCCCATTCTTCCTTAGCTCTCCTATAAGTGTCTTTAACTGCCTCAAGCCCAAACTTATCGGCAATAGTGAAATCCTGCCAGAAAGTAGTCTGGCACTCGTAATCTAAGAGCCGCACCTAAAAACCTCCATAAAATTATCTATCGAGTCGAAGTTCTCCTCTATTGCCGACTTATACTCGGAATAATGGCTGATCACGTTTGCATACTCTTTCGCACTCAGCCCCGCCTCTATCATCGCAAACCTTGCGTCCATAATCATATTGTATTTACCACCCCTACGGACTTGCTCGTAGCGGTAGAAGTTTCGGCAAATATCGGGTTGAAGCAGTTTCATATCACACCGCAACTTTCTGACGTTCTAGTCCATAAATGCCCAACTATCTCGCCATCAGCCCAAAGCCTACGCTCTAGTCTGGCGAGGTAATTCATCCTGTCCTCAAGATCTGGAAACTGCAAATCGTCGACAATCTCGAAGTGACAATCTCCGTCAGTACCGAGATATTTCATAATGGTGATGGATTTCGGCATTTTCATAATTAAATTGAAATTTTGCTCCTAATTCTGAGAAAAATAAAGCCTTTTTGACGAAAATGTCCTTAGGGTGTTTTAAGCGAGTTTGAGCGGGTTTATCACCAAAACGTACAATTTATTAGCTTTGGGCTTAACACGCCTGCAATCGTCATTACAGAGCCCCTGGCGGAGATGATTTTCTCTGGGAATATGGTATAATATAAGAGATGAAGAAATCCAGAATACACGATTATTTTGGTATGTACGACCATACGAAACACGTTCCGTCTATTGACGCAGACGACTTTATCGTATCTCGAGCCATCGCTATCTTTGAGGGTGCAAAGAACGACCTTTTTAGCAACTTTGATAAAAATGTTTTGAAAAAAAGTTCACTATGGAATCCCTCGCAGCGAGTCGCAATAGTTAGGGCAAAATGGGACCAACCTATTAGTACGGTACGTCAACTACTCAGTTTCTGTACAACGGAAAGTCTAGAGAAAAATAAACAACATATTCTAGATTATTTCGTAGAATGCTATGATTGGCTAGATTTAGCCGTAGCCATTCGAATATACGAATCAATCGCACACCCCATGCGTGCATACATAATGGATGGCATATCATTTGATAGGCATTACAATAATAATCGCGAAAGATATTCTGATGGCAAAAATGAGGAGCCATATCTATCCATAAATACATTGGGCGGTTTCACTGCTGGCGACCTTATAGATTTTATCGAAGAATACTTCAACATCTTTTATTCCGACACTTTACCCAAACCAAAGATTAACGAAGCGACTCCGTATTTATTACGCAATATCTTGATTAGAAATATGCATTTTCTTTATGATATCAAGCCAAAGGAACTCATGAGTCTAATAGATTACATCTTTACAGAATATGAAAAAGAAAAAGGAAAAATAGTTGAACAAATACCAGATAAAATTGCGAGTATTTTTTATCTCTATAACGAGCAGAACG
>JAFOJM010000006.1 GCA_017420185.1 Candidatus Saccharimonadota bacterium | reverse complement strand
GACGGTAATATCTACACAGTAGCCAGGCTAGCAGACGGTAACTGCTGGATGACAGAAAACTTAAGACTAGACAACAATCCAGAACTATCACAGCAAAACACCAACAATCCATCACTCCCACTCACCAACAACTACACAGAACAAACTACTTCTAATTTCCTCTCTGCTACCAGTAATGATTGGTGTACAAATGGTAGTGCTGAATGTCTTGATCAGTCTAAACTAAATACCAACAACACTGCCCTCACTACTACCTCACCAGCCTTCAGCCAAGACTTTACCAGTAGTGCGCATAGCAGTAGTTTTGACACTAGCCTTTACTCCTACAGTAACTACTACAACTGGTACTCTGCTACAGCTGGTAATGGTACCTATGGCAAATCTTCCGGTGAAGTATCTGGTGACATCTGCCCAGCTGGCTGGATGCTACCAATAGGCAAGCAAACATCAGCAAACGGTTCTTTCTCCCACTTAGACACTAGTATGGGCGGAACTGGAAGCTCCCAAGGCTCGACTGAAGCTTCCAATAAATGGCGCTCCTTCCCAAATAACTTCGTCTATTCCGGCCGCTGGTACGGTTCGTCGGCGGGCAGTCGTGGCAGCGGCGGCTACTATCGGTCGTC
This sequence comes from Candidatus Saccharimonadota bacterium, assembly GCA_017420185.1. Taxonomy (GTDB): domain Bacteria; phylum Patescibacteriota; class Saccharimonadia; order Saccharimonadales; family Saccharimonadaceae; genus Nanosyncoccus. Next base: position 8,055 of record JAFOJM010000006.1, on the reverse strand, counting down.
TACTGTGTATAATACCAACAGCGCGTACGGCCTGTACTTCAATAGTGACGACGCCGTTCCGGGTGCGAATTACAGCAACAAGAACTACGGGTACTCAGTCCGGTGCGTAGCTCCTGTTCAGTAGTTTCTACCTTTTAGGGCCCCGGGAACGTGGCTCACCATCAGGGTGGGCCACTAGATTTGTGGGCGCACCTAAGCGCTCACAAGTCCCAGCCAAGATTGCCACAAGGAGGGTTGCTTTGCTTGCGCTTGGCGTTACAGGGTATAATATATGTATGCAGCGTCAGTACATCGCTATAGATCTTAAATCTTTCTACGCGTCGGTAGAGTGTGTAGAGCGTGGGCTAGACCCCCTCACTGCGCGCCTGGTAGTAGCAGATATTGCACGTACCGACAAGACCATCTGCCTGGCGGTATCGCCTGCGCTCAAAGCCTACGGCCTTCGCGGTCGTGAACGCCTCTACCATGTAATCCAGGTAGCAGAGCGTGCCGGAGCAGATTTTATTGTAGCCCCGCCCCAGATGACAAAATACATGCAAATTTCGCAGGAGATTTACGGTATCTATGCTAAATTCGTCGCGCCTACAGATATTCATGTGTATTCTATCGATGAAGTTTTTATCGACGCCACTCCTTATCTCAAAAATTATCACATGTCTGCTCGCGAACTAGCAGAAAAGATGATTCACGCTGTACACAAGGCCACCGGTATTACTGCTACGGCCGGCATTGGCACCAATATGTATTTGGCCAAAGTAGCCATGGATATCAAAGCCAAACACATGCCACCAGACTCCCACGGTGTGCGTATCGCCGAGCTCACCGAGCATACCTACAGGGAAGAGCTATGGAATCACACTCCACTTACGGATTTCTGGCGGATCGGCCCTGGCTACAGTAGGCGGCTGGCACACCTTGGCATTCATACCATGGGAGACCTCGCTCGGTATTCGCTTACCGGCTCGAGCAAACTCTATGCGGAATTTGGCATCAATGCCGAGCTTCTCATAGACCACGCCTGGGGCTGGGAGCCAGTCACTATTCACGACATCAAGTCATATCATAGTGACAATCATTCCGTTTCTAGCGGTCAAGTGTTGCACGAGCCATACAGCTATGACGATGCTAAGTTAGTAGTGTGGGAAATGGCGGATGCTTTGGCGCTAGACCTTTTTGCTAAATCTCTCGCTTCTGACCAGCTAGTGCTGACCATAGTTTACGACAAAGGTTGCCCTGGCTATACCGGACTTATGCATAAAGATTATTATGGCCGCAATGTACCAAAGCCTGCGCACGGCACCATAAATCTAGAAACTTTCACTAATTCTGCTAAAGCTTTTTCATCAAAGGCGCTCGAACTATACGCCAAAATAGTAAATAGCTCCCTAAATGTACGAGCCATTTATATAGTAGCCAACCATGTCAAAGATAGTGTCACTGCGAACAGGGAATTACGTCAGACCAATATTTTTACAGACTACCAACAGCAAGCCGAGACCCAAGCTCGCGAACAAAGGCTCCAGGCCGCTGAACTCGCTATCAAACAGCGCTACGGCAAAAATTCTATTATGAAGCTTAAAAACTATGAGCCACGTGCTACTATGCGCATCCGCAATCGCCAAGTAGGAGGGCATCGTGCATGAGCCAGTACGATGACATTATAGACCTGCCACATTTTCACGACTCATCCCGGCCCTGCATGACTATGCATGATCGCGCTGCCCAATTTGCGCCGTATAAATCACTAGTAGGATATGACGAAATGATAGATACTAAGGCGACGGAATTATTAGAAAAAGAATTGTAAAATAACTTGCGCTATGGCTCATGACGCGATATAATAAAATCAATTAAAATAAGGGTAACCATGGACAACAAAGCAATTTACAAAAAAACATTAGTATTCTCTATCAAGCGATTTTTATGGGATGCTATGTCCTTTGCAGTTATTATATTGGTCGCTACAGCAGGATTCTTTATCGCTGACAAAGCCGCTAGTAATGGTCTTATCGGCCTAGCAGTCGGCGTGATAATAGGTATTATTATAGTAGCTATTGCTTCGCATTTTATTTCATATGTATTTAAAGCCGGGCAGATTGCTATGATGACCAAAGGAGTTGCAGAAGGTAAATTGCCAGAGGACGTATATGGCGAAGGAAAGAAAATTGTAAAAGAAAAATTTGTGACGGTAGCGGCATATTATGCAGTGACTGGTGTCATCAAGGGGATCTTCAATGAAATTGGCAATGCTATCACAGCACTAGGCAAAGCCGTAGGTGGCGACAATGGCGGCGCAGTAGGAGGCACTATTGCAGGTGCTATCCAGACAGTAGTAGGATATTTGTGCGATTGCTGCTTGGGCTGGGTATTTTATCGTAAAGATGAAAAGGCTACCAAGGCTACCCTCGAAGGCGCTGTGCTATTTTTCAAGCACGGCAAGACATTAATGAAGAACCTCGGTAGAGTCTTTGGCATGGGGCTCTTGTCGCTTGCCATCATTGGCGGTGCGTTCTTTGGCATATTTTATCTCATCACACTAGCATTCCCAGATGCTTTTGCAGCTCTCGCAAATGAATTTGCTGAAATGTCGGCAGAAGGGAAGGACTTAGGATTTTTAGCCGATCCACAAAATCTCATGTTCATAGTATCTGGCATCGGCGGTCTAATTATGTGGAGCATTATTCATTCTACCTTCATTCGTCCATTTATCTTGGTAGGCGTATTACGCAATTATATCGAATCCGGCAAAACCGAAGCGATTTCTGGTACAGATTTCGCTGAGCTAGACAAAAAGTCCAAAAAATTCGCCAAGCTCCACCAAGAGGTCGAGTCCGGCGCAGCATAGCCTGCCAGTATTATTTGGCCGCCAGGACAATATTCACTAAATAAACTATATGGATATTTTGGTGTCAGATTACTACGCAAGCTGTAGCATCATACCAGTATAATTCCTACACGAGCACTCTTTACTCCTTGGTCCAAAAAGCCCTAACTACGGCTCAAAAAATGAAATAAGTTATGAAAATATTATGAAATATTTACAAAAAAATGTTTGTATGATATAATAAGAATTATGAATAAGTTAATCAATCCCCAGGAGCTAGCTAGGCGTACCAAAGGCAGCTCAAGAACTGTCTCCTTGCGCATCAAAGAAAAAACCTGGTTAGGCTTTGAACAGCTAGCCAAAGACAATAAGACCACTGCAAACGCCCTTATCGGGGAATTAGCAGATTACTATATTGAGAGCCTCCATGATGGCCTTAATCTCTCCGATGAGGCTGTATCTATCAGCAAGTTTAAGACTTTTCTCGAGAAAGAAGTCCGCAAGCTCAGCCGTTGGTCTATAGATGATGCTGTAGTAAACGTAAACATGGCATACGCGCACGCTTGTGACGGTAGCGAATATCATTTCACCTATTTTAGTAGGATGAAAGCTATTTTTGAGAAAATCAGTATTTCTGCAGACGGCAAAGAATACGCCAACTATGAATTTGATTTCTGTACGAATATCGGTGAGCATGAAGACATCTTGATATATCCGACAGCAAAGCAAAAAGCATCTTACTATGCTGGAGCATATGATCCGAGTAGTATTGTTGAGAATGTACTGCTGGTTCCTATCGAAAAGTCCCCGGACATAATCTCTCTATTCGAAAGTATCAAAAGCTATCTATCCAAGAACAAAGTCCCTATATCATTTGATATAGATGCTATGGACAACATTGCAAAAGCTATCAATAAATATGATTATCACTACGAAGAAACATATTCCGAGAGCCCCGGCCCATCCGTAGAATACGACAAAAAGGCCAGAAGCTCTATGCTACAAGAGGTAGCCCAGGTAATAGCTAAAGCCACAGGAGATATATATGGGTAAAGTACGCCTAACTCACCATTTTGATAAACGTTTTTCTCAGCGCATAGCCAAAAGCAAGCGTATGCCTCAATTTGCCAGTCAAGCGAATCGCTACGGCAAAAGGGCACGCGATATCAAGTACGGTAAACTACGTAAGGAATTGTTGTGCAAAGAAAGACAATACGGCACTATCGCAAAAATCTACAACAATAATATCTATTGGTTTGACGGCGAAGTAGCTGTTACTGTGTATCCTCTGTCTCAAAAGTTTCATGGGAAGATCTAAATGTACGAAATGAAAGAAATAGGAACTTTACCAAGCGACTGGCTCAAATATTACCTCACACAGACAGGTAAAATCTGGGGTGTTCGGAAGGAAGATCTACTGTCCGGCGATGCACAACAGCGCAGAGAGCTCATCGGTAACTCTTTTGATACGTACGAAGAAGCGGCTCTAGCAAAAATCAAGCTTGAGGCGTCTCACCGTCTTGCTCCATACGCCAAAAAACACCTTCAAATTATAGACGGCAGCCCTGCGATCGTTACTAAGTTCCACTTGACCACAGAAGAATACAATCTGCTCAAAGGCGACATTGTTATTCTTGCCAATTCCTAAACCACAGTATCGCTCTGCCGCACGAAATAACTTTGCCTCGCGCATTTTAATATTTTCGTAAGATATGGTATACTAATACAAAGCACCTGAGCAGCTATCACCTGCAAGCTGGCGGAAGAAAGGCTACTAGCCGACTAGACCCGCCCGTGACTCCGCGTGAGAGACCAATTAAGCGCCGATAATATCGGAAATTGGATGGTACCGCTCTTTCGAGAGTTCCAATGGTTATACCATTGGTTTTTTAATGAAAGGAGCAAAATGAAATACCAGTCTGGTCAAAGAAGAAAACCCATAGAATACGAAAAGTCCATCTCTAAGTGGTGGCACAAGAATAATACTTTTGAGCAGTCCGTAGAGGCCCGTCCTGTCGACAAGTCCTACGTATTTTACGATGGCCCACCCTTTATCACTGGTTTGCCGCATCACGGCACACTCCTAAGCTCCGTAGTAAAAGACGCCGTGCCACGCTACTGGACTATGCAAGGCTACCGGGTAGAGCGTCGCTGGGGCTGGGATTGTCATGGCTTGCCGGCGGAAAACTTTGTAGAAAAACAGCTCGGCATTACCGATCGCCGTGATATCGGTACTAAGTGGAGCCTAGAAGATTACATTATAAAAGCCCGCGAATCCATGGTGGCAAATTCCGAAGCCTGGCGGGGAACTATTGACCGCGTCGGCCGCTGGGTGGATTTTGACAATTGCTACCGCACTATGAACAAAGACTTCATGGAGTCCGTCTGGTGGGCTTTCAAACAGCTCTACGATGCTGGTAAGATTTACGAAGGTCGCAAAGTATTGATGTACGACACCAAGTTCGCTACTCCAGTTAGCAAGGCCGAGGTTACTATGGATAACGATGCTTATCAGACTGTCACCGACCCTAGCGCATACGTTAAGTTTAGACTGCAAACTTCAAAATCCTCTTCTGAGGACCATAAGCTTGGGCGAGCGCCCTGGAGCGTGTCCGAAGAAGACGGATTTGAAGCTTGCTTCTTCCTCGCCTGGACCACCACCCCCTGGACGCTCATGGCCAATCGTGCTCTTGCTGTAGGCGCCAAGATGAAGTACGCCAAGGTCAAAGTAGGCGATGAATTGTATATTTTGGCTGCATCCAAAGTAGAAAAAATCTTCGCAGGTGTAGACTACGAAGTCATAGACAACAAAATCACTGGCACCAACCTCGCTGGTTCTCAATATTATAGCATAGACGGTACTATTTGTCAAGTATTCACGGCCGACTTCGTGGGCGAAGAAGAAGGCACTGGCATTGTTCATATCGCCCCAGCCTACGGCGAAGACGACTACGCTCTCTATCTAGAGCACGAGTCAGAGATTGGCTTTGTAGATACCCTAGACGAAAACGGTTATTACATACCCGAATATGCCGACAAACTTCATCAGCTCGGCGTGCGCGATACCGATGATCACGGTATTCAGATTTGGGCCGCCAACAAATTTATCGCAAAATGCATGGAAGCCGAGGGAATCATATATAAAATAGAATACATCCAGCACGAGTATCCATTTAATCCTCGCAGCAAAGAGCGCATCATGTATCGCGCCTTCCCATCATGGTTCTTTGATGTTCAGGGCCAAAAGCCTCTTATGCTCGCAGAGAACGAAAACATCAATTGGTTCCCAGATTACCTTAAACACGGTCGCTTTGCCAAAAATATCGATGCGGCACCAGATTGGAATCTGTCTCGTGACCGGTTTTGGGCTACAGCCATGCCAGTATGGAAAGGCGACCACGGCACGGTTAAGGTAATAGGTAGCTATGCCGAGCTCAAGGATCTCTCCGGGGTAGAATTGGAAGATTATCACCGCCCATGGGTAGACAACATCACCTTTGATATCGACGGTGAGCACTTCACTCGTATCGACAAAGTCCTAGACTGTTGGTTTGAATCCGGCTCCATGCCATTTGCCCAGCTACATTATCCATTCGAAAACAAAGACAAGTTCGAACGCAATTATCCAGCCGATTTCATCGTGGAATACGTCGGACAAGTAAGAGCATGGTTCTATTATGTCCATGCGGTCAATACCGCCCTCGCCGAGATCGGCGCCTTTGGCAACAAAGCCAAATCTGGCCACAAAAACGCCTACAAAAATGTTATTACTACTGGGACCCTGGCGGGGAACGATGGTCGCAAGATGAGCAAGTCCCTCGGCAACTACACCGACCCAAATGTCCTAATGGATCAATATTCCGCCGATGCGTACCGCTTGCTACTGCTCAGCAGTCCAGTTATGTCCGGCGAAGATTTCACTATGCTGGATAAAGACGTTTCCGATGTGCACCGTAAGCTAGCTATGATTTGGAATGTCTATGATTTCTTCACCACCTATGCCGAGATAGATGGCATAGACTCAGATGATCTGGCTAAGTTTTCTCCAGACTCCGCTACTAGCCCCCTAGACATTTGGATTCTTTCGCGCCTTTATCAGCTGCGGAGTGATATTATGTCTGGTATGGAAGAGTACAATCTCCCGCGCGCGTTAGAAAATGTATTACCGTTTATAGAGGACCTCAGCAACTGGTACGTCCGCCGTAGCCGTCGCCGCTTTAGTAAAAATGACGACTCTGCCGACAAGCACTCTGCCTACGCTACGCTATATTTTGTATTGATATACCTAGCTAAGCTCCTGGCGCCATTCACACCATTCCTCGCCGAAGAGCTCTATCAAAAAATGACCGGCTCCACCGACTCCGTACACCTCACAGACTGGCCGGCCGCCAGCGCCGTAGATGAAGATGTGCTGAGTAAAATGTCCCGCACTCGCGCCATCATTACCGACGCTCTGGCACTTCGTATGCAAAAGTCTGACACCGAGCAGCAAATCAAAATCCGCCAACCTCTCTCTAGGCTCGTATATCCAGGAGATCGGCTACCAGAATTCTATGAGCAAATCATTCTAGACGAAGTTAATGTCAAATCTGTAGAGACTGGTGATCAGCTAGTATTAGACAAGACTCTCACCGACGAGCTAAAGCGTGAAGGCTATGCACGTGATATCATCCGTGCCGTGCAGGCTGCTCGCAAGCACGCTGGCCTTCAGGTGGACGACCGTATTAAGCTCTCATTATCCGTAGACTTGCCAGTAGGCTACGAAGATTTGGTAATGTCTGAGGTTGGCGCCGCGGAGTTTACCAAAAATGCTAATTATTCTCACGATGAAATCGCCAAAGTCGGTAGCGAGAATATCACTATTTCATTAGAAAAAATATAATATAGTAAAAATAAACTCAATTTGAGTGAGTATTTGGCAAACCCAAGTAATTTTTACAGCTTTTCCTCATCTGAGACGAGTAAAGTTGTCGAGCGAAGCCTGAAAGGCTGAGCGAGCTGGCAACTTGATCGAGGCGAGGATTGAGCGAAACGTTGTAAAAATTAGCATGGCGTGAGGTCAAGCACGAACGAAAATGAGTTTATTTTTTACGTAAATTACCCGACATTGTTACATAATTAGTCCGAAGACTGGCCGCACCTCTATTATTGGGACCATAGGCTTGGCCGAACGGTCCTTGTTCGCCAAAGGCGCACGAAGTTGTGTGTCCCAAGAATAGAGGTGCGACCAG